>NZ_JBWXVC010000003.1:0-192441 GCF_059901175.1 Fructilactobacillus sp. X3R5C2
TAATTTTAAGTTCTACAACTTAAAATTACCTTACACTTGTAATCAAAATCTTGTTCAGTTTTCAAAGATCTACTCTTAATTGTTGCTGTTTGATTCTTCCTTAACGCAACATGTATAACTATACTACGTTGTGTTTTCAATGTCAACAGATAAACTCAATTATTTTAAATTTATTTGTTAGCAATCGGCAAAATCATTACTGCAACATCAAATATAATACAGTATTTTGCACTTTAGTGCAAGAGCAATATTTATGATAATTAACTTAGTTCATAATCAGTGACTTATTAATTATTATAAAATCATTTTTCTCCCTCACTGAGCATTTACTACTATACATGCGCTCAAATACTTTGTCAACACTTTTGGTCAAAAAAGGTCAAACTTTTTTCAACTTTCATTTTCCATCTAATAAATGAACGTAATCGTACAAGTGATCAATCTTTACAAAAGCTACTCTAACAATGTTTCAAATCATTTTTGTACAAATAAAAAGAGATGATTAAAATCATCTCTTTTTCTATCAAACAAATCTATTTTTTATTATCTTTATCCTGTGGATTATCAGAATTATCTTCTGGTCTCATAGTTGGGAACAAGAGAACATCACGAATGGATGGTGCGTCAGTTAAAAGCATTACCAAGCGATCAATTCCAATTCCTAATCCACCTGTAGGAGGCATGCCATACTCAAGTGCTTCGATAAAGTCTTCATCGATACCCTGAGCTTCATCATTCCCCTCTTCACGTTCCTTAGCTTGAGCTTCAAAACGTTGACGTTGATCAATTGGATCATTTAATTCAGAAAAAGCATTAGCATATTCATTACCAAGAATATATAATTCAAAACGGTCCGTAAATCTTGGGTCATCAGCATTTTTCTTTGCCAAAGGAGAAATTTCAATTGGATGACCATAGACAAACGTTGGCTTCTTTAGCTTTGGTTGAACGAACTGTTCAAAGAAAGCATTAATGATATGACCAACTTTCCAGTATGATTCATAGTGCACACCGTGTTTATCAGCCAACTTCTTAGCGTCATCATCCGACATCTTAGGCCAAAAATCAACTCCCGTATATTTTTTCACGGCATCAACCATATGAATTCGATCGAATTCTTGGTTCAAATCAACTTCTTCACCCTGATACGTAACCTTACCATTATCACTAACGGCTTTGGCAGCGGCTCTAAAAATTCCTTCGGTTTCATCCATTACATCATGAAAATCAAAGTATGCAGCATAGGTCTCAAGTTCAGTAAATTCAGGATTGTGTTCCTTATCCATCCCTTCATTTCTAAACACACGGCCAATCTCGTAGACACGTCCCATGCCACCTACAATCAAACGCTTCAAATGAAGTTCCAGTGCAATTCGCAAATATAAATCAATATTTAAAGCATTATGATGAGTTATAAATGGACGAGCGGATGCTCCACCAGCAGTAGTGTGTAATACTGGGGTCTCAACCTCAGTAAAGTCCATCTTATTATCCAAGAAGTTTCGAACTGCCTTAATAATTTTACTGCGCTTCTGGAAACGCTCAAAACTATCACGATTTGAGATTAAATCAAGGTATCGCTGACGATACTTTTGTTCTTTATTTTGTAATCCGTGATACTTATCAGGAAGTGGACGAAGTGCCTTTGATAGGAAAGTGATGGACGTCGCACGAACGGTTAGTTGCCCCATGTCTGTCTTAATTACTTCACCAGTAAAGCCAAGAAAGTCCCCGATGTCAGCACGTTTAAAGATATGATACTGTTCTTCTCCAACAACGTCTTTTCGAACGTAAACCTGGATTTTACCCGAACGATCAAGGATATCGGCAAATCCAACTTTACCTTTGCCCCGTTTAGCTACCATTCGCCCAGCAATTGTAGCCTTGACATCTTTTTGTTCTAATTCTTCCTTATCGTACTTATCAAACTCTTTGTCTAAATCTTTTGCCAAATAAGTTGGCTTAAAGGCATGACCAAAAGGATCAATTCCCTCATCTCGTAGCTCTTGCATCTTTTCTCTACGAACTTTTAATTGGTCATTCATTTTCTTCTCTTGTGCCAATTCAAATCCCCCAAACTAGTAACTTACATTCATAATAACATAGTTAAGCACCGTAATTATGCATTTTTCCGTGCGTTTCTCATCGCATCTTTTTCTAGAAAATCATCGAAGATCTGGTCCATCTCTGCTTCAGACTCAGCATTGTTTAACTTCACTTTGGTTCGAGCCGAATGAGAAATTCCTTTCAAGTAATAAGCTGCCTGACCTCTGAATTGTCTTGGTCCAACGTATTCACCCTTAATTCGAACCAGCCCATGCAAATGTTCCTTAGCAGTGTTGATTTTTTCCTCAACACTTGGTTCCGAGATTAATTCGCCAGTTGCTAGATAGTGCTCAGTTTGCCTCAAAATCCAGGGATTTCCTTCAACGGCACGGCCCATCATTACTGCATCACAACCTACTTCATCAATCATTTGTTTAGCCTGTTGTGGAGTAGTCACGTCACCATTTCCAATGAACGGAATCGTCAATGCATCGGCAACTTCTTTTAAAATTTCCCAGTTAGCATGACCGGTATACATTTGTTTTCTAGTTCGACCGTGCATCGCAACAGCAGAAGCCCCAGCCGCCTCAGCAGCAAGCGCATTTTGCACCGCATAAACATGATCCTCATCCCAACCAGTTCGCATCTTAACCGTTACTGGCTTTTTAACGGCAGCAGTTACATATGACACCATTTCATAAACCTTATCAGGATCAAGGAGCCACTTAGCCCCGGCATCGGTCTTAACGACCTTATTTACGGGACAACCCATGTTGATATCGATAATATCAGCAGCCGTCTTCTGATCAATAAACTTAGCAGCCTCCACCAAAGTTTCTTTGGTTCCACCAAAAATCTGAATACTCATTGGGTGTTCATTAGGATCAACGTTAACCATGCTTAACGTTTTTTTGTTGTTATACATAATTCCACGATCGGAAATCATTTCACAGACAACTAATCCCGCACCAAACTTTTTACAAATGATTCTAAAGGCTGAGTTCGTAACTCCAGCCATTGGAGCTACTACTAATTGATTTGGAATCGTTACGTTTCCAATTTTCCACTCCATTTTTTCACCTCATCTAAATTGTTTCCAAACATTTTATATAATACCATACCAGTACAAAAAAGAGCGAACCGTATGACAGCACGCTCTTTGATACTACTTATCCTTCTCATTCAGTAAATCAACTAATTCATCTTCCGAAAAGTTATACTTTTTACCACAAAAATTACATACAACCTGTGCCCCATGATCTTCATCAATCAATTGCTGCAGATCCTTCTTACCAATTCCCGCAATGTCTTTGGCAAATTTTTCTTTGGAACAATTGCAGACAAATTCGACTGGCATATGATCAATAACGTCCAGATTATCCGTACCAAATAACTCATCCAAAATGTGATCAGGATTAGGATCCTTTTCTAACATAGACGAAATACTGGGCGCATTCTTTAAAGTCTGCTCCAACTTATCAATTGCCTCGTCAGAAGCACCAGGCATGACTTGAATCAAATATCCCCCGGCACTTTGGACGTTGTTTTCTCCGTCAATGTCAACTGAAACTCCAACGGCTGATGGAATCTGTTCTGACTTTGCTAAATAAAAGGTAAAATCATCACCAATTTTACCGCTTGCGAGTGGAACATCACTAGTGTAAGGCTCACTTGTTCCCTGATTTTTAACAACTTCTAAAAAACCATTCGTTCCTACACCCTTAGAAACATCAACTTTCCCATCCTTTGTGAGTGGCAAGTTAACGTGAGGATTCTGAATGTATCCCTTAATGTGTCCCTTAGCATCAGCATCAATAACCATTCCGCCGACTGGACCACGTCCATTTAAGCGAACGGTCATGCTTTCTTTTCCCTTTAACACTGAGGCCGACAGCATCAAGGTTGCAGCAATCGTTCTTCCAAGTGCTGCCGTTGATGTACTCCAGGTATCATGAATTTTTTGAACATAACTGACAATTCCAGTCGCGTTTAAGCCGTAAACCCGAAACATCCCATCTTTAGTAAGTGCCTTAACTAATACATCATTTTTATCATTCATTTTATTCCCTCCTTAGATTAAAAAAGAACGTGGGCTTTGATCCCAACGTTCTTTTCGTTTATTGATCTTGATTATCAGAATCTTGGTGATCTGAATTACTATCATGATTTTCATCGTGTTTTTCTTCAGAATGATCAATTTCTTGTTCAAGTTTCTTTTCGTGCTCGTGCTCCTTAGCGTCAATGGCTTTCTTAGCTTGTTCAAAGGTTTCATTTTCACTAGGGTACTCATCACTATTAGTTGAATGTTCAGGCATTTTACCGGTCTTGTAGAGACTCAAAATTTCCTTTTCATCCAACGTCTCGTATTTAAGCAACGCATCCGCAATTGCCTTGTGCTGATCACGATGACCCTCAATAATCTCCTTAGCTTCACCATGAGCTTCATCAATAAAGTACTTCACTTCATCATCAATCTTAGCTGCGGTTTCCTGTGAGTACTTAGGAGCAGCGTATGGATCTTGGTTAGGACTTTCGAGTTCCACGGTTCCAATCTTGTCACTCATTCCATATTGAGTAACCATGGCACGAGCAAGATTAGTGGCTTGCTCAAAGTCATTTGAAGCACCAGATGATTCAGAATGGAAAACGACTTCTTCAGCAGTTCTACCACCCATTAACCCAGCTAATTGTTCTTGAGCGTTCTTCTTTGAGATCAATTGTTGGTCTTCCTTAGGCAGCATGATGGCATATCCACCAGCACGACCTCTTGGAACAATGGTAACCTTATGAACAACTCGAGCGTCATTTAATACTAAACCAACGATGGTATGACCAGCTTCATGGTTAGCCACAATTTGACGTTCGTGTTCGTTAATAACCTTATTACGTTTAGCCGGTCCAGCAATAACACGATCCTCAGCTTCATCCATATCAGCCGCATTAATCTCATTATCACCATTTCTCGCGGCCAGTAAAGCAGCTTCATTTAGCAAGTTCGCTAAATCAGCACCAACAAATCCGGGAGTCTGTTTAGCAATTTCATGAAGATCAACATCAGAAGCAAGTGGTTTGTCTTTGGCATGAACTTTTAAAATTGCTTCTCGTCCACGAACATCAGGCTGACCAACTAAGATCTTCCGATCAAAACGACCTGGACGAGTTAAGGCTGGGTCTAAAACATCAGAACGGTTCGTGGCGGCAATGACAATAACACCTTCATTACCAGTAAAACCATCCATTTCAACCAACAACTGGTTAAGGGTTTGTTCACGTTCATCGTGACCGCCACCCATTCCGGATCCACGTTTTCGTCCAACGGCATCAATTTCATCAATAAAGATGATGGCCGGTGAATTCTTCTTAGCTTGAGCAAACAAGTCTCTAACACGACTCGCACCAACCCCAACGAACATCTCAACGAAATCAGACCCTGATAATGAGTAGAATGGAACGTTTGCTTCACCGGCAACCGCCTTGGCTAACAGCGTCTTACCAGTACCCGGAGGTCCTTCAAGCAAGACACCCTTTGGTATAACGGCACCCAGCTTAGTAAACTTCTTTGGATCCTTTAAAAATTCAACAACTTCGACCAGTTCTTGTTTTTCTTCATCTTCACCAGCAACGTCACTAAACTTAACATTACTCTTAACTGGTTTAGCCTGGCTCTTTCCGACTTTCATGACACCACCAGCGCCACCACCTGCTCCACCAGCTTGCTTCATCATAATGTAGAACAAGTAAATGAAGATTAATAATGGTAGAACTGAGATTGCTAAGTTTAACCAAAAGCTATTCGATTGTGTTTCTTTAGTACTCATCGGCACCTTATTCTTATTAGCTAACTTGGTAATCTGACTAACCGATGAGTCATTCTTTAAAATGCTAGTAGTGAATCCATTTACCTTAGTGTAAGTATTGTTGCTCGACTTGGTAAGTTTTCCATTACTAAAATTAAGCGGAATTCCGTTATTTTTCTGCTTAACATTTTGGGGCTTCTTGTACTGACCAGTTATTTTATATACACCGCCAGAAGGTTGAACAGAGAAGTTTTTAACCTTGTTCGTCTGCAAATCATTTGTAAATTGACTTGAACGAATTCCCTGAGTTTGAGTGCTTTGTGATCCGCTGCCACCACCAGTGACAAGCATAATCACACCCATGACAACCACAAAGATGATGATATAAAATAGGCTACTCTTAAAAAGCCCATTTTTATTATTTTTCATTTGTGCCTCCCAATCTAATTTCTCGAAAAGATAACAAATAGAATGTTATCACTTTTACTTTAAATGGACGACCGTTTAGGCCGAATAAATTGAAGGTTTTAAAATTCCAATGTACGGTAAGTTACGATAAAAACCCTTGTAATCAAGTCCATAACCGACAATAAATTCATTTGGAACGTTAAAACCCACATAATCTGCCTTGGCAGGGACAACTCTTCCCTCAGGTTTATCAAAAATGGTACAAACTTTAATTGAATTAGCTCCTCGATCTGAAACCAAATCCTCAAGAAATTGAAGGGTGCGTCCTGTATCAATAATATCTTCAACAAAAATGATATCACGGCCACTAACATCACCATCAAGATCACGGATGAGCTCAACTTTTCCGGTTGAAGCAGTCCCACCCTTATAGCTTGAAACATCGACAAAATCAAGATCTAGGTATATGTCCATCTGGCGAATAATATCGCTCATAAATAGCACTGCCCCAGTCAGCACACAAACTACTAGTGGCTTTTTGTCTCGATAATCATTACTTAACTGCTTCCCTAGCCTTTTTACTGCAGAAGCAATGTCTTTTTGACTATATAAGACCCGCTCAATATCGTCATTCATTTGTTATATCCTTTCGCGTAATTAAAAGTTCATACCCGTGAGTTGCACCCTTAGGCAACCACTTGCTTTCCTTATAACCAATGACGGCCAACACACTCTCCTTACTGTCCACCAGTACTTGCACGTGACGTCGCTTGGCACTTGGAACTTTCTGATTAATTAACAATCTTCTTAAACTCTGATGACCGCCATTCTTGAGTTCAACGGTATCATCCGGTTTAAAGGCTCTTTTGGACAATGGAAACTGAGAGTCCGCCAAATCAAAATGACTTCGACGCCAAAAGTTTCCCTTTGGAACATGATTTTCATCAAAAATACCAAAATTAAATCCGTTAACGTTGCGGTTCCACTGGTTTAATTCTACCACAAACGAACTTTCATCACGGTGATCATCGTAATTGTTAGGAGATTGTTTAAAAAACATGATTTTATTATAACTTTTTTCAAAAAAATAAGCATTTGAAATTCGCAATTTCCCCTGTGGTTTTCCAAAATCTTTAACTAAAGTCAAAATTTCAGTAATTTGATTATCAGAAAGAGTAACCGTTGACGTCAACTGTTTTAACAATGTGCGAAGTAAAATGGAAAGTTGATTAATTGACGTTGTATCGTACTCGGCACTTACGCAATCTCTTTTAATCTTTAAGTCATGTCTCAAAAGATCAGCTTGAGCGAAACCACTTGATCCGTCGAGTTCCGATTGCAAATTACTAGCAAACTTAGCAAAATGAGAGATAACATTAGGATTTTCTTTAATTAATTCTGGTAAAACCTGGTTGCGAATCCGATTACGGAGGACCGTATTTTCAAAGTTAGTTTTATCATCATACCATGTTAACGAATGATTTTTAGCATACAAACGGATGGATTTTTTCGAAAACTGTAGTAATGGTCGAACCATCGTTCCTCCATTAAAGGGATGACTCTCTTTAATTCCTTGAACCTCAAACAAATTCCCACTGCGAATGAGTTTCATAAGGATGGTCTCGGCTTGATCATTTTCTTGATGAGCCGTTAACAAGACTGAAGCATTAAAATCATTCATGACTTCCGCAAAAAAATGATAGCGAAACTTACGAGCTTGATTCTCCACCCCACTACTAATCTGGTCGTGATTCCAATTGCCAACCCGCAAATCAAGGTGGTGTTTCTTACAGTAATCAATCAGAAACCGTTCTTCAACCTCACTTTGTTTTCGTAAATGGTGGTTAACATGAGCAACAATAATATGAGGTTTAAAATTTTTTAAGTGTTGGAGTAAATCTAACAAAGCCATGGAATCAACTCCAGTTGAGACCCCAATCACAACATTTTCGTCTTTTTTCCACCACTGTTTCTTCTTAACCAACGAATTAATTTGATTACGTAAATTCAAATTAACCTCCAAAACAAAAAAGCCGAGCAATCTGCCCAGTTATTCGTTCATTAACTACGACGACCACCACGACCACCGCGTTTTCCTTCTGTGTTTTTCTTAATGACGGACATCCGACTTTCGCTTTCTTTCATGAAGTCTGAAAGCAAATCATCAAAGCTTTCATTCTTACCCTTATGGCCATTACGATTGTCGCGGCCACTGCGATGTCCATGATTCCCGTTATTTGAGTGCCCGTAGTGTGAATGCTCATCATGATTATGTTCACCATGATGTTGATGTGATTCTTTTTCTGGATGATCGGAAGCTTTGCGAATTGATAGACCAATCTTACCATCATCCCCAATGCTCAAAACCTTAACGGTCACTTCATCGCCAACCGACAGAATATCATGAATATCTTTTACGTAACCATCAGAAACCTCACTGATATGAACTAGTCCAGTCTTATGATCGCCTAGATCAATGAAAGCTCCAAAATTAGTAATTCCTGAAACTTTCCCAGTGACCTTCTCTCCAACCTTAATTGTCATAAAAAAGCCATTCCTCCTAATAAATGTTGTGTTAATTATAACATAATCCTTTAAAGTAAAATAAAAGAAGATTACATCCTAGTAATCCTCTATTCATTACCAATCTTACTATTCTGTGGGAAACTGTAAACAGTTTCGCCTGGTTTTGTATAATAATATTTAGCTCGCATCAATTCTTGAAGATAATTCTTGTTATTTAAAAGCTTAATTTGTTCATTAAGATCATTTTCTTTTTGTTTTTCAACCTGATAATCCTGTTTTTTTCTGGTAATTTGGGCATTCACACCGTGAATTTGATTCATTCCACTAACAATTTGCCACCCGAGCGCCAAAAAAGCCACGGCAAATATTGCCACGAGAGCAACCAGTCGCTTGCTTCTTTTACTTAACTTCTTATTATCTCTTTGATGTTGGTTTGCTTTACTTTTCCTTGAAGCAGAATTCAAGTATTCAACGTTGTTATTTCTGTTCATCAGGAATGCCTCCACGAATTTATATGAACATAGTACCACATGTAAAGCCAGAATATAATATTAATTCAACAATAATTATTCTAATTCATCATTTTCAGCCCGATAGTCACGATCATAGGTTTCACTGATGGTCTTATACATCGTGTCTGAATCAGACTTTTTGGTGGTATCTAACAGTTGTAGCACCTCTACGGTTAAATTTTTATTTCCAAACTTAATCAGAATTTGATCGCCAACCGAAACCTTACTTGATGATTTGGCTGGCTCGCCGTTTACAAAGACTCGCCCTTGATCGGCAATCTTTTTGGCAACTGGACGACGTTTTATAATCCGTGAAATTTTTAAAAATTTATCAATTCTCATTTTTGCTTATCTCCTACAAACCGTTTCATAATTGGAACCATCGCTAACTCCGAAGCAGTCAAAACTTTTCCTTTCAGACACATTCCTAAAAACACGAATGCCCCCATCGGAATAACAATCATTAATTTAATAACATCCACCAGTCGACTGGTATCTCCAAGGACGTGGTTCAAGCCGAATTCAGTTAAAACAACGACAATCACCATTACCATACTGATTAATGATACCTCTAATAGGAACTTCCAACTAAAAATGTGCTCATGAACCCGCTTTGGACTAGTATACCAGTTAACTAATAACACGATTAACAGAGCAATGATAGTTGATAATGATGCACCAATGATTCCGAAATGAATCACGCACCACTTAGTGATCATTATTTTACAAATTAGACCTAACAAAATAGCGGTCACCGTACTTTTAAAGTCATCAATACTCTGTAAAACCGAGTTAAGGGCTGTCACCATCGTAGCGAAGAGGATGCTCAAACAGTATACCGAAAGCGTGATGTCTAAATCATAACTCCCAAACAAGAGATGATTTAATTGAGGCATAATACTAATCAGTCCGAAGGTAACTGCCATCGTCACTACCAGTGTAATGCGCATACTGTGGTTTACAAGGGTCTTAAATGACCTTTCTTTTCCAGCATGATGATAATACGCCATCTGTGGCAAGACGGTTGAAGAAATGGCCGTTCCAATCACTAATCCTAGTTGAACAATGGGCTGAGCGCGATCATAAATCCCCTTTTGGGTCTGAGCCATTAGATTACTTACACCACTTACTACCAGCCCATTTTTTACCGTAAATGAATCGACCAACTGCATTAACACCATTAGAGCAGCTAAAACACTAAGCACACCACCCTGTAAGATGATTTGCTTCGCTAATTTCAGGTAGTTAAATTTCAAATCTTGAAAGTGAAAATGAGCAAGTATGTCACGTGCATAATATCCCAAGATAAGTGCTGAAAAAATCGCTGCTAATGGAGCCGATAACATTGCTAACGTCCCCATCTTATATAAGTTCCAATGCTGGACGGATGCTAAATAGGCTACCACAATGATCATTGAAACCCGCACAAACTGCTCTACCACTTGAGAAGTCGCCGTTGGAATCATCTGCATGCTAGATTGAAAGTACCCCCTCACATCCGCTAAGAGTGGCATCAACAAAAACATCCAGCTTACCGCTTGAATTACGGGTTTTAATTCAAAGTCTCCCATTAAAGCAGCAATTTCTGATGAAAATAACTGTAATCCGCCAAAAATAACCACCGAAATGATCATTAAGATCACCATGATTTGGAAAAACAACGTTTGTTTCTCCTCTTCAGTCTCCCGTTCCACAATCATCTTGGAAACAAACGCTGGAAGACCGGTCAAGGCAAACGCAACCCCAATCCCATAAATAGGATAAACCTGCTGATAGATGTAAAATCCAACGTTTCCAACAAAATTTTCCAGTGGAATCCGATAAACAGCACTTAGTACCTTTGAAATAATGGCAGCTACCGAAAGGATCAAGGTTCCACTAACAATCTTTTTACTTGTCTTTTGATTCATGTTCTTCTTGATCCAATCTTATTTTACTCAAGCTTTTGACAAATTGATAAAGCTGTTTCAACCAATCGGCATCTTTCATCGTTGGTTGAACAACTAACTTAATTTGAAAACACCCGTTAACCACTTTCACTGAGGAACGAAAATCCGTATCAGCAATGGCTTTCAAAATTTCCTTACTAGTGAATCTTTGGGTTCCTACCTTACTCATGGTAACGGTTAAATTATTTTGATCTTTGCGAATTTTATCAATCAGATCATAATCGGCAAGCATCTTAATGCGGTCAATTTCAAGCAGATTAGCTACTTCATCAGGATATTCACCAAACCGATCAATTAAATCACTTTGTAGTTCGGTAAATTGTTCCTCACTATCCATCTGTCGGATTCGCTTGTATAATTCAATCTTTTGTTGCTGATCCTCAATGTAAGTCGCCGGAAGATAAGCTTCAATCCCGAGTTCAACCTTTGAATCAGACTTTTCAACCACGCGATGCTGGCCCTTCTTCTTGGAGACAGCATCAGACAACATCTTAGTATACATATCATAACCAACTGAATTAATAAAACCGTGCTGCTGCTTTCCGAGCACGTTCCCAGCCCCACGAATCGAAAGATCACGCATGGCCACCTTAAATCCTGAACCCAATTCAGTGAAATCCTTGATGGCTTCTAGTCGATTCTCAGAAACTTCGGTCAACACTTTATTTGGCTGGTACATAAAGTAAGCTTGTCCTACTCGATTACTTCGACCAATTCTTCCCCGAATCTGATAAAGCTGGGAGAGTCCCATCCGATCCGCATCCTCAACGAACAGGGTATTCGCATTAGGAATGTCAACTCCCGTTTCGATGATGGTCGTCGTAACCAACACATCATAATCTCCGTTAACAAAGTCGTACAGGATACCTTCCATTTGATTTTCGGACATCTGGCCGTTGATGGAAGCAATCCGCGCATCAGGCAAAAGGGTCTGCAACTTGTCGACCGTCTGATCAATATCTTTAACCCGATTATGCAAATAAAAGACCTGTCCCCCGCGTTGCATCTCCCGTCTGATTCCGTCCACAATCGAACCCTCATTTTGTTCCATCACGTAGGTTTGAATCGGATAGCGATTAGCCGGAGGCGTTTCAATGACTGATAGGTCACGAACGCCCATCATTGACATGTTCAAAGTCCGTGGAATTGGTGTGGCAGTTAGCGTCAACACGTCAACATCCGACCTCAATTCCTTGATTTTTTCTTTGTGTTTAACCCCAAATCGTTGTTCCTCATCGACGATTAAAAGACCTAAGTCATTGAACTTCACGTCTTTAGACAGCAAACGGTGGGTGCCAACCACGATATCAATTTTTCCGTCCTTTAGGTCTTGAATGGTTTGGCGGGTCTGTTTGGGCGTGTCAAAACGCGAGAGAACTCCGATTTTAACCGGAAAACCATTAAATCGTTCAACCATGGTCTCATAATGTTGTTGAGCTAGTACCGTTGTCGGCACTAGAAAAGCCACCTGTTTCCCGGCTTCAACGGCTTTAAAGGCCGCTCTCAAGGCTACCTCAGTTTTCCCGTAGCCCACGTCTCCAACCAGTAAACGGTCCATCGGATGGGGACTCTCCATGTCTTTTTTAATTTCATCAGTACTTCGAAGCTGATCGGGTGTCTCCGTGTATGGAAACGCCTGCTCAAACTCAGCCTGATATTGATCATCAACCGGAAAGGCATAACCCGACTCGGCCTCCCGTTTGGCATATAAGTCAACCAGATCATCAGCAATGTCTTCCACTTTAGAAGCCACCGAACGCTTAGTTTTGGCCCATTCCGTTCCACCAAGTTTATTAATCTTTGGATGTTTGTCCTCTGACGAAACGTATTTTTGTACCAAATTCAGTTGATCAACAGGGACGTAGATCTTGGCCCCTTTTTGGTAGGTCAAGGTCATATAGTCCTGATGTCTGCCATCGACTTCCATGGTCTTCATCCCATCGTATCGTCCAATTCCGTGATTAACGTGAACAACGTAGTCACCGGGTTTTAAATCAGTATAGCTTTTGATTCGCTCTGCGTTAGAAAAGGTCTGTCTTCTAACTCGTTTCTTTTTCCCTTGTTCATTCACCCGTTTAAACATATCTGATTCAGAAACAATCGCTAGGTTAGCGGCCGGCAAATCAAAGCCATTTTTTAGGTTAGCTGAAACAATCTGAGTCTTTCCCTTAATAATGTTATCAGTGGTTGATTGAATGGCATCAACACCAAAATCACTCAACGTTGACGAAACCTTTTCCACTCGTTTTTCATCACTAACGGCAATGACCACGGTTCGTTTCTCAGCTTGATAACGTTGCATTTCTGCTTTAAACATCGGCATTTGTCCAAAAAAACGCTGCATTGGGTGAACCTTGATGTCGATGATGTCAGAAAGCTTCATTCGCCCTAGTCCCTTTTGAAACAGAGAAAATAAAAGGGTCGCATGATGGTCACTGCTAGTAACCGTTCTAAAATTAAGCGACAGTTTCTGGTCAGAAAACAGTTCATGATTATCTTCAACTGAATCACGCCAGTTCTGTTCGTCACTTTCAAGTTGCTTATTGGCATCCCTTATGCGACTGTAGTCATCATAGACTACCATCCCATTTTCAGGTAAATAATCTAAAATTGAGGTTTCCTTTTCAAAAATAAACTGACTATACTCACTCCATTTTTGGTCAATCAATTGGCCTTTGAGCCCGTCAATCACCTGTTGAATGTTATCAACTAAAACGTCATTTCCGTCGTCTTTGATGGTTTGATTCAATCGTTTGGAAAGTTCCTTGATTCCATGCTTGCGATCGCTTTCGCTGGGTAAAAAATCAGAAGCCGGTAGCACACTAATCTCATCAATATTTGCCACACTTCGTTGGGTAGCAGCATCAAAGTAACGCATGGAATCCACTTCCGTATCAAAAAAATCAATCCGAATTGGATAGTCCGAATTAAGTGGGTAGATATCCAAAATTGACCCACGATTAGCAAATTCACCGGGAGCGGAAACCATGTTCTTCTTCTCGTAACCCATTTGAACCAACTGTTGTTGAAGTTTTATAAGGTCCAAGTCGTCTCCAACCTTGACGTGTAATTGGGCTTGATTAAAACTAGCTGGCTCTGGTAGATATCGTTTAAGACCAGCCGTTGAAACAATCACCACCACTGGTTTCCCTGACTCAAGCGCGTTTAGGGCCCGCACTCTTTGAGCTCGATACTGCGGAGAGCTGGTTGCAATCTCTGCCGCGACGAGTTCTTCAGCCGGGAACTCAAAGACCTGATCTGAATCCATTACTTCATTAAAAGACTCGGTAATTTGATCCGCATGGTTCATCGTATCGGTTACGTATATCGTAGGTTTTTGCTTATCATTAATTAATTGTTTTAATAATAGAGTACGAGCGGATCCACTAGTCCCAGTGATCAGTTGCTTGGTATCAGGATCAAGGTTTGAACTGATTTTTTCATACTGTGGCATTTCTTTTAACGTTTCATCTAGCTTCAAAAACTCATCTCCTCTTTTATTAATTATACGAATTAATTAAACTGATTTTCTAACTTACTGAATGGAGTACCAGAAACCCACTCGTCTAATGCTTTAACCGCATGATCCTCCGCTTCAGCAAACGGTGCCCGTTGTTCCAAACTAAATTTACTCAAGACATAGTTCACAACACTTTCACGTTTGGGATGACTGGTTCCAATCTTAATCCGATTAAACTGATCGGTCCCAAGGTGGGCAATGATACTTTTAATTCCATTATGACCACCAGCCGAACCGTGGTTTCTTAGCCGAATTCGTCCCACTGGTAAATCCATGTCATCGTAAACAATCACTAAATCATCAAGATCTAATTTGAAAAATTGCATCAAGGGATGAACTGCGCGCCCTGAATCATTCATCATCGTCATTGGTTTGACTACCATTACCTTTTCACCATTGACTATTCCCGTACCATACATGGCATCCATCTTTTGTTTATTAATCGTAATCTGGTTTTGATCAGCAAACTTATCAACCACCATAAACCCCGTGTTATGCCTAGTACCATCAAATTCAGCACCAACGTTGCCTAATCCCACAATCATTTTCATTACTATTGTCTCCCATTTACTTCTAATTAACCCAAAATGGCCGAAATGAATAATTACTCACTCGGCTTAATCATGTTTATTGTATCATAATAGATTAACGATTTGAGCTGATCCCGTACCATTAAGAATATGGTTCTGTATAAATAAATTCGTTCATGATATAATCAGTTTGTGAACAAACTAATTTCAAAAGGGAGAAATATTATGGCTGAAAAACACGAAAAAGTTGTTTTAGTTGGTGATGGTGCCGTTGGTTCATCATACGCATTCGCAATGATGCAACAAGGGATCGCCGAAGAATTTGTCGTTGTTGATATCGACAAAAACAGAACTGAAGGAGACGCATTGGACCTTGAAGATGCCCAACCTTTCACTTCTCCAAAAAAGATCTACTCTGGTGACTACAGTGACTGTAAAGACGCTGATTTAGTTGTGATCACTGCTGGAGCTCCACAAAAGCCCGGTGAAACTAGACTTGACCTGGTTAACAAAAACTTGAAGATTTTGACTACCATCGTTAAGCCAGTTGTTGATTCTGGTTTTGATGGAATCTTCTTAATTGCTGCTAACCCAGTTGACATTTTAACCTACGCAACCCAAAAGATTTCTGGCTTTCCTAAAAACCGTGTCTTTGGTTCAGGTACATCACTTGATACCTCACGTTTCCAAGTTGCCGTTGGTAAGAAGTTAAACGTTAACCCACAAAGCGTTAATGCTTACGTTATGGGTGAACACGGTGATTCAGAATTTGCTGATATTGATGAAGCTTCAATCGGAAACGTTCCGTTGGTTGAATTTGCTAAACAAAATGGTGTTAGCAAGGACGACTTATTGAAAATGGAAGACGAAACTAGAAACAAGGCCTACGACATCATTAACAAGAAGGGTGCTACTTTCTACGGAGTTGGAACTGCTTTGATGAGAATTTCAAAGGCCATTTTAAGAGACGAAAACACCGTTTTACCAATCGGTGCCCCAATGAATGGTGAATACGGTTTGTCCGATATTTACATTGGAACTCCTGCCATTGTTAATGCTTCAGGAGTTGCCAAAGTCCTTGAAGTTCCATTAAGTGATGATGAAAAAGACAAGATGAGTGCTTCAGCTAAAACTTTAAAAGAAACCATTGCTAAAGGTATGAAGACCATCAACCTTTAAAAATAAGTTTAAAAAGAACAGACATTTATGTCTGTTTTTTTATGCTCCCAGTTATTTTGTGTTAATATTAATTAGAAATTACTTATGTGAGGAGCCTTAGCCATGATTTTGCAATCTTTAGTTAAACCTAAAAGTGACCTGATTACTGTTGATGAAAACACTGATCTCGACACCGCATTAAAATTAATGGAAAAGAATCATTTTCGTTGCATTCCCGTTTTAGATGCCACTCATAAAGCCTTCAAGGGTAACATTTATCGCATGCACATCTACAAACACGAAGCCGATGGCGGCAAGATGTCCGACTCGGTTATGACCCTGATTAGAAACGAAACTAAATTTGTTAACCTGAATTCAGCTTTTTTCAAGGTCTTCTTTACGATTAAGGATCTTCCATACATTGCCGTTCTTGACGAGTTCAACAATTTTTATGGCATTTTAACTCACACGAAATTGATGGAAAGCTTGTCACAATCATGGAACGTGAAATTTGGTAGCTACGTGATTTCAGTTGTCTCACCTGGTGAACGTGGGGACTTAGAAGAGATGGCTCACATTATTACTAGATATACCGCCATTTCAAGTGTGATCAGCTTGGATTCAGTTGATCGTTCTGGTAAAACGGTCTATCGAACCATGTTTACCCTCCCGTCTAAGGTGACTAAGGATCGTCTGGACCGCATCATTGCAGCTCTAGAACGAAAGGGATTCAAAGTTCCAGAAGTTGAAGATCTAAAACAAGAATCAAAAGAAACTCCAATCGAAGAAAATTAGATACAAAAAAGAACGTGGAATAATTCCACGTTCTTTTTTGTATCTTATGTATCATCAGACTTCGTGCGTGCTCTGACTGAGCCCTAGACTTAAACTAAGACCAGCATCAACTTTTCTCATGATATCTTTACTTAAATGAGTGACATGATCTTTAAGACGCTGCTTATCAATCGTCCTAATTTGTTCTAACAGAATCACCGAACTCTTCTCAATTCCGGCATTCTGAGGTGTAATACCCACGTGAGTAGGCATCTTTGGCTTAGTAATCCGAGCCGTAATTGCGGCTACAATCACAGTGGGACTATAATGATTTCCAACGTTATTTTGGACTACCAAAACTGGTCGCATTCCACCCTGTTCAGAACCAACGACTGGAGATAAGTCTGCATAGAAAATATCGCCACGTTTAATTTCAACGTTTTCCATAGACTATTCCTTCCGCATAAATAAACTTACAACCGTGACTTCTCGTCTTCATAATTGTCAAAGAGCCGTCTTGCAATCTCATCCTCACATGGAGAATATTCATCAACAATTATTGAATTTAGATTGGCCATGATTGAGTAGCCATAAATTAAAGAATTAATTAGAGGGTCTTTATCAAACGAGTCACAGTCCATGGCAACTTTGTGGTTGTCAAAAGAAAGTCCTAGTTTGGTGAAATATTCTTCATTTTTCTGAGACCAAATAGCATCAATCGTGTATTTGTATGTCATGGAGAACTCCTCCTTACAAATAGTTACTTCAAATGATTACTTGATTTATACACCCGTGGTAATCGATCCGAATACCCACATGCAATCTCATAGTGAATGGTATGACAATAGTCGGCAACGTCTTGGAGAGTAATAGTATGACCATGATCAGTTCCCACCAAGGTCACCTTCGTTCCAATTGGTAACTGATGTGGTAACTTCACCATCAGTTGATCCATACATACTCTTCCGACAATTGGACAATACTGTCCATCTACTAGAAGTGAAAATCCCTGCATCGAGCGACGAACTCCGTCTGCATATCCAACAGGAACCGTTCCAATCCACTCCTTTGAGTTGGATGTATAAGTTGCACCGTATCCAATTGAACGACCAGCATTAACCTCTTTAACGTAAACTAACTCACTGGTAAAGCTCAGTGCTGGTTTCAACTTAAATGGTGAAGCAATCTCAACCCCCGATGGATTCAAACCATAGCCAGCCACTCCAAAGCGGACCATGTTTCCACCCGCTGCTTTATGCCACATACTAGTAGCTGAATTTGCCACGTGAACATAACGAGGTTTATCGGGAATCGCAGTCATCAATTCGTTAAAATTATCCAATTGATACTTAAAATAATCATCATTAGCGCTATCTGCGGTAGAAAAATGAGTAAATACTCCCTCAAAGTCAATATACTCGCTAGTTCGGTTCAACTCAACTATTGCATCTCTAACTTCTGAAACAGTTTGGAGTCCGATCCTTCCCATTCCAGTATCCAAAGCCAAATGAACCCTAATCTTGTTCTTTAATTTCAGTTGTTCAGCTAAATTAGCTGCCTGCTTAATCCAATCAATCGAGCTCACCGTAACCGAAACATTGTACTTTGCAATTAATGGAACATTTGAAAGGTCACAAAGACCCAAAACAAGAATGGGTTCAGACACAAATCCAGCTTCTCGAAGCTGAATTGCTTCGTCTAAAATGGCAACACAAAAACCAGTAGCTCCTGCTTGTTTAGCAATCCTCGCCACTTGAACCGCACCGTGTCCATAAGCATTAGCCTTGACGACCATGAATAGATCCGACTTGGCATCCAATCGTTTTCGTTCCTCACTAATGTTATGAAAAATGGCATCTTCATCAATAACTAGTTGTGCATTTCGATTTCTTCCCACTGCCATAACGTATACTTCCTCGAATAAAGTACTATCTAATTATTCTTTGATAATTATTATAACACTTAATAAATTAATTTTCTAAATAAAAGAGAGAACCAAGAAGGCTCTCTCTTTGCTACTTATTCTTAATGACAAAATTCTTTGATTTACCGTGGTTACCACCATTATGACCTCTTGAATCACGACGTCTTGAGTCGTGACCACCACGATGACTACCAAAGCGTTTGTGACTGTTCCGGTCATTTTTCTTACCGCGATAACCGCCACCACGATGACCACCAAAGCCACCATGATTTTTAAGTGGTTTTTCGGCCGTAATGTGAACCTTAACCTGATCTCTTGTCATGTCATTCAAAAGAGCAGAAACCAAATCGACACTGTCATACTTTTCAAGGAGCTTTTTTGCGACCCGCTCAAACTTGGCAGTATCCGTCTTCTTTACTAACTTTTCAATATCATCTTCAGCAAATTTTAACTGACCAGCAAGGGCTTCGTCTTCTGAAGGTGGCTTTAAAGGAAGCATCCTTACCTTGGTAAGTCGTTCAATTCCTCTTAAATAACTCATCTCATTTGGAGTGACAAACGTTACTGAGGTACCATGATGGCCGGCACGACCAGTTCGTCCAATTCGATGGACATAACTTTCTGGATCCTGGGGAATATCAAAGTTATAAACGTAAGTGACACCCGAAACATCAATTCCTCTAGCAGCCACATCAGTAGCCACTAAATAATTAATCTTGTCGTTCTTAAATTCGTTCATAATCTGAGTTCGCCGTTTTTGGGTTAAATCACCGTGAAGACCAGCTGCCCGATAACCACGCGCAATCAGTCCCTTAGAAACTTCGTCGACTCGTCGTTTAGTTCGACAAAATACGATGGTAACCTTGGGTGTTTGAACGTCAAACAAACGGGTCATGGTATCAAACTTTTCGTTATCTTTAACCTTAACGTAGTACTGATCGACTAGGTCAGTGGTTAATTCCTTCGACTTAACCGTGATCTGCTTTGGATCTCTCATGAACTGAACCCCAACTCGTTTGATGGGTGCTGGCATGGTTGCTGAGAAAAGCAAAGTTTGCCGATCTTCTGGAATGTTCTTAATGATGCTTTCAATATCATCTAAGAATCCCATGTTAAGCATTTCGTCGGCTTCATCTAACACTAAGTACTTAACGTGTCCTAGTTTTAAGGTGCGACGATTAATGTGATCAAGAATTCGTCCTGGAGTCCCCACCACAATCTGTGGCTTCTTCTTCAAATCTCTAATTTGCTGGCGAATATCTGAACCACCATAAACTACTTGAACTCGAGCTCCTTCAACGCCACCAAGACGTTGCATCTCTTTTTGTGTTTGAATGGCAAGTTCTCTAGTTGGTGAAATTACAAGTGCCTGCACATCTGGATTATTCAGATCGATTTCTTGCAGGATTGGAAGGGCAAACGCAGCTGTTTTCCCAGTTCCAGTTTGAGCCTGTCCAATAACATCCTGACCTTTTAACAATAATGGAATTGTCTGAGCCTGAATTGGAGTGGGTTCGTCAAAGCCTGATTTTTCAACGGCTTTTAATAGACTATCAGATAGTCCTAAATCTTTAAACTTCAAATGTGTTCCTCCTATTGAAACTACAATTGTGAATTCAATGATTTGCTTGGAAAAAATCCGTTTTCCATAATGCGCAAATCGTCTGATTCACATTTATTTCTATATTCTTCAGCGTTTACGTGTCTAAAACATATTACACCATCTGGCCTAATTTCACAAACCAAAGAACCTATTCTAACGCTTTTAAAACTCGTTCTAAGTGAATTCCGTGACTCCCTTTTAACAAGACTTCATCCCCAGTAGATAACTGGGAGTCTAGGCTTTTAGCTAATTGATCAAGCTGATCAATTGGATAATAATGAAGGGCATTTTGATTGGGATATTTTTTTTGCAACATTTGATATAAAGACTTCATAAGTGGTCCAACTAGGTAAACCTGGTTAATCAATTGCGGATCAATTGCATCAGAAATATCCTCATGCATCTCAACTCCCTTATCACCAAGTTCCAGCATGTCACCTAAAACTGCAACTCGCTTCCCTTGTAAATGAGTGGATTGAAACGCCTTTAAAACGGCTTTTAGAGCTGATGGGTTCGAATTATATACGTCACTTAAAATCATTTCACCATTTTGACCCTTAACCCATTCAGTTCGATTATTAGTAAAACTGGCATGGTCTAGTGCTGATTTCATGTTGGCCGGCAGGATTTCCGCTAGTTCACCAACTTCAATGGAAGCAAGGGCATTGTTGACGTTGTAGTCACCAATTAGCGGAATGGTGAATTTCATGTTTCCAAACCGATTGGTCTTAAACGTCGTTTCGTGGTCGCCGTCATAGACATCCTTTGGGTAAATATCGTTAGTGTCTTTTCTTCCAAAGGTCAACTTTTCAACGTCAAGTGATTTAGCCCGTTCGTTTAATAAGGGTTCATCCCCGTCATAGACAAACACCCCATCTGGCCTAAGTCCATGGGTAATCTCCATTTTGGCATCTGCAATCTTAGCACGGGTTCCGAAGAATTCAATGTGAGCTTCCCCAATCATGGTAATGACGGCGATATCTGGTTTAACTAGCTTACTTAAAAAGTCAAGTTGGCCGGGTCGATCCATCCCCATCTCTACCACCAAATATTCTGTGTTAGATTCCATGGAAAGGATCGTAATTGGGACTCCAATCTCATTATTAAAGTTAGCGTGCGTCTTAGTAACATTAAACTGAGTGGCAAGAATTGAAGCAATCATGTCCTTCGTAGTGGTCTTGCCATTACTTCCGGTAATTGCCACTACTTTAGGATTAATCTTATTTAAATAGTGTCGACTGAGATCCTGTAGGGCTTTTAGTGTGTCATCGACTAAAATAACCGGAAAATCCTTCGGAACATCACTAATTCGACTTTGATTCCAAAACGTTGCGTTAGCCCCGTTTTTGATGGCACTAGCAATGAAATTGTGCCCATCGTGATTCCCAGTGAGTGGAACAAAAAGATCATGCGGTTTTAACTTCCGACTATCAAACGAAACTCCCGTTATTTCAACGTTTTCGTATTTTTTTGAATTCAAGTCACCATTAACGGATTTTGCAACCTCTAAAAGGTTCATTTTCATAACAAAAACTCCTCTTAATTCGATGTAAATGCATTTAAAGTATATCAGAAAAAAATCAATAAAAAAGCGACTCAGCTGGTTTAAACCAAATCGTTTAATTCTCCCTCATCATCAACGTCTCTTTGAAGTTCCCACGTTTTAGTGGAAATATCATAAGTAATTTGACCAACTTTAAAGGCTCCACTTTTCAACTGGTCATAAGAGTTCCAAATTACCTTTGGAGATCGTTTTTTGTGTCTCATTAAGGGAATCTCAAGCTTCGGTCTCTTCACAACTATCATATCATACGGAATAATAACTCCCGTAATTCCCAGTTTTAACAACTTGGTCATGGTACGTTCGTCGATATCCCTAAACGGCACTGACTTTACGAACATTCGTCTACTGTTCCACTGCTTTTTTAGATGCCGTTTAATGCAGACAGCTAAAATTTGATTAATGACACTAAAATGACGCATGTATACCTTTGTAAAGCCAGTGGATTCACCCAAAAACACAAATTGATTCTTCAATTTAACCGAAAATGGACTCGTTTGATTGAGTGGGATACCCATGTGACTCAAGTACAATAAATCTGCGATTTCATCCTCATTTAAAGAATCCAGATCCTCCCGGTTTCTAAAATCAACCCATTTCTTGGTACTAATTTTATTGTTAATCATGTACTCTCTAATTTCATTTTGACCGGTAATTAAATCAAATTTAGTGGACATATTGAAATCATTTGCGTAACGATAATCATCATTTAATAAAATAATATTTTGGGGATCGTTCTTAATTCCGTTTAAAAAATCCGACGGAAGAATTCCCCAACTGTAGGCAAAATTCTTAACTGGATTAACCTGAAAATACACTGTGTTAATTAACATATTTGTCTTGCTCCAATCCTTATTACCCCTTTCACCATAAAATAAGATTTTAATAACCATTTTTCCAACTCACGTCATTTTCTTACGTTATAATTAGCATTCATTTTTATATATATGAAGTTCAATTACTGTTAGTATAGTAATAACGATTTAAATTTCGGGAGTGTGGATTATGAAAAAAACTAACGTTTTATTTGTCTGCTTGGGGAACATATGTCGATCTCCCATGGCAGAAGCAATGTTTAAAAAAATGCTTATAAATAAAGGACTTTCAAATCATTATTCAGTAAGTTCAGCTGCCACCGAAAACGATGAGGCAGGTAGTCGTCCTCATCCTGGTGCTCAAAAAACCATGGACGCTCATCACTTGGATTATAGTGGGAAACAATCCCATCCAATCACCGCTTACGACATCGATAATGCTGATTACATTATTACCATGGATGACTACAATATCAGTGATCTTAAAAAGATGATTCCCAAAAGTCAATGGAATAAGCTTCATTTATGCATGGACATTGTTCCCGGTAAAAAGGGAGTCAACATCGTTGATCCTTGGTATACCCATCGATTTGAGGATACCTATCAAATGCTGGATCAATCTTTGCCCTTGTGGCTAAAGTACATGCAAGAACATCATAACAGCAAACAGGAAGGAAGCGAATCATTTGAATCAGAATAAAGCCCAAATCTCTGATCCGGTTCCTTCAGAAATATGGCACAAAAACCTAGTAGCACTATGGTTTGGGATGTTCATGAATGGATTAGGTTTTAGTGAAGTCATGCCTTTTCTCTCCCTGTTCATCGCTACCCTAGGCCACTATAATTCTAGTCAACTAAGTATCTATAGTGGGCTTGCTTTCTCAGCCTCTTTCATTGTTACCGCCGTCGTCTCCCCCATTTGGGGATCTTTGGCTGACAGATACGGACGAAAAGTGATGCTTTTACGAGCATCACTTGGAATGGCAATCTGTCTAATATTGATGGGCTTTGTTACTGCTGTTTGGCAGTTAATTGCCCTTCGATTTATTCAAGGAATCTTCTCTGGATACATGAGCAATGCCAACGCCTTACTTGCGACTCAGGTACCAAAGCGAGAAAGTGGGAAAGCCCTTGGAATTTTAACCACCGGTAACGTCTCAGGAACCCTTTTTGGTCCCTTCATTGGCGGAATTTTAGCTTCTGTCTTTAGTTATCGTCTTACCTTCTTCATTACTGGTGGTTTACTCATTTCCGTCTTTTTTGTCACGCTATTTTTCGTTAAAGAACACTTTAAACCGGTTGCAAAAGAAGATAACCTATCTACCAAACAGGTTATTTTCGAACTTTCAAACGTCAAACTGATTTTTGGAATGTTCTTGACCACCCTGATTATTCAAGCCTCTAATTTCTCCATTTCACCCATTCTGTCACTGTACGTAAAAGAAATCATGCACAATAGTCCTCAAGTCACCTTTTACAGTGGAATTGTTGCCGCAGTTCCGGGAATTGCCACGCTTTTTGCCGCCCCCAAACTGGGAGCATTAGGCGATCGAATCGGGACCTCCAAGATTATGCTAGGCGGTTTCATCTTTGCCATCTTGGTCTACATCCCCATGGCGTTTGTAACCAACGTCTGGGAATTAATGGGACTCAGATTTCTGATTGGAATCTCCAACGCCTGTATGTTACCTGCCGTTCAAACCATTTTAGCTAAAAACACCCCATCTAACGTTACTGGTCGGATTTTTAGCTGGAACCAGTCCATGCAAGCAGCTGGAAACTGTATCGGACCCATCATCGGATCCATTGTTTCTTCTTTGTTTGATTACTCAAGTGTGTTCATTTCAACCGCAATCCTTGTCTTCATTAACTTTTTGTTAGTATTAAACGAAACCAGAAACGAACAGAAGACCGTAAACTAAATTTAGACAAAAAAAGAGCCAACTAGAAGTTGGCTCTTTTTATTTATTATTATTTGTCGGCAAGACCATATTTCTTGTTGAAACGATCGACCGCACCATCTGCTTGGTTGAACTTTTGCTTACCAGTGTAGAATGGATGTGAATCAGATGAAATTTCAACTCGGATTAATGGGTAAGTGTTGCCGTCGTCCATTTTGACGGTTTCATCAGAGGTTGCAGTTGAACCAGTAATGAACTTAAATCCAGTACTTGAATCTTGAAAAACAACTTGATGAAAATCTGGATGAATTCCTTTTTTCATAATATTTCGCTCCTTTTGCCCTAAACACAGTTCAGAGATTGATTATCAAATATAACATCAACCATAATAGCTTAACATTATTTTTTGACGTACGCAATAGGACCCAGGAGTTAGTCGTCCTGGTCAATCATCTGGACGTTAGCGTGTAGATTGGTTAATTTATTAGTAATATTATCATATCCGCGTAAAATATTGTCTGCATTTTCAATGACGGTCTTACCACTAGCCATCAGCCCAGCAATGACCAAGGATGCCCCAGCGCGGATCTCTCCGGCTTGAACGGTTGTCCCATGGAGGTTCTCACTCTTACTGATAATAATTGAATTATCAGTTGGATTGACCTTGATATTAGCCCCCATCTTCTGGAGCTGGGCAATGTGATTCTGACGTTCCGGATAAATCGTATCGTGAATCACACTATCCTCGTCCGCTTTAAACAGCATGGGGGTAATTGGTTGTTGTAAATCCGTTGCAAATCCTGGAAATGGTGCCGTTTTAATCTCGATACCATTTAATTTCCCAGTCTTTGGAACATAAATACTGTCTTCGCCAACTTCTAATTGAACGCCGGCTTCAATCAACTTAGCCGTGTAGGCTTGTAAATGCTCAGGAATTACGTTCTTAACGTTAATTCCCTTCCCAACAGCGGCGGCTAACGTCAAGTATGTCCCCGCTTCAATTCGATCAGGGATAATCGTATGCGTCGCCTTGGCCTGGAGATGATCAACGCCTTGAATCCTGATGACGTCGGTCCCAGCTCCTCTGATCTTAGCTCCCATACTATTCAAAAACGATGCAATATCAATGATTTCCGGTTCCTTAGCGGCATTACTAATGGTAGTAACCCCATCAGCCTTTACCGCTGCTAGAATCGTGTTGATCGTCGCTCCAACCGAGACCATGTCAAAGAAAATTGAAGCCCCATGAAGTCCATTTTCCGTTGCATTAATATCAACCGAATCATCACTTTCATTGACTTCTGCACCCAAGGCCTTAAAGGCGCGAATGTGCTGGTCAATTGGCCGTGGTCCGATATTGTCTCCACCAGGGAAACTAATCGTGGCACGATGAAACTTGCCAAGAAGCGCTCCCATAAAATAATAGGAAGCACGTAGACTTTTAATTGCCTTACCAGGCAACTCACCCTCAAGTATATTAGTTGGATCAATGTTTAAGACACCATCTGAAAAATCAGATGTTACGTTCATCGACTGGAGGATTAGCATGAGATTATGCACATCCAAGATATCGGGAACCATGTCAAGTTCCACTGGACTATCCGCCAAAATAGCGGCCGGTATCAAAGCGACCGTACTATTCTTAGCTCCGCCAACGGTGACGTCGCCATATAGAGGATGTCCTCCTGATATTTTTAGTATCGTCATAATTGGTAATCCTCACTTATATCATATCTTTTAATAATAATCATAGGAAAGTTTTCATCAAAACACAATACAAAATCAGAAATTATTTTATTAAGATTATAAAGAAGCCTGGTTACTTCTTGTGATTATGCATGTGTTCTTTGTCGGCAGCGGCGACAAACGCCTTGAATAATCCCTCGGGACGATTTGGACGTGATAAAAATTCGGGATGGTATTGTGCTGCAACATAAAATTTATTGGCTGGAACTTCGACTACTTCAACCAAGTGATCATCTGGTGAGGTTCCAGAAATAACTAAGCCAGCATCTTCCAGGTCTTTTCTAAATTTATTATTGAATTCATAACGATGACGATGACGCTCTGAGATTTCCTTTTTGTTATCGTATGCGGCGGCGGCTTTACTCCCTGCTTTTAGCTTAGTCTTATAAGCACCCAAGCGTTGGGTTCCACCAGCATCAGTAACATCATTTTGATCGGCCATGAGATCAATCACATTGTGCTTAGTTTGCGGATCAAATTCAGTTGAGTTGGCATCTTTATAACCAACAACGTCTCTAGCATATTCGATGGTAGCAATCTGCATCCCAAGGCAAACACCTAAATAAGGAACATCATTTTCTCTAGCATATCGAGCGGCTTGAATCATTCCTTCGACCCCTCGATTACCAAATCCACCAGGAACTAAGATTCCGTCCATTCCCTTTAACTTCTTAGAAACGTTGTCTCTGTTAATCGTACCCGCATCAACCATGTGAATGTTAACCTTATCGTCAGAAGCATAACCAGCATGTTTTAAAGCTTCATTGACGGACAAATAAGCATCGTTTAGATCAACATACTTACCAACAATGGCAATGTTAACCTCACCCTTGAGATTTCTGATGTGCTTCTCCATCTTCTTCCAGTCTTTCATGTCAGCCTCTGGAGCTTTAACGTTAAAGTGCTTTAAAATCTCATCGTCCATGTCCTGTTTTTGAAAACTAAGCGGGATTTGGTACAAGTTAGGAGCATCGATGGATTCGATGATATCCTTAACCGGAACATCACAGAACATGGCAATTTTTTTCTTCATCTCATCACTAACTGGTTTCTCAGCACGAAGAACCAACATATCGGGTTGAATGCCAATTCCCCTTAATTCTTTAACACTGTGCTGGGTTGGTTTGGTTTTCATTTCCTTTGCGGCGTGCAAGTACGGAACAAGCGTAACGTGAATATAAAAAGTATTCTCGTCACCGACTTCATGTTTCATCTGACGGATAGCTTCCAAAAACGGTAGGGACTCGATGTCTCCAACCGTTCCACCAATTTCTGAAATAACGATATCAGCGTCCGTACTTTGAGCGGCACTCATAATCTTTTGTTTAATCATTCCAGTAATGTGAGGGATGACCTGAACGGTTCTCCCAAGATAATCTCCGTGACGTTCTTTTCTTAAAACTTCTTCATAGATTTTACCGGTCGTAAAGTTAGAGTACTTGTTTAAATTGTTATCAATAAAACGTTCGTAATGACCTAAATCAAGATCAGTTTCAGCACCATCATCGGTAACAAAGACTTCTCCGTGTTGATAAGGATTCATTGTTCCCGGATCAATGTTGATATATGGATCAAATTTTTGGATCGTAACGTTAAAACCACGATTCTTCAATAATCTTCCGATTGAAGCGGAAACAATTCCCTTTCCTAAGGAAGAAACTACTCCACCGGTTACAAAAATATACTTAGTCATGCTTAACTCCTCCATCAAATTTAGGTTACAACATAAAAAAAGCTCCCCATTCATTGAATAGGGAGCGGTTACTTATTCGAAATACTTCACATGTTTGTAAAGTGCCCAAATAGTATGTTAAGGGATTCTACATAATTAGTCAAGTTTAATCATTGTCGTCATCATCTTTTTTATCATCATCGTCATCTGGATTGACCTCTGAGAGGTCGCCTTCAACACCATCATCATCGTCAATGGCGTCATCATCAGTATCAGGATTTTCTTCATCAAGATCCTTATGATACTTATCCTTATCGTCAGGGGTATCATCAAAATCATCCTGATCTTCTGGATCATCGTTATCATAGTCGATCACATCATCATCGTCAGCTGCATCAGCCATAAAAGCATTCACTTTACGATGCTTTTTGGGAGTATTACCGTTGTCTTCTTCACCTTCATTGATGGTGGCTTCATTAATTGACTCATATGGGTACCAAGTACGAAGACCCCAAACGTTATTGCCAAGGGAAATAAAACTCCCATCAACATTAAGGTCTGTGTAGAATTGAGGTAAACGATCACGAATTACTTGGTTGCTGTCCCCCAAGTATTTTTGTACTTCGTTGGTTAAATCAACGAATGACATGGTTTTACCAGCATCAGCTAAAATTGCATGAGCCACTTCAACCATTGATAATTCGCTTTTATCTTGCTTGTCTAATTCTTTAAGTTCCAATTCGACCACGCCTTTCTAGATTCCTAACAGACTAATAATACTAGTTTAACATTTAAATTGCAATTTGACTCGATAGTCGCCGACTTTCTGTCCGTCGGTGTACAATTCATAGTTAATCTCAATCATTTGCCATCCGTTTTTATCATCTCTAGATTGCTTAATGCTAGTGGTATGTGCCCCAATTTTTAGATTACCAAATGGCGTTCGGTACAAGTCTTCGATTGTTTCGTTCGGTTTAAAATGAAGTTCAAGATGATTTTTGCCAGCACGAGTTAACCGAATCGCATCTTTTCCAATCCGGTAGGTAACAGGAACGTCCGGTTGTCCGTCAACGTGTTCAACGTAACGTAAATAACGATAGCCGTTGAGCATAACTAGTTGCCCATTTTCTTTAAAATGATGGTGTTCGACGTTTTCGTCCTGTTTTATTTCGATTGCAATCTCAACTTGAACTTTTTCGATCTTTTCGTTTTCTGTCAAAAATATCACCTCACAAATTTGATTTTACGCCGTTAGCAATGGAAATGCACTAACTTTGAGTTTGTCATGACGTTTATTTTTATTTCAGTTATAATGAAGAGAGATTAGTATAAGTGGAGGTCTTTTATTGAAGTATTACAATCAACCATTGAAATATGACAAAGTTTTTCGTGACCCAGTTCTGGGTCACGTTTACGTTGAACACCAAGTGATTCTCGATCTCATTAATACGCCTGAATTTCAACGTCTAAGACGAATCAAGCAGTTAGGAACTACTTCATTAACCTTTCACGGAGCAGAACACACCCGATTTAGCCACTCTTTAGGAGTGTATGAAATTACTAGACGAATTTGTGATAATTTTAAGCGAAATTATCCGTCTAAAAAAGCGGGTGATGGCTTATGGGACGATTCAGAACGAATTGTGGCCCTGTGTGCCGCTCTACTTCACGACGTTGGTCATGGAGCTTATTCACATACGTTTGAACACATTTTTCACACCAATCACGAACAGATTACCCAGCAAATCATCACTTCAAACGAAACGGAAATTAACCACGTTTTAAGTGAGGTCGGTCCTGATTTTCCCGAACGCGTCGCCAGTGTCATTAACAAGACCTATGACAATCCGCAAGTCGTCCAAATGATTTCAAGTCAAGTTGATGCCGATCGGATGGACTACCTTCTAAGTGATTCATATTACACCGGAGCACAATACGGTAATTTTGATTTGGATCGGATTCTTCAGGTGATGCGTCCGTACTCTGGCGGGATTTGTTTTCGGGCAAGTGGTTTACACGCGATTGAGTACTACATTGTTTGTCGTTTTCAAATGTATCAACAAGTATACTTCCATCCCGTCTCACGTTCGATGGAGGTTATTTTAAGTCACCTACTGATGCGGGCGAAAGAATTAGCGTTACAACCTAAGAGCACCTTTAAACCTAGTCTTTTAATGCCAATCTTTTCTAATAACTACTCCCTAGATGATTATTTACAAATTGACGATGGGGTGCTTAACACCTACTTCGTCATGTGGCGAAAGTCGGAAGATCCGATTCTCTCTGACCTCGCCAAACGTTTCTTAAATCGGCGTCCCTTTAAATCCGCTAAATACAACGATCAGACGGAATTTTTAATCCCTAAGCTACAAAAGATCATTGAAAAAGCCGGATTTAATCCAAAGTACTACACTGCCACTGACAACAGTTTTGATCAGCCCTATGATGTCTACGATCCCAAAAGTAAACATCAAAACGCCCAGATTGAACTGATGGAAAATGATGGTAATTTGGTAGAACTCTCTCAAACTAGTGACCTAGTTCGTGCCATTACCGGAAAACTAATTGGTGACAAGCGTTTTTTCTTTCCACGTGAAATGCTTAAGCCAACAAAAAACGTTGAACTTTTTCAACCTTTATACGATGAATTTCAAAAATACATTGATAATGACAACCTTATAATTCCAAAGGAGAACTAACATGGATATCAAATTAATTGCCATCGATATCGACGGCACCTTATTAAACGAAAAAAATCAATTAGCAAAAGCAACCATCGAAGCTATTACTAAAGCCTGCAATCAAGGCATAAAAGTGGTTCTTTGTACTGGTCGCCCCATTACTGGCGTAAAGCCATACCTTGATAAGCTCGGAATTGACGGAGACGATGAATACGCCATCACTTATAATGGTGCCCTAGTCGAAACGGTTAGTGGCAAAGTGTTAATCAAAGAAACGGTTAAATATGATGACTTTTTAGAAATTGAAATGATGTCACGAGAAATGGGAGTTCACTTCCAAATCGAAACGGTTGATTCCATTACCACTACCGATCGTGATATTAGTCCCTTTTCCGTTGAAGAAAGCCATCTTGTTTCGATGCCCATCAAATATCGAACTCCTGGTGAAATCACTCGTGACGTCAACATTTACAAACTGATGTACGTTGATTATCCGGACAAGATCACCAAAGCAAAGGGCAATCTACCAAAATCAATCTACGACCGAATGAGTGTCGTTCAGAGTTCACCGGTCTTTCTTGAGTTTATGAACTCAAATTCAAGTAAAGGCAATGCCTTACGGGATCTTTCCGAAAAGCTTGGTTTAAAGCCAGATAACGTCATGGCCATTGGCGATCAGGGGAATGATATTTCGATGATCAAGTTTGCGGGACTGGGAGTGTCCATGGGTAACGGAATCGATGAAGTTAAAAAGAACGCCCAATTTGTTACTAAACCTAATTCAGAAGATGGGGTAGCATACGCCATCAATAAGTACGTTAATCAATAACAAACGAGCGCAAAAAAATAATCTTAGCATTTTAAGCTAAGATTATTTTTTATCCATTACTTTTTTTCATCATCCTTACCATAGTCAAACCGATGACTAAACAGCGGACTAACGGGACGATTTTCGTTAATTCTAGTAATTGCGTCTCCAATTAATGGTGCAACTGAAATTTGTTTGATCTTGTCAATTTTTTTATAATCGGGTAACTGAATGGAATCAGTCACAACCAGTTTCTTAATTGGCGAAGCTTCGATTCTTTCGGTTGCTGGCCCTGATAAGACGGGATGGGTACAACATGCATAAACTTCTGAAGCACCAGCATCCATTAAGGCTTGCGCACCTTTCGTAATGGTTCCAGCTGTATCAATCATATCGTCAATCATAATACAACGCTTCCCCTTTACATCCCCAATGATGTTCATAACTTGAGCAACGTTGGCTTTTGGGCGACGCTTATCAATAATAGCAATTGGAGCCTTTAAAAACTCAGCCATGGCACGAGCTCGACTCACCCCACCATGATCAGGCGAAACAACTACCGCGTCTTTTGCGAGTCCGTTCTTGATGAAGTAGTCAGCAAGGAGCGGTGCCCCCATCAAATGATCAACGGGAACATCAAAGAATCCTTGAATTTGAGCAGCATGTAAATCAAGGGCTACCAAACGTGTGATTCCATCCTTTTCCAGCATGTCTGCCACTAACTTAGCGGTAATTGGTTCACGACTTCGTGCTTTTCGATCTTGTCTAGCGTAACCATAGTACGGAATAACCACGTTAATGGTTTTGGCACTTGCTCTTCTTAAAGCATCGATCATGATTAATAATTCCATTAAATTATCATTAACGGGATCAGAAGTTGATTGGATAATATAAACGTTATCGCCACGAATGCTTTCTTCAATATTAATTTGAATCTCACCATCGCTAAAGCGACTGACGGAAGCTTTTCCCAAGGGAACTCCCACTCGTTTAGCAATCTTTTCTGCAAGCGGACGATTTGAATTTAAAGAAAAAATCTTTAATTTTGGATCAGCATACTTTTCAGCCATTATAACCCCCACATTTTTTTCCTACCTAATCAATTCCATTATATTATTTTCAGAAAACAATTTCACTATTTAGCTCAAATTAATTAGCACCTTTAAAGGGTAACTTTTTATAATAACCTGGCTTGTTAGTCTGGCGCTCTCTAGCAATTCCCATGTCATACTGATCCATGTCGTCGGTAATGGTCGAACCAGCCGCAATAAAGGTATGATCAGCGATGTGGACTGGGGCGATCAAGTTGGAATTACTTCCAATAAAAGAATCATCACCAACTGTCGTAGTGTGCTTATGAGCTCCATCGTAATTCGCAAAAATCACTCCGCAACCAATATTAATGTGTTTACCAAGTTTAGCATTGCCAACATAAGTCAGATGACCCATCTTGGTTCCCTCACCAATGGTGGAACTTTTAACCTCACAGAAGTTACCAATGTGAACATTCTTTTCAATCTTAGCGCCTGGTCTTAAATGACTATCGGGTCCGATATCAGAGCCGGACATCATCTCAGAATCTTCAATTACCGAAGAGAAGACCTTAACGTTATCATGAATTTTACTACCAGAAATTTTAGAGTGGGCACCAATGATACAGTTACTACCGATTTCCGTCCCATTTTGAAGTTGAACTCCTGGTTCAATAATGGTATCCTGACCAATTTTAATGTCACTATCAATATAGGTATCATCGGGATTAACAATCGTAACGCCATTTTGCATGTGTTGACGATTAATCCGGGCTTGCATAATTTGGGTGGCGCGGGCCTGAGCGACCCGATCGTTTACACCCATCGATTCATTAAAGTTTGCCATCTTGTAGGCAGCAATTGTGTGACCCTCATTTTTTAAGACTTCAATGGCATCAGTTAAATAATATTCACCCTGAGCGTTATCGTTATTAATCTTGTGCAAAGCCTCAAATAACGAATGATTATCAAACACGTAAACCCCAGTGTTAATCTCATGAATGGCTTGCTCTTCCGGCGTAGCATCCTTTTGCTCCACAATCTTTTCAACAATCCCAATGTCATTTCTAACAATCCGGCCATAACCAGTCGGATCAGGAGCTTTAGACGTCAAAATGGTCGCGGTGGCCTTTTTTTGTTCGTGATACTCAAAGAGTTGCTTAAGAGTAGAGGAGGTAAACAATGGAGTATCACCACTAATAACTAACGTCTCACCATCTGAGTTCTTTAAAAGTCCTTCAGCTCGTGCAACGGCATCGCCAGTCCCAAGTTGTTTATCTTGGATGACGTACTCACAACGATTGCCCAGTTCGTTTTCCACATCTTCAGCACCGTAACCAACAATCGTGATGATGTTATCCATATCTAACTTGGATACCTGCGTCAAAACATGGTCAACCATTGATTTCCCACAAATTCGGTGGAGAACTTTATATAACTTGGACTTCATCCGGGTGCCCTTACCAGCCGCTAAAATAATCGTATTCTTTGAACTCATTTTTGTTCCCCTTGTAATTAATTTTTAATTTGTACTCCCAAAAATTTTTTGGGCATAATTGCCAGGTTTAATCTCAATCTGATCATCTTTAATATCCATTTTAAGTAATGAAGTAAAATCAGTAACCTTTCTGTGACCTGGGTCATCGGTTTCAACAAAAACCGTACTGCCCACCAGATGACAATCGAACTCATCAATCAGGGACGTCAGACCAGAAATCGTTCCACCACCACGCAAAAAATCATCAACAATCAAAACGTTAGAACCTGGCTTCAGGCTTCTTTTTGAGATTGTCATTCGTTTAACTTCTTGACTAGATGCGGAAACGTAGTTAACACTCACGGTCGACCCCTCAGTAATTTGAGAGTCGTGCCTAGCAATTACCAGTGGCACATTTAAATACGTGGCAGAAGCTTCGGCAACTGGAATTCCTCTCGTTGCCACCGTTAGTACTGCGTCAACTTTCTGAAACAGGTATTGGGTGGCAATGATCCGCCCAATGGTTTTCAACTTCTCCGGTTGGCCTAAAATATCGGACATATAAACATAACCACCAGGAAGATAACGATCGTTATCGTTTAAGATGTCAGAGACCTCTTTAATAAACTGATCAGCCGCCTCTTTTAAAATGTATGGCGTAAATTTGGCGCCCCCAGAAGCTCCGGGAACGGTCTCAACCAGACCAATCCCACGTTGTTGAAATGCTTGCTTCACAATGGCTAAGTCCTCACTAATGGAAGATTTAGCAGAATTGTAGCGCTTAGCGAAAAAAGTTAATGGTACTAATGTATGAGGACGGTTTAATAGATAGTTTGTCATATCTACTAATCGTTCACTTCTTTTAAATTTCATGCTTTCACCTCGTCATAAATTGGCACACAAGGAAATTTTAGCATAAATGTTCGTGTTTTACTTCACTTTATCGAAAAAAGAGTAAAAAAAAGGGACTAAATCAAATTATCCCTCCCTAAAGTGATTATAAATCAGTGATCCAAAGTAAATGGCAACCTCAATAACAGCAATAAAGAAACTGACCGGCCAGTTCGTGTAATATCCAAGCGTTAATCCGGCCCAAACTCCGATCAAACCAAAAACAATGGCCAGTCCAATCATTTTTCCGACTGAATGGGCAAAGTATTTAGCACTCGCAGCTGGCAAAGTCAAAAGGATAAAAATCAAAAGTGCCCCGACAATTTGAGCAGCCACGGAGACGCTTAAGGCCAGCATCACTAGGAAAATCAATGAGAGGATTCCACTTGGAATTTTCTGGGCTCTGGCTCCCACTGCATCAAACGAATCAAACTTTAAGTCCCGATAAATACATAGGGTCACGATTAACACAATCACCGATAACCAAATCATCTGATGGACTTCAGAAGCACTGATTCCAACAATACTTCCGAATAGGATATTAGTGGCGTAACTAGCACTACTGTTTGAAAGGGCTAGAAATAAGACTCCTAGTCCAATAAAGAGGGCCGAAACAGCACTGATGGTATCTTCTCGTCTTTCGGCAACGGAACCAGCACTCATTCTCCCAACTAGAACCGAACTAATGGTGGTAAAGAGTAGCATCCCGTTTAACGGACTAATCCCAACAAACATTCCAAAGGAAGCTCCAGCAAACCCAATCTCAGATAAAGTGTGGGTCAGAAACGGCATGTTTCTTGAAACGACAAACACCCCGATGACCCCACAGACCACCGCAATGATGGTACTGGCTAAAAAGGCATTACGCATAAATTCAAAACTAAACATCGGCTTGCCCCTTCCAAAATTCTTCAACATTTAAGTTCTTAATTGGTCCAAATTCATAATTATCAGGACGCAAAAACAAGTATTCGTTAGCGAACTTCTTTGCTAGCGGAATGTCATGCGTAACAAAGATTACGGTTAAGTCCCTTTTGACGTTTAGGTCGGAAACCACATTAAGCAGGTTCTCCTTGGCCTCTGGGTCAAGACTTGCCGTCGATTCATCCAAAATCAAAAGATCGGGTTTCACTACCAGCGCCTGTGCCAGATAAGCTCGCTGTTTTTCCCCACCGGAAGTTCTTCCCAATGGTTCTTTGGCAATATCAGTTAGGTTAGTCTCAGTTAGGACCTGATTTAACGTTTCACGATCTTTTCTTGAAAGCCATGGTAGTTTAAAACCACTAAAAGCTAGAGCAACAAAATCTTTTACCGACAACGGATATTCGGTATCAATATTTCTAAACTGGGGCACGTACCCAATCTTGACCTGAGAACGATCCGGGATAAACTGAACCTTTCCACTGGTGGGCTTCAATTGACCGAGAATCACTTTGATCAAAGTGGTCTTCCCTACTCCATTTTGGCCTACAATACTTAAAAAACTACCACGTTTCACGTTAAAGCTCAAATCACTTAAAACGTGTTTATCCGCAAAATTAACGGTTAAATTTTCTACCTTTAAAACTAAGTCATCCATATTTAAACTCCTACCATTTCGGGCTTCAATAGTACTAACGAAGCTTACTAACTAATCAATAATTCTCAACTAATATAACACTGTTATCTTAAGACATGCAACTAACAGCTCGGGGAAATCATGGATTATCTTGACTAATTTAAATGCCCACATTATCTTACTAACTACTAATAATATAAAGCAAAAAAAAAGACCTTTCGGTCAATTCATTAAACAAAGTTAATCTCGATGTTCTTGGTTAAAATATCAGTATAACTGTATGATACTTGTCCTAACTTCTCGTCTGGATCAAGTGTAATTAAAAATACAGCGGGAAATGTCTCAGCCAGAACTCCATCATATTCGTTAGTTCGTTTTCTTCCGGCTTGTGCAGTTACATGGATTTCCTGTCCAATGTGATTATCTAGAAATAATTTAATCTTAGATAGACTAGTTGGCATCATCAATCACCTCGCGTGGTACTATTATACATTAAAATCAATATAATGTAAAGGTAATGGATAAATAGCCTGTTATGCCAGCAATCCGCTTATGTGAAACTGATTTGCCATTTTCACAAATTGATCAACCGATAACTGTTCGGGACGGTCTGACTTATTAATGCCTAACTGTTTTAAATCCTGTTCAATTTGTTCTTTTACCTCAGGTTTCTTCCCAAAAATACCCTGCAAATTATTCCAGAGTGTCTTTCTTCGATGCATGAAACATCCATGCGCAAAGCCAAAGAAAGCTTTTTCATCGTAAGCAATCATCTTTTTATCTGTTTTCGGGGTTAACTTGACCACCGCAGAATCAACTTTTGGTGAGGGAATAAAGGACTTGGCCGATACATTAATTGCAATCTCAACGTTTTTAAGATACTGAGTGATAACCGTCAAAGCCCCATAGTCGCGATTGCCCGGCTTTGCGCTAATTCGTTTTGCCACTTCTTTTTGCATCATCAACACCGTTGAATCAAATTTAACGTTGCCCTTTAAAATATCCATCAAGATTGGTTTGGTGACATAGTAAGGCAAATTAGCCACAACTTTTAGGTGGTGTTTTCCATCAAAGTTTTCTTTAATTAATTTTGGCAGATTAGCCTTCAAGAAGTCTTCATTAATAATTTTAATGTTGTCATAGGGACTGAGAGTTTCATCTAAGATTGGGAGAAGATTCTCGTCAATTTCAAAGGCCATTACGGCGTGAGCTGATTGAGCAATTTGTTCAGTTAATGCCCCAATGCCAGGTCCAATTTCAATTACATCATCGGCTTCTGATATTTGGGCAACTGCAACGATTTCTTTTAAAACTCCAAGATCGTTCAAGAAATTTTGCCCCAAGCTTTTCTTCGCATTTAAACGGTATCGGTTCAAGATGGCCTGGGTCCGAGCTGGACTGCCGATTGCAGGAACTTTACTCATCTAATCCCTCCTTATCATCAAGTTGCTTTAATGCATTGTTAAACTGTTTTTTCGTGATGCCAAACATTCGTAATCTTTTTTGCATTTGTTTAGCGTTAACATACCCCAAATGAAGCAATTCACCAAGTTCCAGTCGGCGTTCCTTGGCTTCTTTCGTTCCTACTAAACCAGCTTGAATCAAATCCCGCTTGCTAATGACTTCTGGATTCTCATCGCTTTCGGTGTACACTTCAGACAAGGCATTCCGAATTGCTTTTGGACTAGCATGCTCAACTCCAAGGGATCCCTTCTGTGTATCAGGAACTGCTTCCGACTTTTTCAAAAAGGCATGCTTTGCTTCTGGAATCTCATCTGAAATTATTTTTCTGATTTTTTCCCCAGAAAAATCTGGATCAGTAAAAACGATGATTCCACGGGTTTGTGCCAACCGATCAATTAGATCGAGGGTCTCATCCGAAATCGCAGAGCCCCGGGTTTCAATCGTATCAGCATCAACGGCTCGTTGAATTTGTTTGGTATCATCTTTTCCTTCCACCACAATTACTTCTTTAATTCTTTTCATTTTAATTATCCAATCCAAATATTCGATTCGTATTTTCGTACGTCGCCTTTGCGACCACATCAGGATCAATGTCTTTAAATCTGGCAACTGCTTCTAGGGTATACAAAGAATAAGCCGGTTCATTTTGTCGTCCGCGAAACGGCTCAGGTGTCAAATATGGGGCATCCGTCTCCACTAGAATCTTATCCAGCGGAGTTAAACGAGCGGCTTCATGAACCTCTTTGGTTTTCTTGAAGCTCACGACCCCACTGTATGAAACCACCATCCCTAAATCAACGAATTTCTTCATCCATTCACTATCTCCGTTAAAACTGTGGATAATGCCACCGACTTCACCAATATTTTCATCTTTTAAAATCCGATAAACATCCTCAAAGGCATCCCGGTTATGAACTGAGATTGGTAAATGCATGTTTTTGGCAATTTCAGTTTGTCGCCGAAAGACTCGTTCTTGCACGTCTTTCGGTGTGACATCTTGAAAATAATCCATTCCAATCTCACCCACAGCGACAACTTGCGGATTTTCTAGTTGCTTTTCTAGCAGTTCTTCCTGCTCGTGATTGTAATTCATAGCGTCTTCTGGATGCCATCCAATAATTGAATACAGATTGTCGTACTGAGCTGAAAGCTCCAAGGAACGCTCATTTAGCTCAGTATTGGACCCGACGTTGGCCATTCTAACAACACCAAGTCTTTTGGCGTGTCGAACGTAGCCATCAATATCATTTTGGAATGGTTGATCGTTTAAATGAGTGTGGGAATCAAATATTTTCATTGACTATTCCTTTCATAATCGAAAAAGTTTCACTAATCATTGACTAGTGAAACTTTTTTACTACTCTAAAGTACTGCCATTATCTAAAGTTTGGTCAACAGTTGCTACTTTAATTGAACCGTCCTTTTGTTCAACGGACAAAATCATTCCCTGACTTAACTCACCACGAAGTTTCTTTGGCTTTAAGTTAGAAACAATGATCACTTTTTTACCAATTAACTGTTTAAAATCTGGATACCACTTGGCAATTCCAGAAACAATCTGACGGTCACCGTCATCGCCAGCATCAAGTTGAAACTTCAATAATTTGTCTGCGTTTTCAACTTTAGCAACGTTTTTAATTTCTGCGACCTTTAATTCAACTTTTTCAAAATCACTAAAGTCCAAGGTCTTCTTCTCTGACTTCAAAATCGTTTTTTCTGGGTCAAAAGCTTTCTTTTGGTCAGCACGTTTCATTGCTGAACGACCCTTTGTTTTGTCAGATTGAGTCATCTGATCCTTAATGAATCTAACTTCAACGTCGCGATCTAAACGAGGGAAAATTGGTTCACCATTCTCAATTACCTTTTGTTTTTCAGGAAGTCCAGAAAGAGCGGCATTCTTGATATCAAACCCATCCATCTGATCAAGACCTAATTGACGATACATTTCATTCGCCGCATTTGGCATGATTGGACTTACTAAGATTGCAATCAAGCGCAGACTGGCAACCAAATGACTCATGACGTTTGCTAATTTAGCTTGGTCATCTGCGTCATCCTTGTTCTTAGCCAAGGTCCATGGCTCGGTCTGATCGATGTACTTGTTGGTTTGAGAAACTAATTTCCAAATCTCAGCCAAGGCATCAGATAAATGAGTGTCATTCATTAACCGTTTAAATTCTGAAACGGTTGTTTTAGCAATTTTTTGTAAATCAACACTCGGTTGATCATCAGAATCGTGATATGAAGGTGTTACGCCATCTTCGTATTTATTGACCATTGCAATCGTTCGGTTCAACAAGTTACCAAGGTCGTTAGCTAGGTCATAGTTAACCCGATCAACAAAGTCTTCAGGAGTAAAAATCCCGTCACTTGCAAACGGAATTGCTCTAATCAGATAGTATCTGGTAGCGTCTAATCCATAACGATCGATTAACGTCTCAGGATAAATTACGTTGCCCTTTGACTTGGACATCTTTCCGTCTTTCATGGTCAGCCAGCCGTGGCCATAAATTTTCTTTGGCAGTGGGAGACCAAGGGCGTGAAGAATAATTGGCCAATAAATGGTATGGAAACGAACGATTTCTTTTCCAACCATCTGTAGATCAGCTGGCCAAAATTTCTTAAACAACTCGTCATTATCACTGTCATAACCAAGGGCAGTGATATAGTTTGACAAAGCATCAATCCATACGTAAACCACGTGCTTAGGATTTGACTTAACGGGAACTCCCCACTTAAAGGTGGTTCTCGAAACCGCTAAGTCATCCAAACCTGGTTTTAAGAAGTTGTTAACCATTTCGTTCATTCTAGAATGCGGCTCAATGAAGTCAGGATGCTCTTTGTAGTAATTCATTAACCAATCAGAATATTTACTCATCTTAAAAAAGTAACACTCTTCGTTAACAAGTTGAACTTCGTGTCCAGATGGGGCTTTTCCGCCAATCACGTTGCCTTCAGCATCACGATAAACCTCTGCTAATTGTGATTCGGTAAAGTATTCTTCGTCTGAAACCGAGTACCACCCCGAATACTGTCCAAGATAGATGTCGCCTTGGTCTTGTAACGTTTGAAATATTTTTTGCACGGCTTTTACGTGCTTATCATCAGTGGTTCTGATGAAATCGTCGTTAGAAATATCTAAATTAGCCCACAAGTCAGATATTTGAGTGGCCATCTTATCAACGTAACTTTTAGGATCAACACCCAACTTTTCTGCTTTTTGTTCAATTTTTAGTCCGTGTTCATCGGTTCCGGTTAAATAAAACACGTCGTAGCCAGATTCCCGCTTAAAACGAGCCAGTGCGTCACAGGCAACCGTCGTATAAGCGTTCCCGATGTGTAACCTTCCTGATGGATAATAAATTGGTGTTGTAATGTAATATGTTGGTTTTTCAGCCATCCCAATTCGCTCCTTTATTCCTATCGTACAAACTAAATCGTACCAATATTATACTACTTTTGTCCCTTAAAACAGATCGAGTTGCATGGGAGCTAACCCACCAAAGTTCAATCCTAAAATCTTTTTTAACTGAAGGGCATTGTCAGCCGCATCATGACCAGAGTTGTTGTTAAAAATGACGCAAACTACCTTAGCTTTTTGGCGTAGATCATCAACAACTTCGGCAAAATGCTTTAATTCCTCTTCGTTATAACGGTACAGAGTCCGTTTCTTACGCCACTGGGAGCTCTTTTCAAACCAGCCCTTTTGGTTTTGACCGTGCAGTCGAAGCATGACGAAATTCTTATCCGTAACAACGGGTTCAAAAGGCACGCCATCTGACAGGTTATGAGGCTCGTCAGCGATCACTTCACTCATTTTGAGGCTCTTTAGATAATCGTGGACATCATTTGAGATTTCATCACCATACCAGCTAGGATTTCGAAACTCAACTGAGATGGGTAAACTTCCCATCCACTCACGAACTAGTCGAAGGTACCTAATGTTATCGTTGTTTAAATGGAAGTACGGCGGAAATTGAAATAAAACGGATGCCAACTGGTTACTATCAACCAGTGAAGCAACCATCTCACTATACCGAATAAATTGCTCTCTTCTAACCTGCTCATTATCTTCACCAAACTGTGGCAAATGATGTTTGGTCATCAAATAATTGGCCTTTAAGATGAATTGAAAATTATTTGGAACCTGCTTTTGCCAATTCTCCACCGTCTTAATTTTAGGGATGCCGTAAAACGGATTATCAACCTCAACAACGGGAAAATGTTCCGCATATTCTGATAAAGTAACTTTGCGATCTTCCCCATTAATCAGTGATGGATGATCAGACCAGGTTGTCAGTCCAATTAAAATCACGTTACCACCTATACTTTCAGTTTATCAAAGAAATCAACGGCATCTTCTTGAACCATGGTGAATGGAAACGGAAAATTAAGTGCCTCTTGGTTAATCGCAATCACATCGGCACTGGGATTACGGTAATCAAGTAATCCGGCAAACGGATAAACTCGCATTGAAGTCCCGACGATCACAATTAGATCACTTTGACTCATCAATCGAACACTATTTTCAATTGTTTGAGGATTAATTCCCTCACCATATAAAACAATGTTAGGGCGCAAAATTCCACCACAGTTTTGATGGTACATACTCTTCATATATTCCTGATAATCAATGTGTTTGCCGCACTTTTGGCAGTAAATATCATAGAGGTTGCCGTGAAACTCATTCAGGTTCTTTGCGTCAGCTTTTTCGTACAGATTATCAACGTTCTGAGTGATAATACTAGCCCGATTTTGACGGGTTAATTCCGCTTGCTTTTTGTGGATAACGTTGGGTTGAGCATCTGGATAGTACATGTTCTTTTTGACGTACTCGTAGAATACCTCAGGTTCACTTACTAAGCAGTCGTGACTCAAGTAATATTCCGCTGGTTTACTGCTCTTGTCATTCGTATACAATCCGCCCTTAGAACGATAATCGGGAATTCCAGAAGGGGTAGAAATTCCGGCTCCCGTTAAAAATACGATGTTTTTAGCATTATCAAACTTTTCTTGAATATTATCTTGATTCATATTGTCACCTTATCTCAATAAATATGGAATCCGTAAGTCTTGATACAACTCTTTAACCGTCTTTGAATATAGTTCTTTGAAATAGTATTCACTTGCCTTTTTACCAGCTGGACCACTTGTCACAAACGAATTTTGGTCATCCGATTTGGTAAAGCCCACGTACGCTCTTTTGTTAGTCTTGGTCTCCTTTAATTCTGAGTGATAAAGGTTAAAAACCTGTTTCACTTGCAAACCGAGTTGGCGCTTTGAGAAGACCGCCGTTAGCATCACAAAATCATTTAATTGTAAGGCTGGTAGTCCCCAGTTCTTCATCTGTTTATCAAAATCACGGTATAGTTTGACCACATCGCGTCTGAGAGTAAACGGGGAATCAACTGGCTTCTCAGTAAGCATTGTGTAAAGTTCCTTAGCGGCCTTTAAAGAAATGGGAAAACTCGTTTGAAATACGTCTTCGTACTGATCAAAGTGGTCGCCAAGAAAAATCATGGCATCCAGAATGGTCACCAATCGTAACGGCATTTCATCGTCGACCTTCCCAGATTCAGGGGTAATCGTCTGTCTAACACCTTTAACATATTCTTTTTCAATCGCTTCATCAACTAAACCGTGCTTTCGCTGTTCAGCATACACGACAAAGTGACATACATCATCGTACAACTCAGTTCCCATGTACATTAACTGTTCATCAAGTTGCTTGTCACCACTAGTGAGTGGGAAATAAATTTGTGGGAACCCGCGCAAGGTCATTAACAAGTGTAACAACTCATGAGTGGCAGTAAAATCAGGTTCAGTTAGATCTCTAATCTGCACGTAAAGTCGATCACCATCTTGCACGACTTGCGCTTGGTCATGTCGCACATAACCGGACTTTAAGTTGCCAATAAATTGAACCTCAACATCCCCTGGAAAAAAGTGACTGACTTCGTTAATTAAGCCTTGCGTCGTCTTACTTAATTGCACATTATCATTATTTTCAGCCATCTGATCCAAACTTCCCTTCTATAATTTGTTTTGCGTTTTCTAAGTTTCTTTGATTTGTTGGTAATTTCTTTAATGCGTTAATCACCATGTCCAAGTTCTTACTGGAAGCTCCAGCAGACATGGCGAGTGATTTCATCTGAAGGTTCATGTGACCTCTTTGAATCCCATCGGTTACAAGCGCCTTTAAGGCTGCCAGGTTTTGTGCTAATCCCACAGAAGCAATCACCTCCATGAACTGCATGGCAGAGCTAACGTTTAAAATTTGATAGTTAATCCTACTCATTGAAAAGAGCCGAGTTGCACCACCAATGATTCCTGAGGGTACCGGAATGGTAATTTCTCCCTTTAATCCGTCAGGAGTAACTCGCCATTGACTAACCCCACGATACTGACCATCCCTTGCGGCATAGGAATGAACCGCACTTTCAACGGCACGCCAGTCATTACCAGTGGCAACGAGAACCGCATCAATCCCATTCATGATCCCCTTATTGTGAGTTGCCGCCCGTTTTGGGTACTTATTTGCAATTAATGAGGCTTCTGCGATTTTTTCAGCAACGTTTTTTCCGTCCAATTGACCTCGCTTTAGGGCCCGAAACGGAACGGTTCCTGATGCTGTAACCAAATTTTTATCCCCATAATTCGATAAAATACTCATTAAAGATGATTGACTAGTGTTGATTTCAATGTATGTCGAAAGAGCCTCGAGCATCGAATTCATGATGTTAGCCCCCATCGCATCACCGACATCAACGAACAGTTCAATCACCAGATAATGATCGTAAAGAGGTGAGACGGTCAAATCGTGTATACCACCGTATTTATCAATTGTGGGATGAGCATCGTGTGCAACCTGCATTAATTTAACTCGCTGATTTTCAACCCATTCGGTAAATTGAACTGGATCCGAGACTCCTAAAATGACTTCACCAGTCAAGATGCGACTCTGAGACTTTGCCTGAATGCCGCCACCAACACGGAGCATGTTGGCGCCGTTACTAGCGGCCGCAATGACCGAGGGTTCTTCAATCACCATCGGAATTAAATGTTCGACTCCGTTAATTACAAAGTTAGTTGCAACCCCCTCTGGCAATCCGTAGTCAGTAAGGTAGTTTTCAATCATGTGGCTACTAGCGTCTACGAAGTGACTTTCAATCACATCAAGTTGTGTTCGATCAAGATCGGCAAATTCGGCAACCTGCTGTAACCGTTTTTGATATGATTTTTTATAAAATCCATTAAAATCGTTCAAAATGACACCTATTTTCTAAAATGAGGACTATTCTCAATGTATTCATTAATCAGTCCCTCACGCACGCCACCGTTTGAGAAAATGACCCGCTTGGAATCAATAAAATGCATCATGACAGTTAAACAAAGGGAACCACCAATGATGACGTCGGCACGGTCGTTTTCAAGCCCATTAATCTTTTGACGCTCAGCCAAAGTCTTACTCAGAAACATTTCCATCGTACTGTTGACCTGTTTTCTGGTTAACTGAAAATTTTGGATGTGATCAACATGGCTTAAATGTTGGTACTGCCGATTAATTCTTGCAATTGCGCGGGCAGCTCCACCAATCAAAACAATCGGATAATGAAGGGGCTTCTTAATCCAAGGAATCCGACTATACACTTCGATAACGTAAGACTCAGCCGCAAATAAATCAGCTGGAGTCACCTGGTTAATCAAATGAAATTGTTCCGAAATTTTTACTGCCCCAATGGGAACGCTGATACAATGGATATCTTTTTGGTTTCTAACCTGAATAATTTCAACACTAGCACCACCAACATCCATCAAGAGATAATCTTTAACCGCCAATCGATCAGAGATTCCTAGATAATCATAGTAAGCTTCTTCCTTTCCGGTTAACACGCGAATCTTAATGTGAAGCTGCTTATAAACATTGTGTAAAAAATCCTTTTGATTTTGAGCTTGGCGCACCGCTGCCGTAGCAATGGCACGAACCACAACGTTTTTATACTTTGAATACTCTGACTTAAAGGATCGAAGCGCCGAGATCGTACGATTCATTGCAGTTATCTGTAAAATGTTATTTTGTCCGATTCCCTCAGACAATCTCGTATCGTTCTTAACGCGTTTAATCTCATGATAACTTCCATCGGAATCGATGCAATAAATTGCCATTCTGACTGAGTTTGAACCGATATCAATGATAACAAAGTTCTCCATTCGATTCTCCTCCTCAAGTATTTATTCATATTTAGTGCTATGACAATTTATCTACTTAAAATAATTAATCCCCATGGCATCGCGAACTTCTTCAAGGGTGTTTTCTGCAACAATGTTAGCCGCGTCGCTTCCGTCTTTTAAGACCCTGTATACATACTCAGGATCCTTAGCTAACTTTTCTCGACGTTGTCGAATTGGCTTGAGTTCATCTTGCAAAACTTCGTTTAAATACAACTTAATTTTAACATCTCCAAGACAACCGTGTTGATATTGCTTTTTAAGTTCACTAACTTTTTGCTTGTCGTGAGCGAAAATATCCAGATACGTAAAGACCGTGTTTCCTTCAACTTGACCTGGGTCATCAACGTGGACGTGCTTTGGATCCGTGTACATGGACATCACTTTTTTCTTAATGGTATCGGCATCGTCAGCAAGGTAAATGGCATTATTAAGCGACTTACTCATTTTGGCATTTCCGTCGAGGCCGGGAATGCGCCCCATGCCTTTCGGTGGAAAGAAACCTTGTGGTTCAACCAATACGTTCTTGTGATAGGCACTATTAAAGCTTCTAACAATCTCCCTAGTCTGTTCGATCATTGGCTCTTGATCTTCTCCGACCGGAACCACGGTTGCCTTAAAGGCAGTGATATCAGCAGCTTGACTGACCGGATAAATGAAGAAACCAGCTGGTACACTTTCACCAAAGTTTTTCTGTTTAATCTCAGTTTTAACGGTCGGATTTCGTTTCAGTCGGGAAACCGTTACTAAATTAAGATAAATCATGGTTAGTTCATTTAAGGCTGGGATCTGGGATTGGACAAAGATCGTTGATTGATTTGGATCAAGTCCGACCGCTAGATAGTCCAAGGCTACCTGCAATAGACTGTTTTGAATCTTCTTTGGATCACGAGCGTTATCGGTCAAGGCCTGCATGTCAGCAATCATGATGAATGGATCGTAGTTACCCGAATTCTGCAACTCTAAACGGCTCATTAACGAACCAACGTAGTGTCCAATGTGAAGTTTTCCGGTCGGACGATCACCAGTTAATACAATTTCTTTTTTTGCCATCGTAATTTTCCTTTCTTTAATAAAAAACGTCCTATTGAATAATCAATAGGACGCCTTGCACGTGGTACCACCTAAATTGCAGAGATTTCTCTGCCACTTAAACTATAAGGTTGTTACCCATTATCCAGTTCGTGTCGTCTGACTAATCTCAGTAAACATAGCCTCTCTGTTATTTGACTCCACTACTTACTAAACTAAATACATATTAACTTCATTTTATGCGATTTATGACGGGTTGTCAAAGCACGAAAAAATTGACAGTACCGGCTTTTCAAATTAGAATTATTCACGAATTAAAGGGAGGAGTATGCACTTGAATAAGGATGAAAAAAACAAAGAGCAAGAGCGGGTCACCTGGGTTGGTTTCCAGTTGGACGAAAAAATCCAAGACACCCAAACTGAATACCAAAAAGCCAAGGCAGAAACTCAACGAGTTCAAAAAGATTACGGGACCAATACATCTGCAAACTATTTAGAAGCTGATGACCGGATTGAAACCAGCGCTGACCTGCAACAACAGCGAAGCTTAACTAACAAAGTGGTTGAGGATCAAGCCATTGTTGAGGGCCAACTAGCCACTTACCAGGATCTTAAAAAATCACCCTACTTTGGTCGAATTGACATCTCAGACGAGGGCTTTTCTGACGTTGATCACCTATACATTGGGAAGGCGTCTTTCATCGACAAAAACGGTGAATTCTTAATCTATGATTGGCGGGCTCCCATTTCAAGTGTCTACTATAATGGTACGCTTGGAAAAGTTGCTTATGACACTCCCAATGGAAAACAAGCCACTGACCTTCTAAAGAAACGTCAATTCCAGATTAAAGACGGCAAGATCATCAACATGTTTGATACCAACGAAACGGTTGGTGACGAACTCTTACAGAGTGCTTTAAGTGATGAAAACAACGAAAAGATGCAAAACATCGTGGCCACCATTCAGCACGAACAAAATGACATTATTAGAGATACCACCAGTAATCTGCTGGTCGTTCAGGGAGTGGCCGGATCAGGAAAGACCTCAGCACTCTTACAACGGATTGCTTTTCTGTTATATCACAGTCGGGACTCTTTAAATGCTGACCAAATCCTACTCTTTTCTCCGAATCTTCTTTTTAGTAACTACATCAAGGACGTACTACCAAGTTTAGGGGAACGCAATATGCGTCAGGTTACACTAGCTGAATTTTTTGCCCACCGACTTGAGGGCATGAAGGTTCAGACCCTTTTTCAACGTTACGAAGCTTCTGATCATGATTCTGATTCTAAACTTCGCGAATTCAAAAATAGTCAGAACTTCATTGATCAGATTGAAAACTACGTCCAAAATCTCACCTCTGATCAAATCAAGTTCGATGATATTCACTTTAATGGTGAGGTTTACTTTTCTAAAAAGGAAATTCGTGAAATTTACGCTAGTCTACCCAGTGGGATGACCAGTAGTGAAAAACTTCTGCAAACGAAGAACCGCTTAATCAAGAGACTGAAGAACCGTATTCACGATGAAACTAAGAAAAAATGGGTCGCTGACATTATCGACACCATGAGCGAAGAACAGTACCACAATCTTCTGGGTGAAAAACACTTAAATGACTTTGAGGAACTAGACGATGAACGAAACTACATTGCCACGCGACTAGTTAAAGATCGACTTAGTACCGTGTACGATGCTATCTACAACGATGAGTTTTTCGATCCGTACGTTCAATACGCCGATTTTCTTGACCACGTTAAGTTGCCTGAAAATGTTGAACCAGATGCTTTTAAACAAAGCAAAAATGATTTCCTAAATCACATTGAATTCCACCAAATTGGTTTGGATGACACTGCCCCATTACTGTATCTGAGGGATCGTTTCAGTGGGGAAAATAAAAACGTTAACATTAAATACCTCTTCGTCGACGAGATTCAGGACTACTCAATTGCCCAGATTATGTATCTCAAGCTCATTTTTCCGAGAGCTAAGTTCAACCTAATTGGTGATAGTGAACAGGCCATTTTCAAGGATGTCGAATCAGCCCAAACGTTACTGGACAAGCTTAATGATGCCATCCCTAGTAAACATTCGCGACTAATTCAGCTGAATCGTTCATACCGCTCAACCTATCCCATCACGTCCTTTGCCAAGTCATTATTACCAGATGGAAATAACATCGAGGCCTTCAACCGAAATGGGGAAAAGCCTGAGCTAATCGTGAAGGACAATTTTAATGAACTAACAAGTTCTTTATTTGACGTTATCAACAACCAACTTCAAAAACATGAAACCGTTGCGGTCATTACTAGAGATGCCACATCGGCCAAACAAGTTTATCAAAAGGTCAACGCTCACTTTGATGCTACATTATTAAAAGATAGTGACCGAGATATGACCTCACCAGTTGTCGTACTTCCCGTCTACTTGGCCAAGGGACTCGAATTTGATTCGGTCATTGCCTGGGACGTCTCAAAAAAGAATTACCCTGATCAGCACTCACTTGGAGTCCTTTACACAATTCTGACGCGAGCCATGCATTCGTTAACCCTGTTGTGTAAAGGCGAAGTTTCCCCGTTGATCCCCAAACAAGCCATCAGTGATAATTTAATTAAAGTCAGCAAAAATTCAACAGCTGAATAAAAAAACTCTCATTACGATTACGTAGTGAGAGTTTTAAACTATGAAAATAACCGATAAGCCATTCCCGGGAGTCGAACCCGGCACCTTTTCCTTACCATGGAAATGCTCTACCTACTGAGCTAGAATGGCATTCCTATTTTACCACACCAAAAATGGTACACTAGGATAGAATTCATAAAGATTAGAAAAGGACGATAATATGAAACGACATTTTAAACTTTCCCTCCTAGTCACTTGTCTCGTACTACTGATGATTCCACTCACAGCCTGTCACAAATCGGCAGCCCATGACCCAAAGAAAATTCAGATTGTGAGTTCGGTGAACTTCTATGGTGATGCTGCCCAACAAGTCGTCGGAAAGTATGGTCACAACACGTCCATCATCAATTCAGACGTTGATCCACACGACTTTGAACCAACAACTAACAACGCGAAAGAAGTTGCCAAGGCAAACGTGGTCATCTCAAATGGAATTGGTTATGACGATTGGATGAACGAATTAATTCACAACGCTGGAAACGATCATCAACAAGACGTGAACGTTGGCAAATTGATGCATAAAAAAGATGGCGACAACGAACACATTTGGTATAAACCAACTACCATGGACCATTTGGTTGATCATCTAGTTACCGTCTACAGTAAGATTGATCCAGATCACCATGGATATTTTGAGGAAAATGCGCAAACATACAAAAATGAATGGGGCCAAACGCAACGGTTAATCAAGCAGTTATCAAAGAATTCGCACGGTCAATCAGTTGCTACCAGCGAGCCCGTCTTTGACTACTCACTTTCAGCCCTTGGTTACAAACTTAAGGACTACGGGTTCTCAAATGCGATTGAAAAGGGCGTCGATCCTTCAGTCAGTGACATTTCTAACCTGCAAAGTGACATGCGCAACCATAAGATTGCTTTCTTTGTTAATAACACTCAATCCGATAGCCCGGTGGTAACGCAAATGGTTAAGTACGCTAAAACACATCATGTTCCTATTTTAAACGTCTCAGAGACTGCTCCAAAGGGCCAGAATTACATGCAGTGGATGAACAATCAATACCAAGAACTTGAAAAAATCCAAAAACAGCAATAAAAAATGATGCTCAAAATTTGAGCATCATTTTTTATCTAGTTAACTTTTAAAGCTTGTTCCATTGCCTTTTGTTCCATCTGATTTTTAGCTTTGTTCTGCATTTGCGCCTTAAATTCATTCTCAGCTTGTTTTTGCAGCTTAGCTTGGTCCTTTGGTGACATCTTTGGATTTTCGGCCATAGCTTGTTGTATCTTAGCTGCTACAAACTGTTTCCCAGAAGCAGCCATCTGTTGCTGAGCTTCAGGATTTTGTTGTGGCTGCTTCATTTGAGCAGCCTCTTGTTTCATGGCCTTCCCAAATGCTTTAGCTTGTTCAGGTGTGAATACCATGTAACCTGATTTTACGTGGAAAGTATTCGTACGTTTAATAAAGGCTTCTTTTTGAGCAAACATGAAGAAGACTTTGTAAAATTTATTTTTGTAGACCCAATCTTGTTGCTTTAAAACTAGTTTGTTTGAATCGCCACCTGGTTTGATTTCATTCGTAGTGTCAATCGCAGGTGTTACGGTTGGCTTCTTTTGACTTACATTCTTTTTGTAGATCACAACTTTATCATTAGTCTGACCAATCTTCTTATACAATATCATGTTGGCTTGATTGTTCACTGATGTAAACGAAGTGGTCTTAACCGTGGTCTTCTTTTCCATCCCAAAGTGATTGTGGTAATTGGCAATCATTAGACCAATCGTAATGATAATCAAAGTAGCAAATATAAGGCCTAAAGAGGTTGCCACTTTTTTATTAGCAATCAAATTCCACGTTAAGAAAAAGGCAATTACAAAAATAATTAGTAAGATAAATATCATTATTTTTTACCTCCCTTTTCAAAAACAGGATCTTCAGTAACATGACCCTTTTTCAACGCAAACGTCAAAAGAAAGGCAATTAATGAGATTAAGAATGCGACTCCAAAGGCTGCCATGTATCCTTTCAAATTAGCGTTAATTGCTCCAGCTCGATATGCCAACGGATTAATTTTAAGTAAGTGTTTTGCTGGCATATTATTGGTAGTAACATTGGCTAAAATTGAAATCATAACGGCCGTTGAAATTGATCCACAAACCTGTCTAAAGGTATTGTTAGCAGCAGTTCCATGTCCCATTTCAGAAACTGGAAGAGCATTCATTCCAGATGTCGTTACTGGCATCATGGACATTGCCACCCCAAACATTCTAATCGCATACAAAATAACAACGTAAATGGTTGGAGTATCCTTTGTTAAAAACAAAAATGGAAAAGTCCCAACCGTCAATAAGAACAATCCACCCATTGCTAAACGACGGGCCCCAAACTTATCGAATAGTCTTCCAGTAATTGGGCTCATAAATCCGGTTAAAAGTGCTCCGGGTAATAGAGTCAATCCGGAATGAAAAGCACTCATCCCTCTAACAATTTGTAAGTAAAGAGGTAAGACCATTTCAACTCCGACCATTCCCATGAAGACCACCGCACTGACAATGGTTCCAAGTCGAAATTCACGTGATTTGAAAACATTTAAATTCAAGAACGGGTTCTTCATGACCAGTTGACGCCATCCAAAGAGAATAATAAAAATGATTCCAATAATTAATCCCCAAATGACAGTTGGACTGCCCCAACCGTCATTTCCAACTGACGAGAATCCATAAAGTAAACTACCAAAACCAATGGTAGACAAAACTAATGAGAGATAATCTAGCTTACTTTTCTTAGTTGGAAGAACTGGTTTAACAAAAAACAGTCCTAAAACAATGACTATGGCAACAATGGGAGCAATAATCCCAAACAAATTTCGCCAAGATGAAGTATCAATCACCCATCCAGACAAAGTTGGTCCAATGGCAGGCGCTAAACCAACGACGATTCCGGCCAGTCCCATGGCAGTGCCCCGTTTTTCTGCTGGAAAAATTGATAACATGATGGTCTGAAGTAATGGCATGGCAATACCAACACCAACTCCTTGAATCAAACGGGATCCAAATAAAAACCAGAAGCTTGGAGCTATCCATGACCCCACCGTTCCAATCTCAAAGATGATCATTGCTGATAAGTACAGCCATTTAGTGTTAAAACGTCCACTCAACCAGGCACTAACTGGAATCAAAATTCCGTTAACCATCATAAATCCGGTGGTTAACCACTGAACGGTCGAGGTATTAACATTAAAGGCACGCATTAATGTTGGAAAAGCCGTTGACAAAATGGTTTGGTTTAAAACCGTACAAAAAGTTCCAACCAAAAGAATAATGACAAACATGGTTCGATTATACTTTTTGCCATTCGCATCAACAGCAGGAATATTATGCATTATATATGCCCCTTTCAAAAGCTTAATTAATTAATATTTGCTCAAAATTACAACACCAACTACTATACAACCATCCGATGTTTATGTCAATTTAATTGACACGTGCATTATTTTACATATAATTAGTATTGTATTATTTAATGAATTCATCGAGTTTGATTAAGCATAGAAAGTAGGTAAACCCTTGGAAAATGAGAATGATCAAGAAGTAGCTGACCTCAACGGACGACTCGGAAAAATCATCAAAAAAAATAACATTTCGGTTGGCATTGGTGATATTTCCAAATGCTCCGGTCTTTCCCAAAGTAAGATTCGCTACTGGGAGCAGCGAGGATACATTACTTCTTTACCAGTTCATAAAAATCAAAACAAGCGATATAGCATCTATACTCTAGTAACCGTTTTATTAATCAAATCCTATCTAGAGTCCGGCTTTACTTTAGCCACGGCAGTAGATAAGGCAAAACGTCACGAAGAAATCAGTAAAGTTTTTAAAAAATTAATCCTTGATCGGGTTCAATACGTTAAAACTAAAAATGACGACTACTGCATTAATATGGGACCTCTTTCAGACGACCCCAGTAAATCGGTCATTATCAAAGTAAGCGATCGTGGTAGTAAAATCACACTAATGGATACAAAAAAGACACTTCCTAATTAATTAGGAGGTGTCTTTTGGTTTAGATTAAATTATTTATTTTCGCCTAATTTAACCTTGTCTAAAATGTTTAAGTCAGAGTCAATATCATAAACAATTGGTTGACCAGTAGCAATCTCAACGTTCATGATGTCTTCATCAGAGATTCCTTCAATGTACTTAGTTAAAGCACGAAGAGAGTTACCATGGGCAGCAACGATCACATTCTTGTTGTCTAACAATTTAGGAGCAATGTGATCTTGCCAGAATGGAATAACTCGTTCCAAAGTAACCTTTAAGTTCTCACCACCAGGGATCGCCTTTGGATCTAAGTCAGCATAACGACGATCTTTAGCAGCTGATCCCTCATCATTTGCGTCCAAAAGTGGAGGCAAAACATCGTATGAACGACGCCAGATGTGAACTTGTTCCTTACCAAATTTTTCAGCAGCTTCCGCCTTATTTTGGCCTTGAAGTGCACCATAGTGACGTTCGTTTAAACGCCAAGACTTCAAAACTGGAATCCATAATTGGTCACTTTCATCCAACACATAATTTAAAGTCTTGATAGCACGCTTTAAAACTGAAGTGTAAGCTTGGTCAAATTGAATGCCTGCTTCAGCAATTAATTTACCTGCATTTTTAGCCTGCTTAACTCCTTCTTCACTTAAATCAACGTCAACCCAACCAGTGAATTGGTTCGATAAGTTCCATTCACTTTGGCCGTGTCTAACAAATACTAATTTAGCCATTGTAATTACCCCTCTTTTGTTTTTATACTAACTCATTTTACATCATTTAAAACTTTTTTTCACTAACTTACTGATCTTACTAAACCAACCTGGTTTTCGATTTCTCGCCACTTCATCAACGTTTTGGACTCCCAAGACGTCCAGTAAAAAGGTGAAAACAGGAACCGAAACGATTAATCCCCACGTCCCAAAGATGTGTTCACCAACCAAGAGGACTACGAACGTAAAGAAGATGGGCAGCTCGGTCTTAGCCGACATGAACTTGGGGTTTAACACGTATGCTTCAAGTAGATGAACCAACATAATGATAATGAAGATGTATACCACGTATCTAAATCCACCTACAGTATAACCAATCAAGGTTAGAGGGATTAACGAAATGATAACCCCAGCCACCGGAATGAGGCTCAAGAAGAAAATCATGACAGCTAAGATCAAAAGCTGTGGAATTTGCATGATCCATAAACAAATCGTGGTAATCGTCGTGTTACAGATTGCGATAAAGAATTGGGCTTCAATCACGACCCCAAAGGTTTTGACGAAAGTCTTCGCGAAAAACAGGATATCCGAGAAGAACCACCCAAAGGTACTGGTTAAAAACTTCTTAGAAAAGCGCTTCACCTGCTTAAGTTCCAAGGTAAAAAAGAAACTCAAAAGTAGTGACAGGAACATAGCAATCCCAGTTGAACCAATGCTTGTAATGTAACTCCAAATCAGGTTCATACTTCCCTTAATCTGGTTTGGTACATTAAAGTTCTTTAGTAACCATAAAACCCACGAACGTAATTCTGGGTTTTTAATCGAATGGGGACTTTCATAAAAGGTAATTAGCGTCTTGGTTATTTCAACTCCCTGCTCAGCAATCTGGGGGAGGTACAGGACACTTACCAGTACAATGGCTCCCACAATTAATAAGTAAATCACAATGACCAAGATTGGAATCGGAATCTTAATCCGGGCCCGAATCCAAAGTACTAGCTTGGTTATTAATAACGTAAAGATAAAGGTCAAAAGAATGGTGGTCATCATTGAGCGACAGAGATACAGAACAACGACAATTAGCAACAAGACCACTGCCCGTCTTAATTTTGTGTTATTTAAAAATTTTTGCCACCAATTGGTTAAATTCTCCATTTTGGTTTTAATCCATCCCCTCTCCATTCATAATTCGTATTTAACACTTTACTCAAATCAATTTTAATAGTAGTACGTAATATTTTTATTATAGCATCTAATGTAATTTGTTAAAATTCATGTCAGTCTATTTTACGAGTTTCACAAAAAAAGGTTATAATGGCCATATAACTATTGAATTAAAGAGAGGTTTTTATATGCTTGAAAAGACGTTTTACAGTGAATTTATCAAACACAGTTTTAATATTCCATTAAAGGTAACATACTGGGATGGTTCTACCAAGACTTATGGTAAGGGTGAGCCTAAAGCTCACATTACTATCCACAAAGCAATTCCAATTAAAGATATTACCAGTAATGCTTCAATCGCTTTAGGTGAAGCATACATGGATGGTGTAATCACTGTTGAAGGGATTTCTTTAGAAGATTTAGTTGCAGCAGCTTACCTGGATAGCAGCAGTTTCTTACACAACAAGAAATTCATTAAGTGGCTACCAAAGTCTTCTCATTCAGAAGCAGCAAGTAAAAAAGATGTGCAAAAGCATTATGACATCGGAAATGAATTCTACAAAATTTGGCTTGATAAGACCATGACCTATTCATGTGGTTACTGGGAAAGTCCAGAAGATAGCCTGTACGATGCTCAGATGAATAAAGTTCATCACATCATCAAGAAACTAAACCCACAGCCTGGTGGTACTCTTTTAGATATCGGTTGTGGTTGGGGTACTTTAATGTTAGTTGCCGCTAAAGAATACGACCTAAAGGTTACTGGTGTGACCCTTAGTCAGGAACAATGCGACTACGTTAACGAACAGATCAAAAAATACGGTCTTGAAGACGTCGCTGAAGTCCGCCTTCAAGATTACCGTGAACTACCAAAGTCAGAAAAGTGGGATTACATCACGTCTGTTGGAATGTTTGAACACGTTGGGAAAGAAAATCTTGATGAATACTTCAAGGTCGTTTCAGACCACTTAGCGAAAAACGGAAACGCCCTCATCCATGGAATTACCAGACAACAGGGTGGTGCGATCAATGGTTGGTTAAATAAGTGGATCTTCCCTGGGGGTTACATCCCTGGTTTGACCGAAAACTTAGACCATATTATTGATAATGGCATGCAAATCTACGATCTTGAATCACTAAGAAGACACTACCAGAAGACTACGGAAACATGGGACAAAAACTTCAATGCGCACCGAAAAGAAATTGAAAATATGTTTGACGAACGTTTCTGCCGCATGTGGGACTTGTACCTTCAAGCCTGTGCCGCTTCATTTAAGGTTGGAAATATCGATGTCATGCAGTACCTCATTTCAAAGGGACCGGCTGGTGCATCACTTCCAATGACCCGTGACTACATGTACAAATAACTTAATATAATAGATAGTAAAAGACGTAACTTCATCAATTAAAGTTACGTCTTTTTGTTATCAAATATTCATTAAAGGACAAACGTTAACAGAAACACCGCCGCTAGTCCTGCCATCACTGAAACTAGCATAGATCGGGTCCAGTAAGCAATCCCAATTACCAACACGGCAGCGATTAACTCTGGTCCCTGACCACTAATCGAAAAGGCATATGACTGATTAATAAAAATATCCTTTACTACCAGTGAAGTAAACAGACAAATTGGTACAAATTCCATCCATTCGGTAAACCACTTTGGAATTTTGCGCTTTCTAAAAAATGCTAATGGTATAAATCTTGGAGCTAAAGCAACTAAAAAACACAGCAATATTAACAGAAAGTGTTGCATCGCATCCCATTTCATAACAATTCTCCCAACTTATTCCTTCGGTGTCCCCGCAGGGTTTTTAAACGTCTTAAGAAAAATACTTTTCTTGTTGGTCTTCCGTTTTCGACTCCGAAAGTATTTATCAAGCAAGAAACCGACGAACGATGCAACTAACGTCGCCGCAACTAATCCGAGTGTTGATTTAGTTAACACTAAGAAGAAGATCGCAAGGCCAGCAGCAAAAAGTGCAATAAACACTTTTAGCAAATCCTTTAACTGCATCACAATCATATACAAGAAGAGCGCTGTGAGTGCGAAATGCACCACGGTTAGATCAATTGTAAGAGCTGACCCAATTAAACTCCCCACTAAGTTACTAATGGTCCAGAAAAATAACGTAAAATGTTCTACTTGCAACGCATCCTTCGGGGTCCATTTCTTGTCAGTTGAAAACTTTAAATAGTTCACAGCGTAATTTTCGTCATTTAAAGAACAGGCAAAAAAGAACGTAAAGAGCGTGTTCTGCCCGTGAAGATACTTAGAAAGACTCGATCCTAATAATGCGTATCTCAGCTCTAGGAAAAACAGCATCAACACAATCGTTAGAAGTGGTGAATTAATGGTTAACATGGATGCGATCAAAAATTGGGCACCACCGGAAAAAACCAGTAGTGATACCAAAATCGTGTTAAACGTGTTAAATCCCGCGGCGTGTAGCAAAATCCCACACGCCAAACCAATTGGAATGTAACTCAAGTCTAAGGGAAACGAGACCTTGAAATTGGCTTTCCAAGTAGGTTCATTAGGATTCGGTACTAATTTTGTCAATTGAAATCCTCCACTTGATTTCTTGAATAAATAACCTAAAAAAATTAATTAACTTTTTGCGTACATTGTTCATTATAAGAAAAAATGGCAAAATAACAAACCATAATTTTGTTCTAATGGTAATTATCAGAAAAATTCCACAATTTCACGAAACAATCTCGAAAAGAAGCCAACCTTATCAACGCTTTGGCAGGTAACGATTGGTGCTTTTCCACCATCATGATTTAAAAATTCCACCTTCTGATTTTTAAATCCAACCTGATTCGTTCCAACTTCCTGATTTTTAAGCACAGGAGCTGATACCGCATTGTCTTTAGCATGCTTTGAATCAAGTATAATTTGGTCGCTAAATTCATTTGGTTGAGAAACCTTGCCCCACAGGGTAACTGGTTTGCTCATCTTGACTTTAACCGACCGTTTTTTCCCGTTAATCACCCTTAGATGATTCTCGGTAAATTGATCGTTATCGTACTCCATGGGGCGATAATTCTTGATTACGTGTTCCATTAAGTTCTTAGTAACGATAAACCGTTGATTAGGCTTAGCACCCATAACTACCGTGATAATGCGATGACCATGGTGATTATCTAAAGTCCCCGCGAAGTTTTCGCCCGCTTTCTTAGAAGTTCCAGTTTTTAGACCATCAACGTTTAAGGCTGGATCGTAATATCGTTGTCCCTTCAACATTTCGTTAGAGGTCTTGACAACTTCTTGCGGTTTTTGGTCGGTATCACCAAAGGTATACTGCGTTTTCTTAGTGGTTTTTAGAACATCAGGATACTGCGAAATAATTTTGGAAGAGATGATTGCCGTGTCTTTTGCTGACATCTCATTTTCAGAATCACCAGTCACCCTTGGCAAATTCATCGGTGCAACCTGTTTGTTAGTCAGACCACAGGCATTATAGAATTTGGCGTCTTTAATTCCCAATTCTTTGGCAGTTATTCGCATGGTTTTGGCAAAATTCTCACTGTTACCAGAGATTTTATCACCAAGCGCCATCGCACTCGCGTTAGCTGAACCAATCAGGGCCGTTGAATAGAGCGCCCTTACCGTGTATTTCTTATGGGCCTCTAATTTAACGTTGGTAAACCCTTTTTTGGTACTTAATTTGGCAACTGCAGGTGAAATATCCACCTTAGTGTCCCATTTCAATTGATGATCATGAACTCGTTTTTGAACTATGTATGCGGTGAGTAACTTACTCATCGAGGCTGCCGGTAAGTTTCTAGCAGCGTTTTTTTGATAAATAATCTGTCCTGATTTAGCGTCCACTGCAATGGCAGCTTTACTATCGATTTCGTTCGAGTTGGCCTTTGCCAAAGTTTCTGGAATCATTAAAACGAGTGCTAACGTCATGATTAAAAATGAAACGAGAAATTGATGACCACTATGATTACTTTTCTTGGTTTGCATTTTTCTCTCCTATCACATGTTTATTTTTCCGTAATGGATGTTTAACATCTAACGGAAGGTAAATCTTAAACGCGGTTAATTTTTTCGTTGAAGAAACGTTGATATAACCTCCCTGATTGGTGACAATCTCACGAACAATGGCAAGTCCTAGGCCAGTTCCACCAGTTTTGGTGTTTCGTGACTCCTCAACCCGGTAAAAACGATCAAAGATGTGATCTAGTGACCCTTTAGGGATCTGTTCGCCATCGTTTGAAACGATAATTTCAACTCCTTCACTACTAAATGGCTTAGCAGAAAGATAGATGTGACGTCCACCCTTTCCATACTTAAAAGCATTCGAAATCAGATTATTAAATACCCGACCTAACGACTCCGCATTGGCTTTGATCGAAATATCGTGCTTGAGTGGCTTCATTTCAATCGTCATCTTGTGCTTAGATGCATCAAGTTTAAATGAGGTCTGAAGCTGCTCTAATAGCGCATTCACATCAATGTTATCAATTTTTTGCGAAGGCTTAGACTTGTCGCCCGCCTTAGCATACTCAAAAAGCCGATCCACTAATTGTTTCATTTGTTGCGCCTTTAAATAAGCAATATGTGAATACTTTAAAATGTCGTCTTCATTTTGATACTGACCGTCTTCAATGAGACCAAGGTATCCCAGAATTGAAGTTAGTGGCGTTCTTAAATCATGACTAACGCTAGTGACCAATTTGTCCTTTGAAGCTTCCACCTCTCGCTCATCATTCATGGATTCAATAACACTATCAACAAGCGCGTTAATACTTTGAATGACCCGCTCGGTATCTCCCTTTAATTCAAAGGGGATTCGATGGTCAAAATGCCCGTTCGCAATGTAATGCAATTCCGAAATAATGTGGCGGAGTTGCATTTGATGATAGCGCCGAATCAACCGCCAGTAAATAATAATGATATCGATTACGCCCATAGCAATGATGAAGAGATTCTCCCAGCTAAGTAGTCGAAAATGCATCGGGCCAAAGGTTACCGATTGCTTAATGATGAAGATTCCGTCCCTTAGACCCGGGTTACTCTCGATTGATTCAGTGATAATCACGGTAATCGCCAAGTTTAAAAGGAGTAATAATATTAAAGTAACTACTCCTTCAACAAATAATTCAGTTTTTTCTTTCGTCGTTAATTTCAAACTCAAGATTCCTCTTATTATTTATGCTTCCACTTTGTAGCCGACGCCCCAAACGGTTTGAATCACTTTTTCACCGCCAGTAGCTTCTTCAATCTTGTCACGTAAATGACTGACGTGGACCATGACGGTTTTAGCTGAAATGATACTTTCTTGTTTCCAAACGCGCTCAAAAATCTCATCAGCTGAAAAGACCCGGTTAGGATGGCTGGCAAGAAGGTACAAAATACCAAACTCCAGAGCGGTTAACTGGATTTCTTTGCCGTCTTCCGTCTTAACTTCGTGTGAATCCTTATTGATAGTCAGTGGACCCACGTTTAAAATGTCAGGCTTGTCCTTAGTGACATCGTTTTGACTTCTTCTAAGCAGGGAACGAACCCGTGCCATGATTTCCAATGGGTTAAATGGCTTGGTGACGTAATCATCAGCTCCAGAAACCAATCCCTGAATTTTATCCATATCAGCCGTTTTGGCGGACAACACAATGATCGGAATCTGGGAGTCTTTACGGATTTCTTTAATAACATCAATCCCACTCATTTCCGGCATCATGATGTCTAAAATTACCAAGCCAATGTCTGGCTCAGTGCGCAAAAGTGATAATGCATCACTACCGTTATAGGCTGAGATTGGTTCGTATCCTTCGTTTTTAATGTAGATTTCTAATAATTGTGCGATTTCTTTATCGTCATCAACAACTAAAATTTTCATTTTAATTACCTCGAATTCACTGTTTTCTTTCAGTTTATCAGATTGAAAACAGAGATTAACCAAAATTGTTTTAATATTATAAACATTTAAACTTTCACATCAAAAAAATCGTAGACCAGTTGATCCACGATTCATTAATTAATTTCGGTTCCCGGTAAATAGTCCATTGGTAATTGGGAAACGATGACGCATGTACAAAATTCCCGCAATTCCAATCACACCAATCACTGCATCAACAATCGGACTGGTAATCGGGTTAATCACTCTTGGAATATACGTTCCACCAAAGAAGACTAGCATCCAAATTGCGAACAATAGAACCATCATCAAAGCTCGAATGAGGCCATTATATTTATGTTTTACTCCCGGAGCAAACAAGTTGGTCATAAGTGGCATCCCCGCACCAGCAACAATCGAGGAAACAAAGATTCCAGTAATTCCCATTACACCACCTTTTGATGCTTGCGAGGAATTAATGAAGAACATGGCTGCGTACAAGAAACAGAACAGGACCAAAAACCACAAAAAGTTGTACGTGGCATCAATCACGTAGGTGATGGGCGTCATCTTTTGGGGTTTCTTTGGTGGATGAACCGTAACCTGCACTTTTTGAGCAACCGTTCCATACAGATTCTTTGCGGTCACCCCACTCTTTTGGGCCCTTTTTAGTTCATTTACCATCGTACTGATTTGAGCAGCCTGCTTTTCTGGTTCCAATTTGGTTTCCGAAAGTTCCTGCTTAAATTTATACATGTATTCAGCATTTCTCTTGGTCAAACCAACGTGATCAAATTGTTCTCGTTCAGCAATCTTAGTGTTTGAGTGATGTTGATGCTGTTTTGCTTTAGCATTTCGTTTTCGATTATCTTCCTCGCTCATAATTTCCTCCTAGACGTTGAACCTAAATTCTGCAATGTCTCCATCATGCATGACGTAATCCTTACCTTCAACCCGCAATTTTCCGGCCTCTTTAACGGCATTTTCACTTCCGTATTTATCCAGGTCTTCAAAGGACATAATCTCAGCTCGAATAAAGCCCCGTTCAAAATCAGAATGGATAATTCCAGCGGCTTGAGGTGCCTTAGTACCCTTTTTAAAGGTCCACGCCTTCGTTTCTTTGCCACCTGCAGTAAAGAAGGTTTCCAGTCCAAGCAATTTGTATGAAGCCCGAATCAACTTATTTAGACCAGGCTCACTAACCCCCTCAGCCTCAAGAAAGTCAGCTTTATCATCATCACCTAGTTCAGCGATTTCCTGCTCGGTTTCTGCCGCAATTCCAATTGCCTGCGCACCGTGTTTTTGAGCATAGTCTTTAACCATTTTAAAGTACTTGTCACTTTCTGGATCCGCCATCGATTCTTCGCTGATGTTAGCGACATACAAGACGGGTTTAGAAGTCAAAAGAAACAATCCCTTAACGATCTTCTGCTCGTCTTCATCAAAATCAATATCGCGGACAGCTCCGCCATCTTCAAGCACCGGTTTAATCTTGTTTAAAACATTCAGTTCTTCCTTGGCTTCATCTGAGCCCTTTGCTGCTCTTTGAACTTTTCCAATTCGTTTATCAACGGCATCTAAATCAGCAATTCCAAGTTCGACGTTGATCGTTTCAATATCGCCAATGGGGTCAACGGTTCCCGTAACTGAGGTAATATTGTCATCATCAAAAGCCCGAACAACGTGGACAATTGCGTCCACTTGACGAATGTTTTCAAGAAACTTGTTTCCAAGCCCTTCACCTTTACTAGCACCCTTTACAATCCCCGCAATATCGGTAAATTCAAAAGTAGTTGGTACCACCTTTTTAGCCGGGATTAACTCCTGAATCCGGTCCAGCCGTTTATCTGGCACTTCTACCATTCCTACGTTTGGATCAATCGTTGCGAAAGGATAGTTAGCCATTTCAGCACCAGCTTTTGTAATGGCATTAAAAAGTGTTGACTTACCAACGTTCGGCAACCCAACGATTCCCGCTGTTAAAGACATCCTGCTTACCTCTTTTAATTAATTTCTTCGTGTTTTTCTAGTATTTTCTTTAAACGTTTCTCAAATTGTCGTCGACTGATCATCACAATGTGACCACATCCCATGCACTGAACCTTAATGTCAGCTCCCATTCGAATGATTTCCCATCGATTGGTGCCACAGGGATGCTGTTTCTTCATTTCAACGATATCATGCATTCCATACATAAAAATATCCTCCCTAGTCGAGATGAATATCCAATAGGTCTAAAATTCGGTTCAAATCTTCGTTTGACATGTAATCAATCTGGATTTGTCCCTTACCAAGCTTAGAATTGGTCTCATTAATCAAAACTTTAGTTCCAAATTTATCTTGAAGCTGGTCCTCGCTCTCCTTAATGTAGGGAGACTTGGACTTTTTCACTGTTCGTTTACTCTTGGTTGAGTGAGCCTTATTAGCCTTGGCAATTAACTTTTCTAACTGTCTAACCGTGAGGGTTTCATCCTTAGCCTTAGCAGCTAAATTCAAAAGTTGTGATTTTTCTTTGACTGATAAAAGGGAACGGGCCTGCCCCATTGAAAGTTGCTTCTTTTGCAGCATATCCTTAACGGATTGTGGCAACCCCAGCAAACGAAGATAATTGGCAATGTAAGGGCGGCTCTTGCCTAAGCGTTCTGAAACTTGTGCTTGCGTTAAATTCAGTTTCGTCATTAAAGTATCGTACGCTTGAGCTTCTTCTAGTGGATTAAGGTCCTCACGCTGTAAGTTTTCCATTACAGCGATTTCCATCATTTGCTCTTCGGTAGCATCACGAATGATTGCTGGAATTTTGGCCTTCCCAGCAGCTTTAGATGCCCGAAATCGACGTTCACCAGCAATAATCTGGTAATTATGATTATCAACATCGTGGCGCACAATAATTGGCTGAAAAACTCCTGATTCTTTAATGGACTGGGTTAAATCGTCAAGAGCCTTCTGATCAAATTTCTTTCTTGGTTGATAAGGATTAGGCGAAATTTCGGTTAGGTCAAGATCAACAACTGCTTCGTCATTACTATTAACGTCATTGTCCTTAAACAATGCTTCAATTCCACGTCCTAATCCCTTACTATTTTTGTTGGTCATGGGCAGCTAACACTTCCTTTGTCAATTCCATGTATACTTTGGCACCTTTTGATTTGGCATCATAGTCAATGATCGGCAGTCCATGACTGGGAGCTTCCGATAAACGAACGTTTCTGGGGATGACGGTGGTGTACACCTTATCCTTAAAAAACTTTCTAACCTCACCATTGACTTGTGCTCCAAGATTAGTACGGGAATCAAACATAGTCAATAACACTCCCTCAATCTTGAGGTTGGGATTAAAGTGTTTCTGTACCAAACCAATGGTATTAAGCAATTGGCTCAGTCCCTCTAAGGCGTAATACTCAGACTGAACCGGGATCAAAATCGAATCACTGGCAGTAAAAGCGTTAATCGTGATTAATCCTAAAGAAGGTGGGCAATCAATTAAAATGTAATCGTACTTGTCAGAGACACTCTCAAGTGCCGTTTTCAATCGAGTCTCACGCGCCATCATGGGGGTCAACTCAATCTCTGCTCCAGATAATTGAATGGTAGCAGGAACAATATCTAGATTTTGATGAGCTGAATGTAGAATAACGTCTTCAATCGGCTCTTCATTAACTAAAACATCATAAATATCTTTATTAATTTTTTGCTTACTAAGACCAACGCCACTAGTGGCATTTCCTTGGGCATCGGCATCAACCAGCAGGACTTTCTTGCCCTTTGTGGCTAGGTCAGCCCCCAGATTAACAGCAGTCGTGGTCTTACCAACACCACCCTTTTGATTTGCAAGCGATATAACGGTTCCCATGTTGTTCCCTCCTTCTTACTTGATCGGATCCTTATTTGGAGTTCCAGCTTTTCTTGGATACTTCTTTGGTGTCTTGGTGACTTTATCAATGACAATTATATTTCTTACTTCATCATTTTCCGGTAATTTAAACTCAAAGTCACTTTCGACTTTACCACCTAAAGTTGTAATTGCCTTCTGAGCTCCCTTCAGTTCTTCAGGAGCCCTAGCGGCCTTTAACGCAATTAACTTGCCGCCGATCTTAACCAGTGGGAGGCACAACTCAGACATCACACTCAACCGCGCCAGTGCCCGTGCGGTTGCAAAATCAAATTGTTCGCGATCATTTGACCGCTTTCCACCAAATTCCTCGGCACGAGCATGAACAAGGCGCACGTCAGTCAATCCCAGTTCACTAACTAGTTGTTTCAAAAAAACAATCCGCTTATTAAGTGAGTCCACGATGGTGACCTCTAAATCGGGATTAATAATCTTAAGTGGGATTGACGGAAACCCTGCCCCCGCACCAACGTCTACAATTGACCTTGGCTTTTTAAGCTCTGGTATGTAAAAAACGGGAGTAAGTGAATCGTAAAAGTGCTTTAAATACACGTCGTCACGTTCAACGATGGTCGTCAAATTCACCTTTTGATTATAGGACACTAGAAGTTCGTAGTACTTTTTAAACTGTTCTACTTGAAAGTCCGATAGTGAGACATTGTGTTTTAACAATGCCGCTTTAAATTGTTCTGGATTCATTTACTTCTCCTATGTAAAACAAACAATTGGAAACTAATTAAAGTTAAACTAATTAAAGTTAAACTAATTAAAGTTAAACCAATTTAAATTAGACCCTTTATTCATTATAACGAAAATTTAAAGATTTCGTTACCAAAAAAAGGAAAAAAGTCACCGAGAAATTTACCCCGTTCTGTTTAATCTGGCATCTTTTGAACTTCAGACTTAAACCAGTCATTAAACGCTTGGGCGTCAATGTCAACGGCAACCTTAGCATTGGTTTGACCATGATGATAAGCACCACGAATATCACCAACGGTGGCGCCATTGGCGGGTCCACTAGTTTGAATATCAATCCACATCTCTTCAGTAGTAAGTAATTCTGGGTGTAACAGGTAGAAAATCGTATTAACATCGTGCATGGCCACGCCTGCATCACTTTGATCCCCATCACTAGTGATAATGGCAGAGAGCATCTCTCCCGCTCGATTCATTTTCTTAATTTCAGCTAAAGTTTCGTTAGTAAGGAGAGCTTTTTTGGTCACATCAAGTCCAATCATCACGATTTTAACACCACTTTGATACATTATTTTGGCCGCATCTGGGTCAGTAAAGACGTTAAATTCAGCGGCACTGGTCATGTTACCACGTCCAAGTGCTCCGCCCATGGCAACGATCCGTTCTAACTTGGCTTTTACTTCTGGATATTCAGACAGTAGGATGGCAACGTTAGTATAAGATCCCGTTGCGACCAACGTGACTGGTTCTTCACTGTCCATAATGTGGTCATGAAGGGCTTTCACCGCGGTCATTTTCAATGGCTCTGGCAGTTCACCCGTAAAATCATAACCACGCATCCCAGACTCACCGTGAATCCGAGCTGCATCTTCAAACGGCTTTATTAAGGGATTTGCGGCCCCACTAGCGACTTTGATCCGCTCACCATCATGAAAAAAATTAATAATTTTAAGGGCATTAGTCGTCGTTTTATCAACCGTTACGTTTCCAGCGACGGTGGTCACCAAGTCCACATCCAGTTTTGGCTCATTGAGTGCCACTGACAAAGCTGCTGCATCATCAATTCCTGGGTCCATGTCCATAATAATTTTTTGCATAATATCCCTCCGTTTTAAATCCGTCGTTATTAGTCAAGTTTACCACACGCATAATTGAATTAGCTGCTTCAGCTTAAAAGCAATCAAAAAAGAGACGGCCTAAGCTGTCTCTTTTTTTAAGTATGGAAGTAAACTTATTGATGGTCGTTTTACTCGATCAAGGATTCCTAATCCATCTAGAACCGTTCCGCCAATCACACTTACTTTATTAACATCTTCAATGTGGCGATCAGTTGATTGGTTATCATACAACATTACTGGTAAAATCTTGTAAGTCGATAATCCATCCTGAGTTTGTGAATCACCAACTCGACTTGAGGTAACAATCAACAAGTCATCATCCTCTAAAGAATCCATCAGCTCTGATAACATGACATCAACTTTCTTCAGTTCCGATGAGAATTGATCCAAGTCACCCTCCATAGCGGAGGTCTGAAGATCTGGAACTTGAACGTAAATAAAACCGCTCCGTACCTTTTCCAGCTGATGATTTAATTCAACAAAAGCAGAGGTATTATCGGGAACCTGAATCCGTCTGGAAAAGTCTTGAACCTGAAGATATTCCACAAATCTGGAAATGATCACGGAACTCTTTTCCGCTTTATAAACCTCTTCAAAGACGCTTGACACACGTGAATTAACGGCACAATCAAACATTTCTCGCAATCCAGAAGCGGGCCGGTTAACCACGGAATTAGTTCGAACTAATCCGTAAGCGCCCTCGGGATTGACTTCATCTGATGAAGAACGCTCCCCATCAAAAAAGATGTTAAAAAGGCCCAACCGCCGAAGCGATGGTAAATCTGACTTTGAGGATTGATTCAAAACGTGTGAAAGGATGTTATCGCTTGAAGCGTTAAGTTGTTCTGCTTCATTGTCCGAGCGTAATCCGAGTGATGCTAAATCCACAACAATTACCCTTTTATAACTCACGTTTTCATCTCCCATGCGACTTAATAAAATTTAATTATATTCTATAATGCAATAATAAAATGCCCATGTCAATTGACTTAGCAGTAAAATGATAGTATCACAATTCACAACCGAGGTTTAAAAAATGAAATCAATTAATGAAGACAACATCATATTATTAGGTGACTCGTTAACTCGTGGTTTTGACGGAGAAAAAGATTTAGTGCACAATTGGCCCTATTATTTAGGTCAAATTTTACCATTTAACTTCATCAAAAACGCGGGTCAGAACGCTGGGACCATTACCGGCAATTGTGAGCTGGACTTAACCTATCAGGTTAACCACAACAATTTTGGTGACTACGACATCGCCACGATCTTTTATGGTACCAACGATTTTGCCCACCGCTACGATACTTTAGAAGTCGTTAAAAGGATGTTAAATGAAAACATCCAGCAAATCAAGATCGAAAATCCGTCCATTCAAATTCTGGGAATCCTTCCATTTAACCGCTTCGATGGTGGCACCGATAACTACAACATTGAGGGACTTGCCCACTACACGTTTGGGCAGCTCCTTTGCGGCTTAACCACCGTCTACCGCCAAAATAACATTCCATACCTAAACTGGCGCAAGGTGGCACCGACCATTGTCGACGACGATAATTATAGAACAAGACTGCATGACCATCGTCTTCACCCTAATTCGACTACTTACAAAATGATGGCCGAAATCATTGCCAAATTTATTAAAGCAAACGTCAACTAAAAGGAGCCATAATTGGTTTCCTTTTTTATTTAACCTCATCCAGACCCTTAAGTTTGAGCTGATTATTAACATCTTGTTTAACATCAGCCCGATAGTTAGTCGTTTTTGACGCTTTTTGGCCCTGATCGTTAGTTGAATCAGTTTGAACCGCAAAGTCAACGGCGGCTTTCCCCTCACCAGTACTTGTAACCTTTTTAACGTTTACCTTAATTTGAAGATTTTTAACATCTGGTTCATGATCCTTTTTCGCAATCGTAATCATCTGATTATAGGCTGGGTTACTTTTTCCTCCAACAAAGTTTTGGTCGTACTGAACTTGACCAGCTGACTTTTCGTCAAAAACGTCATGGTTCAGCGGCTCCCACACGGCTTTAAGCAGACCAGTTGCTGCCTTTTTATCAACGAGCTTTTTAAACGGGAGTTTGATCTCAGAGTGATTATTCTTCATCCCGAGGTACTGAACATCACTTTTCATTGGTTTGCCGTCAGCACTCAGAGTGGCCCAGATTGATGAATCATCACCAATGGGTAAATTATTGACCTTCGCCTTGCCGTTTTCACCAATTTGAGCAACCGGATGATTGTCAACGTAGACGATGGCGTTTGGGACACTTTCAAGCCCAAACGAAACCACGTTAAACGTCAGGTGCGCCGTATCAGATGACTTCATCAGACTAAACTGACCGGAAGTCTTAAGCTGTTTACCACCAGCCGTGGCAGTCGCCTCAATCTGATGAACTCCCGGGATGAGTGATTTCACGTTCAGCTCCCCATTACCATCCGTTTTACCTGCCTTGTTTCCATCAATTGTCACGTTGGCTTCTGAAAGATTGGTCTTAATTTTAGGATCAATTGGTTTAACTACCAGTTGATAACGTGGAAATACCAGGAAATTCTTCCCCGTTTGTTTATAAACCAAGTTGTTTTCAGCCACTTTCTCACCGTTAATCTGCATCTTGAGCCGATTAACTGCTTCGGAATTTTGATCGAAATCGTTAACAAGGGGTTGAAGGGCCTCTTCACTTGGAGTACCCGTTTGCCCGTCAATTTTGATTCCAGCAATCACCTGCTTTTGTTCGTGATTACGCAGGGCATTCACCAAGCGGTCACCACTAGCTTTTTTTGAATAATACTTTGTCCCGGAAACTCCGACCACAATCACGATGATAATTTCCAACACGAGTAAAAAGGCCAAGAATTTATGTGATTTACGTTTTTCTGCCAAACTAATTTCCATCCTTTTATAATATTGAGGAAATCATAACATACACCAAACAAAAAGAAACGTAGCACAGAATGCTCGTTTCTTTTCTAAATTACTATTAATCGTTATCGGTACTATCTGACACTTTCTTAACTGACTGGTTACTCTTGATGATAAACGGAAGATCATCAGAATCATCACTGCCAGGATTTTTGACCAAGATGGCATTGTATTCAAACGTCTGATGACGAACCGAACTATTGTCATCGTCGTCATTGTTATCGAAAGTATAATCAACCTGATAAGTGACTTGCGTCTCCCCACTATCATAAGGTGCTACCGATTCGGTCCTTTCACTAGTTTCAAATGACTCAATTTTATCGTTGTCATTATAACTTTTGACCATCTTAAGCATATCCTGACAAGCGGGACTACCATTTCCACCGTCAAAGAAATGGGAAATATCAACGTCGTTACCGGCACCACTCACCTGAGTCCAGAGCGGATTCAAGACCTGATCAGCCTGATCTTTCGTGGCAATCCCATCAAACTTCGGTTCAATCGTGTTGTTATTATCACTGTCTTTTAAATTATAGGGTTTACTCTGAATTAATTTACCGGACTTGCCCTTCATCTGAACTTGAACGTTCATGTTCGTACTAAATGGGTAGTCAGAAAGCTTAAAGCTCCCATTGTCACCAATCGTTCCAACCTTCTTGTTTTGAATCAACACGTCTGATCCTGGTTGCCCCTTCACTGTAAAGGTGATAATTCGAAGTGGTAAGGACGCTGAACTGGCACCATCAATCCAGTCGAATTGACCATTATTGTGCAATTCACGGCCATTGACTTTTCCGGCAGTGGTGATGTTATAAAGACCCGGTGCAAGTGGCCCAATCTTCTTAGCCTTTTGACTGCCCATGTTGCTGGTAATTTGCTTGCCGTTCACACTCAACGAGACGCCATTCAGGTTAGTGGAAATACTAGAATAAACGGGTTTGACCATCAGTTTATACTTAGGGAAAAATAACCAGGTGTTACCCTCCTGCTTAAATTGCAGGCTGTCGGTCACCGGATTATCGTTATCGCGCATGAACTGACTCCTAAGCTTTGATAACTGGTCCTTATTACTAGCATAATAATTAATGGTTGGCTTCATCGCTTTCCCACTAATCTTAAAGTTCGGGTCGTTTGTTTCCGACACATTGGCTAAATTCTTTTCCTGATCATTCTTAATTGCTGAGATGACTCGGTCGACTTGATTAGCTTTTGAATAGTAATTCTTTCCAAAGAAGTAACCACCGATAAGTACCACTACCAAGACAACCACAATTACCCAAATCACTTTAGTAAGTGGTTTCATCTTCTTTTGCTTTCGCGGACGATTAACGTTACTTGTCTGACGCAGGGGCCGACTCCCTGATGTCTTGCGACTTGGTCCTGCTTGACCTTTTGGTGATCCATTAGGAGTTAGTTTATACCCACAATTGGGGCAGAACTCATCATTTGCATTAATTCGGTGTCCACAATTGGGACAAAAAGACGCTTCTTCACTCATTTTGACTCCTCCTAGTATCCCTGACCAAAGTTAGCAGCAAAGTTGTTAATGATCTCTTGAGTCAGCGTTTGAAGTTGAGAGCCCAGGCTATTACCCAAAATAGCTACTAGGACAGCGGAAATGATTGCCACGATAACCGTTACAATCAGTAAGACATAGAAACTATCAATTGACCCAAAATTCTTAGAAAAGAGCATTTCATAAATTAACGCCCAACCAGAAATGGTGATGGCCAAGTCAACCACGTAGAGACTAATTAAAAATAAAATCCCAGCGGGCATGACGGCGGATAGGAGCAGGCCCACCAACAGTAAAATAATTCCAACGTTTAAAAATTTACCGTACTCATTCGTATAATCACTGAGACTCATATTGTTGTTCATAACAAAGTGAACACCGACATAGCCTAAAATCCAAGCTAACAGACCGATTACGGCAATAATCAGTCCTAGTCCCATAACACTCGTGTTAATGACGCCATCCATCTTATGAATCAGTGAGTATGGAACTGATTCAGAGGCCAGGCCACTCTTCATTCTCATTGCTAAAATAAACGAAACTAGCCAGGTCAAAACGGCGAAGATTCCAAGCGAGATATATCCCAGATACTTCTCACTAGCAGCCTCATATTTGACTGGATGTTTAATCGATTCAATGAAATAATTAAACATGCTGGTTAATCCGTTAGAAACGTCAGCCTGTGAATTACGGGGATGTTGCTGCTTTTTTGCTTCATTATGTACCTTGTTACTGCTTGTTTGACTGTTGCCAGTCAACTTAGTTCCACACTTGACACAAAACTTTGCGCCCGGCTTGTTATTAAAATGACAATTAGGACATTCATTCATACTAGTTCCTCCAATTAAATAAATATTAAGATTTTCTTACGTTTACATTATCACATACTGATTAGCTCAATCAAAGGGCTAAGGCACATAAATAAAAAAATCAATTAATTGCGGCACGGGATATCGGTCACTCAACAATTCCCGTTCACCAATTCCCTCAGTGTTCGTGAATTTTGATGAACTATAATCCCATTATTTGATTATTCAACTTATTTAATTATAATTATTATAAGATAATAAAGGAGGCGTGCTTATGATTCATTGTACTGGAAACGATGTTTTTATAAATGACCAAAAATTATACAATACCGTGCAAATGGAGATGCAGGATTCTCATAACTTTTACGAATTTGCTGTCCACATTGCTTATGCCCTAGAGGGTAAAATGGCTGTTAATGACATTGCCAAAATCGTGGAGGCCGCTAGTAACAACCACTTAAAGGTCACCGAAACCATTAACGTTTGTCCTAAAGCTCTTCAAGAAGCACTCAAAAAATCACAGTACCTATAAGAAATTCCTTAGCTTGGATGGGCTAAGGAATTTTTTTGGTTTCAGGTGATGTTATCTAAAACTCATTTGAAGTAATATGATTAGTATCACTGATTAAACTTCAAACTACTATTAATGGAGAAAAAATGAAAAACAAACGCAACGTTCTACGAAACATTAACGATCTCATCTGTGGCATTGCCCTGGTAATTGCCATCATGTTCGCCCACTTCAATATTTTACTAATCACGGTCTTAATCGTTTTTATTGATGAACTCTTATGGGGCATGTTCGGCAAAAACAAGAAGACTACGTGGTATTTAATTGCCGCGATTATTGGTTTAATTGGTGCCATCGGTTACAACTTCATCTAAAATAAAAAAATACTAGGACAATGTCCTAGTATTTTTGAACTAATTTAAATTAGCATTTTTTCATTTCAGTTTGGCTGACCCACTGATGGTTAACGTATTCTTTGCCACCATTAGTTGGTTTGAATGTTACAGCATAGGCAGGACCGTCACAAACTTTAACAATCTTCCCCTTAGCGCCCTTCATGCCGGGCATGTGATCAGCTTCAACGGTGACTTTTTCGCCCTTTTTCAAGGTAGCACCTTGTTTATCAGCCTTAAGTTGGTCTTTAGTAACAAACTCATGATTTTTAACTTCAGCCTTACCATCGGTTGGCTTGTAATCGATGACATAAAGTGGTGAATCATATGCTCCGGTAACTTTAGCCTTAGCACCTTTCATTCCTTTCATGTGGTTAGCTGATAGTTTAACTTCAGAACCAACCTTAAACTTAGGATTTTTAGCGGCAGCTAAGTCAGTTGGTAGGTTCATCTTATGCTTCATTTGCATATTCATGTCCATTGACTTATCGCCCTTGGTTTCCTTCATGTCTTTTTTACTCATTGTTTTTTCGCTACTGCTACTCGACATATTTGATGACGAACTGGACTTAGAACTACTCTTGCTTTCTCCACAACCAGTAAGTACCAATCCCACACTAGCTACGGCAGCTAACGTAAATAATGTTTTCTTCATTTTCATCTTTGAAGAGCTCCCTTGATATTTTTATGATGTTTCAACTGCTAAGATAGCACCGTCGACACCAAAAAGTTACTAAAATGACTTACCGTAAGTATATTTTAAGATTCTTATAGATTCCTTCAAAATTAAGTAATATGTTTGCACATTTAACCCTAAAAGTTCATGCTAAATATATATAATCTTATGTTTGTGAGGTGAAAATTAATGGGTACAGAAAGTTTAATCATTTCAATTGTTGCATTAGTTGTGATTTTGATCATTCTAATCGCTCTAGCATGGTTGTTCTACAAGTTCCTCGGTGGTAGAGACAAGGCAGCCTGGAAATCATCAATGCAAATGGCATTCACAATTGCCTTTGGAATCATCGTTGCATTCATCGTAATGGGATTGTTCAAGATGATCGTCGCAGCCATTGCAGCCATGATCGGTATGCAAGGCGGAATGATGTAATTTACTAAAATAATGCCACTTGGCATTATTTTTTTATTATCACGGTCAATTCAAGAGGAACAACAATAATGAGAGTAAGTATTTTGCAACACACTTCTGATGAAGGACCTGGAGCAATCTCCGACTGGATTCATCACAACCATCACCAGATGTTCGTTTATCATCCTTCCCAGTTTAAGGTGCTACCAGACGCTGCTACAACCGACATGTTAGTAATCTTAGGCGGCCCAATGAGCGTCAACGACGACACAAACTGGATCAAATCCGAACGAGAACTAATCAAACGGGTGATTAGCCAAAGAAAACCAGTCTTTGGCGCCTGCTTTGGTGCCCAACAAATGGCCAAAGTTCTAGGAGCTTCCGTCTTTGACTCGCACACTAAGGAAGTTGGGTTTGCTCCCGTCTACTTAAAAACAAAACTCATCTCCGGATTATCCAACCAACTAGAAGTGCTCCACTGGCATGAGGAAACGTTTCAGATTCCAGATGGTGCCTCGTTATTGTACTCAAGTGATCAACTCGTTAATCAGGGATTTGTAAAGGATAACCTCGTTGGCCTCCAGTTTCACCTTGAACCCAACCACGACAACGTCACCGAAATGGCAATTAACGACTACCCTTACCTTACTGGGTCCGTTTTAAGTCAGTCTAAAAACACCATCATTAACCACCCAATTTCAAAACAGAACCATCTCGATTTATTCAAGATTTTGGATTACATCGCAAACAAATAGCACCCACCTAGAAAAAGTGGATGCTTTTTTGATTTTATTTAAAAGCAAAGTACTTAGAAACAAAGTAATTAATCACAATGGCCATGATTTGTGTTCCAACCACACAGATAAAACTGTTAAACAACGTGGGACTCCCAATCAACCCGTGAACAACGGGAAGTTGGAATAGCCAAGCCGAATAGTTTAAGTGATCTAAAAATAAAATCTTAATGAAAAATTGCGGAAACTTATCGATCATTACGTAAGTCATCAAAAAGTCGAGGACTAAAACAAACAATCGTCCCGAAACAAAGTTAACGATCTGAGCCTGAAGTGTCTTGGACTGCGTTCCACTGTTAAAAACAAAGTATTTGTTCACCACAAAAGCAAACGCAATCGACAGAACTTGGGCAATTAAGACCGGGGTAAAATCACTGGTAAAAATCTTCATCGAAACGAATCGACTGACAAAGTAAACCAGGGTGGTCATGGCTCCCCAAAACAAGTATTCAATTTTTTCATCAAAAACTAATCTTTTTACGATATCTAAGTAGTTAGTAGTATTAGCGTCGTTTGTATCATTCATGATATGCATCAAACCCCTTCTTAGTCATTTTATCACAATCAATTAAGTTATAAATTTGTGATTTCCTTAAAACTTAATCTTTTCGGTCGTGTTAAAATAAAACCAATCATTAACGAAGGGAATGGACGTCATGGATTTAAGCACGTTTATCTGGCTCGTCATAATGATGGTGGTCGTTTTCGTAGTGGTAACCATCATTACCGTCTTAGTGAGTCTTCATCGCGCCAAAAAACGACAGGAAAAAGAGAACCGACATTCTGATTCCAAGTAGCTTAGTTACGTGAAAACGTTAAAGTTACGATTATCAGCCATAAAACTGTATAATGAGTGAAGAAAGAAAAGCGTGATTTTTAATCGGGATGGTGCCATGAATCACATTGTTTTAGTGACTGAAAAATTATCATTAGCACTTAGTTTCAACCAAACCTTTAATGACAATGGGTACTTTGTCGACGATTTATACGATGTTTCAAGCCTTCTATCATCCATTCAAAAGTACAAAGAACAGGCCATTATTTGGGACCTAAGTACCGTTGCAGCTCAAAAGTTGATCGAGCTTATCCCTAAAATCCGCCAAACGGCCTCACTTCCAATTCTCGCTCTGGGAGAAAAAAAGGACGAGGGCATCGTTGATCAATTATTTAAAGTTGGCATCGATGACTACATCATCAAACCATACAACGCTGACGAAGTCATGCTCCGGATGAAACATCGCGCCCGTTTCTACCAAGACGAAAATAATAGTCTAAAGCAGGAAAAAAATAAGAAGGTCAAACCACGATTTCACTTTTCTGACATCGACGTTGACTTAGATCAGAAGGTTGCCACCAAAAACGGTACTTCGCTCCGACTAACGCCTAAGGAATTCAAGCTTTTAGAGTACTTTCTGACTCACCCTAAACGGATCCTGAGTCGTGAACAAATCCTAAACGGCGTTTGGAACGATCTTTACATTGACCAATCTTCCCGCATGCTTGAAATGCACATCAGTCATCTAAGGGATAAGATTGAACCTAATCCCAAAGAGCCCGTCTTAATCAAAACGATCCGTGGCTTTGGTTATGAATTTGAAGCGAAATTAAATAAACAATAATAAATGACATCCAAACCATTAACGGGCTTGGATGTCATTTTATTTGTTTTTTATTTCATTATTTTGAATTTTGACCACCTGCTGATAGGCATCATCCATCCACTCCAAGTAGTTTTTATCTTCAGGAATCGTTTCGGTCAATTTTACAACCGGCACATCATGATCCTTAGCTAACTTGACGAGGCTCTTGACCATTTTACTGTCAGCCTGCGTGTTATCAACAAAGAAAGCAATCCGATGGTGAGTGATATCATCCCTGATGCTCTGAATACTCTTAGGTGACGGATCAACCTCTTTCTCGGTCGCATTGGCAAAATCAGAGTCATTTACCTTGTATCCCATGTACTGAAGGGCATCATCGAAAACCGGTTCACTGACGTCGACCTTGCGATTTAACTGGTGATCGTTCAGATTATCTCGTGCCTTTTCCGCCTGCTGCTTAACTGGTTCATATTCTTTTAAATACCGCTTGGCATTATCATGAAAATAACGTTTGTGATTCGGTTGTTTTTTGCTGTAGACGTCTGCCAGTCGGTAGACGAGCTTATTAACGGTGTCAGGATCATACCAAATGTGCTCGTTATCTCCATCTTTTCGGTTCATCACCTTTGAAACGTTGACAACCGACGTCTGATCACTTCCATTCTTTACCAGCTTTTTCATCCAATCGTCGTATCCAATGCCATTTTCAACGACCACGTCTGCTCTTGCAACTTGATTCGCATCACTCGTTGAAGGATCAAAATCGTGTGGGTCACCGCTTCCCTTAATAATCGGCTGAACGCTCCCCTGATTTCCCAAAACATTTTTCGCAATTTGACCATAAAAATTAGTTGAGGTAACCACTCTCAGCTTATGGTTGGCCCGTTCATCTCCTGATTTTTTGCCACAACCAACTAGCACGATGACACAAAATAAGATTAAAATTGCTGTTATACTTAACTTAAACTTTTTTATCATTGTTTTTCTCCTTTGAAACATCATCCGAAGTTAAGTTGACCATCATTAAACAAATAATACTCACTTAATATAACACTGTTATCTTAAATTGAGCAATCAATCCACTGGAGGAATTTTCATGGCAAACGTTCGTAACCAGGATAAAACCCATTCCCTATTACTAGAGGCCGGGTTTAAGGCCTTTCTAAAAAACGGGTTTGATAAGACAAAGATTCGTGAAATTTGCCGAAACGCTAACCGGACAACCGGTTCCTTTTACAAACACTTTGAATCAAAGAATGCGATTCTAGATGAAATTCTTAATCCCTTTATCAAGCAATTAAAAGACGAATATGAGAATCAGTTTAATCAGGGAATGGCTAAAATCAGTCCAGCCAGCGTTCAAACGGTGTGGAAACAAAACATTTTGAATATGAATCCAATCATCCACACCCTTTACGCTAATCCGAAGTATAAGGAATTAATTCTTTTTAAATCAGAGGGGTCGAAGTACGACAATCTAGCCGAAATGCTAACGAAATACTTTACCCAAAAAATTGCTAACGCCATTGGGATCATGCAAGAACGTAACATCATCACTGTTAGCTTTAAGTTTAACTACCAGGAACTGCATTTTCACGTGTTCTCGTTTTATGCTACTTTTTGTGACATTTTGAAACATCGGTATAACGAGCAAGAGGCCATCATGCTGTGTAACAACCTCTACGACTTCTTCTACCCGGGATGGATGGCATGGCTGTCCATTTAGTTTGTTTTTAATAACACCGTTATTTAAGACCCCCTTCAATAGTACTTGAAGGGGGTCTTTTTGGCTTTACCAAACATTTACATAAAAAGCCCGTAAAATTTACTTAACATTTACATTCACCTTATATACTTGGTTCGTAAACAAAATAATGTCCATTTAAACCAAAGGAGATTTCGTCCATGTCATTAGGCAAAAAGAAAAAGGTTGCATTGATATTAACGTGTGGACTGCTGGCGCTGGGACTCGCCGCGTGCGGATCATCATCTTCCACCAAGGCCAAAAACGGTAATAAGATTACCGCCGTTGGCTCCACGGCACTTCAACCACTGGTCGAGCAAGCGAGTCGAGAGTATCAGGTTAGTAACCCGAAAGTTAACATTAACGTCCAGGGTGGTGGATCTGGAACTGGCCTAAGCCAAATCCAACAGGGAGCCGTCAATGTTGGTAATTCAGATGTCTTTGCTTCCCAACAACCAGGTGTTACTGCTAAAGATTTAGTTGATCATAAGGTTGCCGTTGTTGGAATTGCCCCGGTCGCCAATAAAAAAGTGGGAGTGAAAAATCTCTCAATGAAACAACTTGAACAAATCTTCACTGGTAAAGTCACCAACTGGAAACAGGTTGGCGGAAATAACGTCAAGATCGTGGTGATTAACCGGGTCGAAGGAAGTGGAACCCGGATGACCTTTGAACAATCCGTTTTAAAGGGCAAAAAAGCCATCAACGCTCAGCAACAAGACTCAAACGGAACGGTGCAACAGATTGTCTCATCGACTCCCGGTGCGGTTAGTTACCTCTCGTTTCCATATTTAAACAATAAAACGCAAAGTATTTCCATCGATAAGGTGCAACCAACCGACCCCAACGTAGAACATAACAATTGGAAAATCTGGTCGTATGAACACATGTATACCAAGGGCAAGCCCACTGGAACCACCAAAAAATTTATTGATTACATGCTTTCAGATCATGTTCAACAGAAATTAGTCAAGCAGATCGGATACATTCAAGTTAAAAACATGAAATTTGAAAAGAATGCTGAAGGTCAAGTTCAAGCGGTTAAATAATTATGAAAGTGGTTTTTTATATGAATGACATTAAAGAAAAATTACTGAAACCATCAAAAGAAACTCATCAAGATAAGGTTGGTCATTTTATCAGTCTCATATGTATCGGCCTGATCGGCATCCTCGTCATTACCATCCTTTTCTTCATCACCACCAAAGGACTGGCGACCTTTACTTCCGATCACGTCAGTATCATCGATTTCTTCACCAAGGGGGACTGGAATCCAAGTCAGACGGGACCAAATGGGAAACCAGAAGTTGGGGCACTTCCAATGATCGTCACCTCATTTGCGGTCACCCTACTATCCGCCATTCTTGCCACCCCATTTGCGATTGCCATGGCCCTTTTCATGACCGAAATTGCTCCCAAACGAGGGCAAAAGATTCTGCAACCAGTAATCGAATTACTCGTTGGAATTCCATCCGTTGTCTATGGGTTTATCGGCCTAATGGTCTTGATTCCCATTGTTAGAACGGTGTTTGGAGGGACCGGTTCTGGGATTTTACCAGCTACCATCGTTTTGTTCGTCATGGTTCTTCCGACCATCACCTCAATGTCAGTCGATGCTTTAAAGGCCGTCCCACGAGACTACCGGAGTGCTGCTCTTTCACTCGGAGCCACTAAATGGCAAATGATGTACAAAGTGGTCTTACGGGCTGCCACTCCGGGAATCCTTACCGCGATGATCTTCGGAATGGCGCGCGCCTTTGGTGAAGCACTAGCCGTTCAGATGGTCATCGGAAATGCAGTCCTCATGCCAACCAGCTTGACAAGTCCAACTGCAACTTTAACCAGTCAACTGACGACCCAAATGGGTAATACCATCATGGGAACGTTGCCTAACAACGCCTTATGGACATTGGCCTTAGTTTTACTAGTAATGTCACTAGTATTCAACGTCATCGTAAAACTAATTGGAAAGAGGAGTGCATTTAAAAAATGAAAATAAATGCCAAAAAAATTAATAAGTTCGCCATTGGGACCATCTGGGCCTTAGTCTTAGTCGTAGTTCTGATCTTAATCTTCCTACTCGGTTACATCCTCATTACCGGTCTACCCGATATCTCGTGGAAGTTTTTAACCACCACGTCCAGTTCAATCAGTGCCGGCGGTGGAATTAGAGATCAGCTCTTTAATTCCGTCTACCTGCTAATACTGACGATCATCATCTCGCTGCCAATCAGTCTTGGGGCCGGAATTTACCTGGCAGAGTACGCCAAGGACAACTGGCTCACAACGCTCGTTAAAACGGCCATTGAGGTTCTAAGTTCATTGCCTTCCATTGTCGTTGGTCTGTTTGGATACTTGGTGCTAGTAATCAAGTTTCAACTTGACTACTCCATTCTGTCAGGAGCGATTGCTTTAACCATCTTCAACCTGCCACTCCTTACCAGAAGTGTCGAAGATTCCATCGAAGAGGTGCCAAAGTTACAAAGAGAAGCCGGGTTATCGCTTGGACTCTCCAAGTTTAAAACCATAACTGGAGTTGTACTACCACTCGCGATCCCGGGCATAATCACCGGTGTCATCCTTAGTTCTGGTCGAATCTTCGGGGAAGCCGCCGCCTTGATTTACACTGCTGGTCAAAGTGCGCCAATCGTAAGTTACACCAACTGGAATCCTTTCAGTCCCAGCAGTTTCCTAAATCCCATGCGTCCAGCTGAGACCCTTGCAGTTCATATCTGGAAACTAAATACCGAGGGAATTGTTCCAGACGCACACGTTGTTTCAAGTGGCGCTTCAGCGGTTCTTATCATTGTTATCTTAGTCTTTAACCTGTCGTCTCGGTTCTTAGGTAACTGGGCTTACCGCAAGATGACTGGGACTTCTAGAAAAAAGCGAGGTTAAAACATGGCTCAACAAAATTACGATTTAGACCACCATCAAATTATTACACCGCCAGGAGAAATGGCCCTTGAGACCGAGGACGTGAACGTCTTCTACGGTAAAAAGCAAGCTACCTTTGATGCTTCGCTGGCATTCTCAAGGTTCAAGATCACCGCCCTCATTGGAGCCTCGGGATCTGGCAAATCAACCTTCCTTCGCTGTCTCAATCGAATGAATGATGGTGTGGCAAACGTTACCGGTAGAATCATGTACAGAGACGTAGACATTAACCAAAAAAAATTAAACGTCTACGTCCTTCGAAAAAACATTGGCATGGTCTTCCAACACCCCAACCCCTTTGCCAAAACCATTCGTGAGAACATTAAATTTGCGCTTAGAAAACATGGCGTAAAAGATCCACAGGAACTTGATCAACGAGTAGAACAAAGTCTAAAAGCCGCTGCACTATGGGACGAAGTCAAAGATAAGCTGGATACAAGCGCCCTTGAATTATCTGGTGGACAGGCTCAAAGGCTCTGTATCGCTCGTTCAATCGCCATGCAACCTGACATCTTGTTGTTAGACGAACCAGCGAGTGCTCTTGATCCCATTTCAACCTCTAAGATTGAAGAAACGCTTCTAGAGTTAAAGAAAAAATATACGATTATCATCGTGACCCATAACATGCAACAAGCCGCCAGAGTCAGTGACTATACCGCCTTCTTCCATCTTGGACACGTCATGGAGTACGCTAAAACAGCTGACATTTTCACCAGACCACAGGTCAAAGCCACTGAGGATTACATTTCCGGCAACTTCGGTTAAGGAGAAGTAAATGACAACTAAAACGGAACCAAAAGAGATTATCAAAACTGAAAACGTCAATTTGTACTATGGAAAGCGAAAAGCGTTGCACGACATTAATTTAAACTTCAAACAAAATGAGATTACCGCCCTAATTGGACCATCTGGATGCGGAAAGTCAACATACCTCCGTTGTTTAAACCGAATGAATGATCTTATTCCAAACATTACCATCACGGGAAGCTTCACGCTCAATGGTCACAATATTTATGGTCCAAAAGAAGACATCGTGGAACTCCGAAAAGAAGTTGGAATGGTTTTCCAGCAACCCAATCCTTTCCCCTTTTCCGTGTACGATAATGTCACCTTTGGCTTAAAATTAGCTGGCGTTAAGAATAAGCAACTATTGGACGAACGCGTTGAAGAATCTCTAAAGCAGGCGGCTATCTGGGATGAAGTTAAGGACAAACTTCATAAAAGTGCGCTTTCATTTTCTGGAGGACAACAACAACGAATCTGCATTGCTAGACTCTTGGCCATTCAACCAGACGTGATTTTACTGGATGAACCAACGAGCGCGCTCGACCCTATTTCGAGTCAGATGATTGAGGACACCCTCCTAAACATCAAGGACAAGTATACGATCATCATCGTGACTCATAACATGTCACAAGCTTCTCGAATCTCAGACAAAACGGCGTTCATGCTGAACGGTCGACTAGTGGAAGTAGGCAAAACCAAAAAAATGTTTATGAATCCTGATAAGCAAGAAACAAGTGACTATCTCAACGGAAAATTTGGATAAGGAGAATGACTATGGGAGCATTATTTGATGATGAATTAAAGAAACTTAAAGGACACTTCATGGAAATGGGATTTGACAGTAGTGAACAAATCTACCAAGCCACCAAATCTTTCATTGATCATGATAAGGACCTCGCACGCAAAATCATTGCAGAGGATCCCAAGATTAACAACGAAGAAATGGATTTAGAGAAACAGTCCTTACAACTGATCGCACTCCAGCAACCCGTTGCCAGTGATTTTCGTCAAATTATCAGTATTTTAAAGGCCAGTACCGACATTGAACGAATCGGCGATCACGCCAATACGATTGCGAGAGAAACCATTAACGCCAAGGGCCATGAACGAATCCCGGCGGTCGAAAAAGTCATCAGTGAAATGACTGAACAAGTCCGTTCAATGTTAGAACAGGTACTAGAGGCCTTCTTTGAGGGGAATGCCTCGGAAGCTAAGAAAATTGCTGACCAAGATGAATCAATTGACAAGTATTATCATTCCACCAGAAAGTTAGTAACTGAATCCCTGAAAAAGAACAGTAAGACGGCGCAAGCGGCCCTAAGCTACTTAATGGTCATCCGATTGCTCGAACGGATCGGTGACCACGTCGTAAACCTCGCCGAGTGGCTCGTTTACAATCAAACCGGCAAGATGGTCGAACTCAGTCACAGCACCAATCACGATGAAGAATACTTTGAAAACAACAAGTAACAAAGAAACCACCCTGATATTTCTATCAAGGTGGTTTTCGCTATTTATTGATTACTGGTTCGCTCAAAGAAGTCCAAAAACAACTGTTCCTCTTTTGGATCGTTTTGCCACAATAATTCTGGGTGCCACTGGATTCCCATGATACTAGCATCATCATTTTCAACCGCTTCGATGACACCGTCAGGAGATTTGGCCGTGACGGTCAAACTCTTTCCGACCTTTTTTAGGCCCTGATGATGAATTGAGTTCACCACCGGATGGTTTCCAACGGAATGGACCAACTGGCTTTTGGCTTTCACTTGCACCTCATGAAAATTATGCTTTGGATCGTCGTGTTTCACGTGTTGAACGTTAGACTTGGGTAAATCAGTGGCAATGTCTTGATAAAGACTACCACCAAAAGCTACGTTTAATACTTGAAGCCCCCGACAGATCCCTAAAAGTGGTTTTCTCCGGTGCACCATTTCTTTAATCAGTCCCATTTCCCACTCATCATGGGGTCGATAGTGCGCATCGTCTGGTTCGACTGATTTTTCGTGGAATAATTCCGGTTGAACATCTTGACCACCAGGAATAATTAGGCCGTCAACTAAGTCAACGTATTCGGAAATCATATCAAGCTCAGCCATGGGAATAATAACAGGCAGAATGCCGTGTTTTTGCAGTAAATCAATAAAAACTTGAGCAGTATAATTGGCGTAATCAAGGTTATAGTTAGGCGTCTTAATCCGGTTAACGTTTGCCGCAATTCCAATTCTCAAAATGAACCCCTCCATTACAATTTAGTAATTCCTAATGAATAAGAGCCATCCCGAATTAACGGGATAGCTCTTATTTGGTTTAGAAGTTAGTTTGGTCCAACTTTCCTATAATTGCAATAGCTTAATTAATTTTTTAATCTTTATTCGGAACTCAGACTCACAATTGGATCTAATTTAGCGGCCTTGGCTGCTGGAGCAAGTGCTGCTAGTAAACAAATAATAACAAAGACTAGTGCCCCAATAATGGAATTGGCCGGTGAAATTTGAACAATTGCGTACTTAATCGCTCCATTAGAAATCGTATCCGCTCCCCATTCGGCCAGGTAAGCGATGATAACCGCAAAGATGGACGAGAAGACTCCCAGAATAAAGGCTTCGGAGAAGAATAGGTTTCGAATGTTGCCCTTGGTAAAACCAAGTGCCCTTAGAATCCCAATCTCCTTGGTTCGTTCGGCAACACTAATGTAGAGCACCACGATGATCATAATTGCTGACACAAGGAGCGAGATTGCCGCAATTCCTGCTAGAACCCAAACAGCGACGTTAATGTAAGTGTTCAGTGTTGATACAATCGCACCCGCACCAGTAATTTGGTACTTGGCTTGTTGATTGGGCCCCTTCAACGCCTTAATCTTATCTTGAACCGGCTGAACGTTGGGAACTCCACCAGCAATGTTCACCGCGGCAAAGTTCGGTTCGTACTTCATTGTAGCCTCACTAAACATTGACTTCATCGTGTTGGAACTAACAAGTGCCATTGGGTTCACGTCACTAGTCACCCCACTCACAGTAACCTCTTTTGATAGGACATGGGGCTGCCCGTTGTCATCGGGGGCATTCGCAAACAACTTAATTTTTTGGCCCGTCATGTCGTACGGCTTCTTCTTATTAAAGCTTTGGGCCGTCTTCTTATTAATCAACACCTGATTATCTTTAGTGGGGACTGCTCCGGATTTAATGTTCTTCTTTAAGACCGCTCCTTGATAGTATGTTTGAATGTATTGAACGGAAGCGGTTTTATCGGCCGCTTTAAACTGACCGCCTGCTAAAAACTTACCCAACGTTGAACTTTTGACATTCTTTAGGTCCTGCAACTGCTGGTTATCCTGGTTGGTCAGAAGTTCATTTTTAGGATTTTGTTCCTCTCCTTGTTTCTGTTTTCGACTAACCTGAATGGTAGTGGGATTAACCTCCGAATAAATTTCATGGTTAATGTATCCCTTGACCCCATTGCCGAGACCTAACATGAAAATGACCGAAAAGATGCCGATGGCCGCCCCAAAAATAATTAACAGGTTGCGCTTCAGGTTATAACGAAAGTGTTCGAAGGCCATCGTAAAGATGGAAGCAAGTTTGGCCGGACGCGCCTGAAAGTCCGCCTGCGTTTTATTAACCGGGTAAGCGGGTTTTAAAATCCTATCTTCATCAATCTTCCCGTTGGCTAAATGAACGATCCTCGTTCCATAATTGGCAACCACCTGAGAGTGGGTGACGGCAATTACCAGTTTTCCGTCTTCTGCAATTTCGTTCATTAGTTCCAAGATGTCATCAGTATTTTGAGCGTCCAAGGCACCAGTTGGCTCATCAGCAATGATGATATCTGGGTCAGAAGCAAGTGCTCGAGCAATTGAAACCCGCTGCATTTGTCCACCTGAAAGTTGATTGGGGTACTTGTTACGGTGGTCATACAAACCAACCTTTTTTAAAAGTTCAGTGGCCCGTGCTTCTTGTTTTTTATGCGTTAAAGTTGTCATTTCTAAAGAGACCATCACGTTCTCTTTAATGGTCAGATGATTCACAAGGTTAAAGTTTTGAAAGATAAAACCAATTGTGTTGCGCCGATACTCATCAAGTTGTTTACTGGTATCTTTTTTTAACGATTTCCCGTCAATTAAAACGTCACCGGAATAATCACTGTCTAGTCCAGCGATAATATTCATAAGGGTCGTCTTTCCACCACCAGATTCTCCCAGGATGGAAACAAATTCCCCACGATCGAAGTTGAGACTGATCCCGTTTAAAACATGAAAATCCTGATTATCCACATAATAGGACTTTTTGATGTTTCTTAGTTCTAAATAAGCCATTTGGTTCTCTCCTTCTTTTTTAGTAGTGTCCATTTTAAACTAATTTAACCAAAAGTAAATTTTAACCTGAAAGTAAGAACGGCCTTAACGGAAAATTAAAAAAATAATTTTGTGAAATATTTTCGTAATTTTTTCATAACAATAATTAAAATTAATTGCTTAATTCCCACTCTAATGCCGTTATCTATTTCACTTATCAAATTTCTTCTTTGTTCAATTTTTATTGGATCTATTTCAGAAGCTGGAATGCCCTTGCAAACAGTTTTCAAACGGTTTACATTATTACTTGGAAACAAATCTGATATTCCTGAAAGAAATCTTTCCATTTTTTTCGATCAGTTATGTTCAGATTGTAACGATATTAATTCATCAACTTTTCGAAAGGAAGTTATCTTATGTCAAAAATGAAAGCTTTAGTTATGACAGCTAAGCAACACATGGAGATTGAAGACAGAGATGTCCCAACCCCTAAGGACGACGAAGTCTTAGTTGAAACTGCCTACGCTGGTATCTGTGGTACCGACCACGCCTTATACAATGGTCTCCCAGGTTCAGCTGATGCTACTCCTCCAATCGTATTAGGTCACGAAAACTCTGGAGTTGTTTCCGCAGTTGGAAAGAACGTTAAAGACTTCAAGAAGGGTGATCGTGTTGTTGTTGACCCTAACATTTACTGTGACAAATGTTTCTACTGTCACACTGGCCGCTACGAATTGTGTGAAAACCTATCGGCCGTTGGTGTAACTAGAGATGGTGGTCTTGAAGACTACTTCACTGCCCCAGAAAAGGTTGTTTACCACATTCCTGATGAACTATCACTTCAAACTGCATGCTCAATGGAACCACTTTCATGTGCCGTTCACACGATGAAGATCACCGAAAACATTACCCCTTACCAACACGCTTTAATCATTGGTGATGGATACATGGCTAAGTTGTTTGCTCAACTACTTAGAATCTACGGAATCCAGAACATTGACATGACTGGTAGACATGATGAAAATCTTGCTTGGGAAAAGAAAGAACTTAACTTAAACAAGGTTATCAACACGACTAAGGAAAAGATCACTGACAAGTACGACATGGTAATCGAATGTGTTGGAAAGCCTGAAACCCAAGAACAAGCTGTTGAAGCAACTAATCCTGGCGCTCAAGTTATGATGTTTGGTGTTGGTGCACCAGGTCAAACATTTAACATGAACACTTACGAAATCTTCAAGAAGCAATTAACCATCAAGGGTTCAATGATTAACCCCCACAGTTTCGAAGATTCAATTGCTTTACTTTCAGATGGTTCCGTTAAGGTTACACCTTTCCAACACAACATCCTTACTTTAGAACAAGTACCTGGTGTATTAGCTGGTACTGACAAGGTTCAAGGCAAGTCAATTGTTAAAGTTAATGGTAATCTTAAATAATTGAACCAAAATCTGATCGTGGAGGGAAACTATGGCGAAGAAAACCGCTAATAGAAAAGCCAAACGTACCATTTCCATGACAGCTTCAATTATGTTCTTTATCCTTTCATTAATAATTAACTCTGCTGGAAATGTTTTGACTCTAGTAACAACTGCTAAGATTCATCCATCTTTTCTAGGTTCAGCTTACTGGACCGCAGCCGAAACCAACCTTGGAAATGCATTTCACTGGAACTTATTCTGGGCATTTCTAATCTTGGGAGTTGCCATTACCATTTTGAACGCCTTTTTAGTCGGTCACTGGGATTGGGGACGTGCCATTGGAAACGTCATCTTCATGGTTCCGTTCTCAGCACTCATCCAGGTCTTTGATGACTTCTTCATGGATGGTTCACTGCCAGTAATTGGAAAAGTATCATTTTTTGCTGGATTCCCTGAAGCCAAGGGTTGGGTGATGGTCGCTTTCTATGTCCTCTTAAATTTCTTCGGGGTAGCATTGATTGCAACCGCCATCTCAATCTACCAACGAGTCAACTTAGTCTTGCATCCCGCTGATGATTTGATGCAGATCCTGCGATTTAAGTACTTCAATGGTGCTGCTGGGAAAGCCATGTGGGCTTCCTACATCCCACCGACTGTCATGGCAGTGGTTGCCTTTGCAATTACTCGTCAATTTACTAACTTAGGAGTAGGAACGATCTTTGCGTTCCTATTCCAAGGTGGAATCACTGGACTTGCTGATAAATACATCTTCCCTCACCTAAAGCATCAAGCGTTAGATGTTGGTGATGAATCAACGGTTGCCGTTGATATTGACGAAGACGAAAAGACAAAGAAAAAATAAGCAAAAGAAATAACCGATCTCAACCGAGATCGGTTATTTTTATTTAAACCACTATTTCAAACTTTTTAAAATCTCGCTCAATGCTGGTTGACCATAAACGTTATAACGTTTCTTGTACGCATCAATCGTTTTTTGGTCAAAGTTCTCTGGATCAAGTGGGACAAAACTAGTATCAATTGGGTCAAACGCTTTAATCTTAGCGTCAATCACAATCGGTTTCGTGTTACCTTCAGCCTGCATTCGGTCAATCTCAACCATGACACTATCAAGTTCATCTTGACCCGAAACTTTAAAGCCATGAGCACCCATGCCTTCAGCAACTTGGGCAAAATCCGCTTGATAGAGGTCAACACCATAATCACTAATGCCAGATTGAACGTCTTCGTGTTCAATGTAACCAAAGCGTTCGTTTGACAAAACGACATTGATAATCGGCAAGTTGTACTTGGCCTGCGTGATCACATCCTGCATGACCATTGCGAATCCCCCATCACCTGAAATCGACCAAACTTGACGATCAGGATATGAGAGTTTAGCAGCAATGGAAGCTGGTAGACCAAAGCCCATTGTTCCAAACCATGGTGACATGGCAAACTGCTGCTGTTGATTAAAGGGAAGTTGACGAATGGAATGCATGGTGTTGTTTCCAACGTCAAGTCCATAAACCGCATTCGACTTAGAATGGTCAGCAATTGCCTTCAAAACAGTCTCAGCTCTAAGACCCTCGTCGTAGTCAGTCGCAATGCTATCAAGCCACTTCAACCAATTCTCGCGATCAATTCGAGCGGCTTTTAAGAAATCACTCTTAGGAAGCTTTACATCTGAATCAATTAACATTTCTAAAAATTCCTTGGCATCACCGTGAATCGTGAGGTTGGCCTGATACTGACGACCCAAATCAGCCAGATTGTTATTAACCTGAATGATTTTCTTATCTTTAGGCATGAAGCGAGCAAACGGAAAGTCGTTTCCAAGCATAATAATCAGATCGGCAGCCTGAGAAACTTCAAATCCGGGTTTCGTTCCCAGTCTACCACGAGCACCCATGTAACTCAGATTGTCGTTTGGCATAATCCCAGTTGCGGGAGCCGTGGACAAGACTGGCATGCTAAACTGATCGGAAACTTTCACGATCTCATCTCGGGCACCCTTAGCACCCCTTCCGTACCAAAGAACAGGATGTTTGGCTTTCTTAATCATCTTAATGGCTTCATCAACGTCAGCTTGTTTAGGGTGAACCGTTTTAATGCTACTTGAAACGTTGTCTGTCTTAGTTGGTTCATAGTCAATCTCAGTTCCAAGTAAATCATTCGGTAAGATGACGACTGCTGGACCCTTCTTTTGATAGGCCGTCCTGATTGCTTCATCAATAATCTTCGGTATCTGATCGGCAGTTGACGCCTGGCGGTTGTAAACCGAAACGTCAGCAAACATTGGCAGTTCATCCATTTCCTGAAAGAACCGCGTGTTCATCATTGGTTGGGGAACTTGTCCAACGAGAGCTAACATTGGAGTATTGTCTTCCTTCGCGTCGTATAAACCATTAAACATGTGAGTCGCACCAGGACCCGCCGAACCAAAGGCAACCCCAATCTTACCGGTATACTTATGGTCAGCGGAAGCGGCCAAAGAACCGACCTCTTCATGTCTAACCTGAATATATTTAATGTTCTTTTTTTCCTCATCTAGCGCATTCAATAAGTTATTCAAAGAGCCAGCTGTGATGCCATACAAATGGTCGACATCCCAACTCTCAAGCACTTTCACCAGTGCTCTACTTGCTGTCATTTTACTCATAGAATCCCTCTTTTCGTTTTTCCAATTTAACTGTTGACCCAATTGAATTATAAACCACTCCATCAATTTATCCTATCAGAAGCAATAAAAAAGACTCCTAATCAGAGCCCTTACTTATTAATTCATATTTCTAAGCTGGTCATTTTTAGTGTAAAAACTATGATAACCCATGTAACATGCGATGATTGAGCTAACAGCCGTAATCCCAAGCAACATGAAAGTTACCATAATTTGGTACTTAATGGCCTTAACCGGATCAACACCAGCAAAGATTAAACCAGCCATCATCCCGGGTAAACTAACCAGTCCAACGGTCATCGCGGTATCAATCGTGGGCTGCATCCCGGTCTTAATGCTGTCACGCACAATGTCAGAACAGGATGTTTTCACGTCGGCTCCCAGAGCTAATTTTTCAATAATCTGCTGTCTCCGGTCTTTAAACATGGAATTCATACTTCGATAACAAAGTCCCAAGGCAACCATTGAGTTACTGGCAACCATTCCGGTAATTGGTACCACTTGAGACGGGATAAACTTAATTGCTCCCGCAAAGACTAATACCGCAAGTACCACAATCGTGCTACTTCCTAACGCAATGATGGAAATGGGGAGTGCGTGTTCCATACCGTCACTACGTCCCTTGGCGTTATAAGCGGCGTTAAACAAAATAATTAAGATTAAAATCAGGGTTAAAAAAACGTTATTGATCCGAAAAACGAATCGTAAAACGTACCCAACTATAAATAACTGAACCACACAACGGATGGTGGCAATGATAATTGACTTATCAATGCCCAACTTTTCTTTCCATCCGACAAATAACGCGATTAAGACCAGGAGTCCAGTTAATGCGAGCGCTTGATTTGAAACAATTAAATTAGGCATCTTTATCTCCTTTAACTAGTCGTCCGTTAACAATTGTGACTAACTCGGTAGCATGGTCAATCTCACCTTGATCATGAGTAATCATGATGACCGTGGTGTGATCTTTTTGATTAATGTAGTTAATCATCTTGTGCACACTTTCCTTGGTATTTTCATCAAGGCCAGTGGTAACCTCATCTAAAATAAGCACATCAGGCACAAACATGATGTTGCGAATTAATGCGACCCGTTGGCGTTCCCCACCAGAAAGATTATCGACCGTCCGATCCAAATCACCATCACCTAGATCGACGGTTTGAAGTGCTTTTAACGCATGTTCTTTATCAAACGGTTTATTTCGAATCTGATATGGGAACTCAAGATTATCCTTGACCGTATTGCCAAACAAGGTGGGTTGCTGAACGGCGTATGATACTTTTCTCCGATACTCAATTGGATTTAAATCAGCGACGTTTTGGCCTTCAAAAATTACTTCACCAGAACTGGGAGTCAAAAGATCCGCCAAAAGTCTCACAAAAGTTGTCTTCCCACTCCCTGATGGACCAGTGATCGTAACGATCTCTCCGGCATCAACGCTCCAGCTGATATCCTTGATAATCTCACGTCCATCAGCGTCGTAGCATAGGTTTTTAGTTTCTAGTACTGCCATTTTGATACCTCTCTTTTCTTTTTAACAAATTAACAGTATGATTATACAACACTTTTGTATCATATATGAGTCTGCTATAATGACGTAGACGTTGTTATGAAGAAAAAAGGAGTTCTAATGAGTTATAAAAGAGTTAGAAACGGTTCAAAAAGATCGTCAAATGTTTCGGTAGAACTCCACCAACGAGTTACGGTCACCATCAAGCGTCTCGGAATTAATGGTGAGGGAATTGGTTATTTTCATCGCAAATTAATTTTTATTCCTGGTGCGCTAGTTGGTGAATTAGTTCAAGCTGATGTAACCGAGATTAAACCTAAATACCTACGCGGAAAATTAGTTCAAATTGATAAGGAAAGTCCCTTTCGGGTTAAACCGCGTGATCCATATGCTGGAGAAGTTGGTGGTTTTGAACTCGAAGACCTCGCATACCCTAAGCAACTGGAATTCAAACGTGATTTAGTTAAACAATCGCTTAGAAGATATCATCCGAGGGCTTATGATCATTATGATGTCAGGGAAACGATCGGGATGGATAATCCCTATGAATACCGTAATAAGGCCCAGTTTCAAGTTCGAACTGAAGCAAACGGAAGAGTCATCGCCGGATTATATAAAGAAGGAACTCACGAAGTGGTCGACATGGAGACCTGCTCCGTTCAGTATCCGCTTACCATGAAGGTCATGCACGCTTTAGTCGAAATGGTTCAGGAACTAAACATCCCAACGTTCGTTGAATCCAATCACTCTGGCATTTTAAAAACCTTGGTAGTTCGAGCAGCTCTCAATACCAACGACGTGCAGGTGGTTTTCATCACTAACACGCCCAAGTTGATTAAGAAAAATCAACTCTTAGAAATGATTTCCAATCGCCTTCCAGAAGTCACTTCCGTCATGCAAAACATCAATCCTGGTGACTCACCTTTGATCTGGGGAGAAAAGACGGTTCATTTAGCTGGAAATGATAGTATTACCGAAAAAATTAATGGTTTATCATTTGAGTTGTCACCAAGAGCTTTCCTCCAACTCAACAGCATCATGACACCAAAACTCTACGATTTAGCTGGAACAGCCCTCAATCTTGATTCTGATGATCGTTTGATTGATGCATATTCTGGGGTAGGAACCATCGGTCTTTCATTAGCAAACCAAGTTTCTGAAGTTAGAGGAATGGATACCATTAAGGAAGCCATCACCGACGCCAATCATAATGCAGCAATCAATCATATTGATAACGCCACCTACTACTTTGGCAGTGCCGAGGATTTGATGCCGCAGTGGATAACCGAGGGTTTTAAACCCACAGCACTGGTGGTTGACCCACCACGCGTTGGCCTTGACCAACACTTAATTGATGCCATTTTAACCGCTAAACCACAAAAATTTGTATATGTTTCATGTAATCCATCAACGCTAGCTCAGAATCTGGTCCAACTAACGAAGTCTTATAACGTGGACTACCTGCAACCAGTTGATATGATGCCACAGACTCCGCACGTCGAAGTCGTCGTCAAATTTACTTTAAAGTCTTAGAAAGGTCCAATTGTCAATGAATCCATTCGATAACGGCAATAATAGTGGGAATAATGGCATGAACAACATGTTCTTGCCACCTAACTACGCCGTCGTGCAAAATAAAGAAACCCAAGAAGTCAAAGTCCAAAAGGTGGGCTTCTCATTCACTACGCTAGTTTTTGGAATCTGGCCTTCTATTTTTCGTGGTGATTTCTATAATACCCTTTGTATGCTAGGGGTGGATTTTATCCTAGCAATGGCACTTACCGTCTTAACTGGATTAAACATCGCATCCTCTGCCTATGAGATTTTTGCAATCATGCCATTAGCATGGAGTTTTGTATACAATATGATGTTTTTCCGGCATTTGCAAAATAAGGGATTTGTTCCCATCAATAAACGTTCAGCTGAACTTTTAAAACGAAGTCATTATTATAAATAATTAGGAACACAAAAAACACTTCACATAATGTGAAGTGTTTTTTTGTTTGAGATTAATGATTTTATAGCATAACGGTAACGGCAGCAGCAACGATGATCAAAGCTAAACCAATCAAAGTAGCAACCATTTCCTTTGGAGTCTTCTTCTGGTGTAAGAAGTAAACACCGGTCAAGGTAGCAACAACTACTGATACCTGTGATAGAACGAATCCAGTTGAAAGACCTAACATGTTTGGTTGTGCAGCAATCAAGTATGAGAATGCGGCAATTGCAAAGAAGAAACCAGCAATAATCTGTTTGTATGAAACACCCTCAGCAAACACATTTTCACTCTTCATGTTCATCAAACCGTAGATAATAGCCATCAAGACCATTCCCATTGCCTGTGGCAAGAATGCTTCCATTGGGGTCATTACTGAAGTGGACTGTGGCAAAATTCCCTTAGCCCAAGTCAAGTTATTAACCTGTGGAGCGGCTGAGTATAACCAGTAACCAATAACACCAATTAACTGTAAGATAACGGCTTTTTCAAGCGCACCTTTATTAACGTTTTCTTTGTTTTGGCTCCAAGTGGTAAGAGTGGCACCGATAATGATAACGATCAAAGCAAGGATTCCAATGATCTTGTGACCAATACCAGGCCAACTACTTAACGCAAATGCACCCCACAAAGCAGTTACAATCAACTGAAATGCGGTCGTGATTGGCATAACTCTTGAAGAACCAATCAAAGAATAACCTTTAAAGGCCATGATTTGACCGAAGCCCCAACCCATACCAGACAAGATTCCGTAGACTAAGTTCCAGCCCATTGGGAAGCCAGCTTGTGTGAATAATAAGACAACAATCGCAAAAATCAATGTACCAACTGTGGCACCAAAGATTTGGTTCGTTGGTTTACCACCAATTTTTGATGAAATAGTTGGAAATAGCCCCCAACCAATCACTGGAATTAATCCAATTAATATTGCTTCAAAACTCATATCCCATACCTTCTTTTCAAAATACTTTTGTAACCCTTATTTACGAAATTAATTATAACACGTCAAAAATAAAAAGAAAACGTTTTCATTAAGAAAAATTTAAAAACTTGCAAAGCAAGTCTTAATTAATGGGTTTAAAAGCCTGCGTGGCCTTAACCGCTCGCTTCCATCCCTGATACAATTTATCTCGTTCAGCTGCTTTCATTGAAGGAGTGAAAATCTTTCCCTCTTCATAAATGGACTGAACTTCATCTAAATCTTTCCAGAACCCGGTTGCTAGTCCACTCAAGATGGCAGCCCCAAATCCGGTTGTTTCTTCATCGCTGGCTCGTTGAACCGGAATATTCAAAATGTCAGACTGAAACTGCATTAAATAACTATTGCGACTAGCTCCCCCATCAGCTCGAATCTGTGGAATATCGAGGTCGGTATCGGACTCCATCGTGTTAACGATATCCTTGGTTCCGTACGCAATTGACTGAAGCGTGGCCTTTACAAAATCATCACTGTTAGTTCCTCGGGTAATCCCAAAAACGGCTCCTCTGACATTTTGGTCCCAGTATGGGGCCCCTAATCCATTAAAAGCAGGAACAACGTAGATTTCATTGTGGTCGGTCGATCGTTTAGCCGCCTGTCTGGACTCAGGAACACTGGTGATAATCTTCATTTGGTCTCGAAGCCACGTCAACGCACTTCCAGCCACGAAGATTGAACCCTCAAGTGCATACGTAATTTTTCCGTTAATTCCATACGCAATGGTCGTCAATAAATTCTCGTCTGAGTACTGCGGCTGGTGTCCAGTATTCATCATGATGAAAGCACCATCACCATAGGTGTTTTCAACCATTCCCTTTGAAAAGCCCATTTGTCCGATCAACGCCGCCTGCTGATCGCCAGCAATTCCAGCAATTGGGACACTAACACCATAAAATTGGTAGTTTTCGGTCGTTCCATAAACTTCATCAGAAGCATGGACGGTCGGAAGCATGATCTTTGGAATGTTTAAAATCTTCAAGATTTCGTCGTCCCACTTTAAGTCATTAATGTTAAACATCATCGTTCGACTGGCGTTCGTATAATCAGTAATGTGATATTTCCCACCAGACAATTTCCAGACGAGCCACGTATCAATGGTCCCGAATAACAATTCGCCATCAGAAGCGCGCTTCTGTGATCCATTAACGTGGTCTAAAATCCACCTGACCTTGGTAGCGGAGAAATACGAGTCAATAACTAGGCCCGTTTTTTTATGAATTAGGTCCTCGTACCCCCTGTTTTTTAGGTCTTCAGCAATTGAATTAGTTTGTTTTGAAAGCCAACCAATGGCATTGTAAATGGGTTTGCCGGTCACTTTGTCCCACACTACCGTGGTCTCACGCTGATTGGTAATCCCCACCGAGGCAATGTTTTCAGGGTGAATGGAGGCGTCAATCAAGGCACTCGCAATGGCAGAAAGCACGGAGTTCCAAATCTCGTTTGGATCCTGTTCAACCCATCCGTCACTATTGATAATTTGAGGAACTTCCTTGTAACTCTCAATGACTTTTCTACCACTATGATCATAAATAATCGCTCTCGTACTAGTCGATCCTTGATCAATCGCTAGGACGTAATCTTTATTGTCAGACAACTGGTTCATCTCCGTTTCATCGTATTTTTGATACTCATATTAGCACGATTCAATTCATCTCACTACTTGAAAATAAAAGAGAAAGTAGAATAAAATCTACTTTCTCTTTTATGGCATCATTAATTAACGCTTAACTTCAACCCGAATGTCAGCATCAATATCTTTTGGCTCAACCTGTTCGTCATAAGAAAAATCAGCATCTTTAAAGTATTCCTTGATTTCAGCATTAATCTCGTTTAAATCACGAACATCATTATCCTGACGTTTAATCAATAACGTGTACTGCTTGTTATCTTCATCAACGTTTTCAAAATCATAACCAACGTCAACCGTGTTTAAGATTTCTTGAATCATTTGTCTTTCAGTCATTGCCATAATTCATACTCTCCTTAATAATCTTCATACGCTAAGCTTATTCTATTTTCTAATATTTGTAAAATCATATTTCAAAAAATCATGTGGAACACGGGCTTCATGATATAATTATATTACACTGACATTGAAAGGTGGGTTACATGGAAAACATGGAAAATAAAAGAGTTCTAGCCATTCCAACTGGTGAAAATTTTCGTGAGATAGGTGGATACCAAACTGTTGATGGTAAAACCACTAAGTGGCACAAGTTACTACGTGCGGGACACTTAGGTGAGCTCAGTGAAAATGATCTAAAAACCCTTGAGCATTACGGGGTTCGCTTTGACGTTGATCTCAGAAGTCAACCTGAAGTCGACATGCTGGCCGATCAAGTGGAAACTTCTGCTATCGACTACATTTTTGATCCGATCTTTAAAGAAGACGCAACTGACAATTCGAAAAGTCCAGCTGAAATGAAGAAAGTCCTGTGCAATCACCCTAATTATGGTCATGATCATATGGAACACGTCTATAAAAGCATGATTAAAACGAAACACTGTCGTTTGGCTTTTAAAAAATTATTTGAAGTTCTACTCGATAACAGGCAAGATGACGAGTCCGTCCTATTTCACTGTACAGCCGGAAAAGACCGAACCGGAATGTCTGCGACCATGATCCTCTCTGCCCTAGGAGTCGATCGTAAAACCATCGAAGAAGATTACCTGTTAACCAATCAGGTGGCAAAACCAGTGATTGATGCTCGATTAGAGCAAGCCAAAGAAGAAGGATATAATGATGCAGCCCTAAAGAGTCTAAGATCCCTTTATAGTGTCTCATTAGACTTTTTCAATGCCGCAATGGATGAAATCAATCAATTATACGGCGGAATAAACCAATTTCTCCATGAAGGTATTGGATTGACCAATGCCGACATTCATCAGTTACGTCAAATTTACCTTGAATAATTTGCATATTGTTAATTCGGCTAGGTAATGATACGATGAGTTTATCAAAAGTAGTCTAATATTTAAGTGATAAGAGAAGTGGCGGTTGGTGCAAGCCACACAGGATATTAGATGAACTACCTAAAATTACACATCAAAATAAGTGCAGGTACTTTTGTATCTGAACGTGGGTGGTACCGCGCACAAGCGTCCCAGTAGTCAATTACTACTAGGACGCTTTTTATTTATCAACAACAGGAGGAAAACAACAATGAATATCATTGAAGATTTAAAATGGCGAGGCGCCATTAACCAAACAACCGACGAAGACGGACTAGAAAAATTAACCAACGAGAAAAAGATTGCCCTATACTGTGGGGTCGATCCAACTGGTGATAGTATGCACATTGGTCACCTAATTCCGTTTATGATCATGGAACGTTTTTCACGGGCTGGTTTTCACCCATACATCCTAATCGGCGGGGCCACCGGTTCCATCGGTGATCCAAGTGGGAGAAACACCGAACGTCCCCTTCAGACCAAACAGATGGTCAAACACAACGTTAACGCCCTAACGAAGCAAATGAAGCACCTCTTTGGCAGTGACAGTAACATTCACATCGTGAATAACTACGACTGGACGTCTAACGTGTCACTGCTTGATTTTCTTCGTGACTACGGAAAACTCTTTAACGTCAACACCATGTTATCAAAAGAAGTGGTGGCCAGTCGCCTGGAAAAGGGCATTTCATTCACAGAATTCACCTACCAAATCCTACAAGCATTGGACTTTCTCACTCTTTATCGTGACCATGACGTTCAACTTCAGATTGGTGGTGGAGACCAATGGGGAAACATCACGGCCGGAATTGACCTCATTCATCGCGTTGAAGGTCAAGACGCCGAGGTATACGGATTAACCATCCCATTAATGCTTAAATCAGACGGAACTAAGTTTGGAAAAACCGCTGGTGGTGCTGTTTGGCTTGATCCAGAAAAGACCTCACCGTATGAATTTTACCAGTTCTGGCTAAACCAAAACGACGCTGACGTTATCAAATACCTCAAATACTTCACCTTTTTGCCTAAGGATCAAATTGATGAACTGGCCCAAAAAGTTAAAGATGAGCCTTGGAAAAGAGAAGCACAGAAAACGTTAGCACGTGAGGTCACGAAATTTGTACACGGTGAAGACGCCGTTAAGCAGGCCGAAAATATCTCAAAAATTCTTTTTAAAGGCAACGTTCAAGACCTATCAGTAAAGGAAGTTAGTCAGGCATTTAACAGTGTCCCAACGTCTTCGATTAGTTCTAATCCCGTAAACGTAGTCGATTTAATCATTGCGGTTGGAGTTGATAAATCCAAACGGCAGGCTAGAGAAGACGTTAATAATGGCGCTATTACCATCAATGGAGCAAAGGTTACCGACGTCAATACTGAAATTAACCCCCAAGCTCAATTTGACGGGAAGTTTATCATCATACGACGCGGCAAGAAACGTTACTTCTTAGCTAAGGTTAAGTAAATAAATCCCAGTATCATAAATATGGTACTGGGATTTTTTGGATTCAAAAAAGGGGCGAAGAATTATTCTTCGTCCCTTTTTGCATCTTGTTTTTCGTTTGAGTAATCGTTAACTTGAAATTAAATCTTACCAGTAGTTATGTGATGCTCGAAATTGAGCAGCGGCAGCGATTGAACCGTAACGTGAAACTGCGTATTGACGAGCCACACGTTCTTGGTTAGCTGGAGAGTAATCACCATTTAGATATGATGAAGACAATTGGTATTTACCAATGTACTGACCATTTCGAGCACTGTATGAGTTACCAGATTCAACTTGTGCAATTGATGCTAAACCAGAGTTATCACCGGCATTGCTTGCATTATTGTTACTGCTTGCAGCAGGTTGAGTAGTGGTTGTAGTTGTTGCTTGTTGTTGTGTTTGAGCAGGTTGTGCGTTTTGCTGTGGTGCAGCAGTGTATTGTGCATTGCTACTTACCTGAGCAGATGGTTGTGTTTGAGTATTGTTACTTTGGTAAGTCATGTTGCTTGCGTTAGTAGGTAATGTTAACTTTTCTCCGACATGAATCAGGTTGACATTCTTAAGGTGGTTAGCCTTAACAATGCTGCTGATGCTAGTATTGTGTTGCTTTGCGATTTTTGAGACTGTGTCACCGCTCTTAACGGTAACTTGATTAGTGTTAGTGGCAGCGTTGGCGTTGAAGCCTGCAGTCATTAACACACCGGCTACTGTGAAAATAGATGCTAAAAGCACCTTTACGTTTCTAGATTTTAATAAAATGATAAATCACTCCTATAAATTTTTGTTACTTCCGTTTTCTTAAAACTGAAATATACTCAAACAACAATTTCACATTCTAAATACTGTTATTTACATGGCAAAAACAGCAATGTTAAAAAAACCGATTATTTTGTCACGTTGTAACATCAATGTAACAAAACTCGCAAGAATGCCCGTTTTCAAGGATTGATCAACAATTCACAACACCAATTTTTAGCAAAAGAAAAAGCCTTCTGCCATAAAAAAAGTTATTAAAAGCATAAGACTTTACTTAATTTCATCATTTTTCAGCTAATTTTCGATTAAAATAGTGCTCTAATTTACTCTTAGGATACACTCCGGTGACCTTCTCAACGCCCTTTCCGTTACGAAATAATACTAGTGTTGGAATACTCATGACCCGGTATTTTCTGGCAATCTCCTGATTATCATCGACATTAAGCCTTAAAAACTTGATTCGACCTTTGTACTCACGTTCCAGTTCTAAAATCAACGGATCCATCATTTTACATGGACCACACCATGGTGCCCAGAAGTCAACCACGGTCATTGGTCCCGTAATTTCTGAGTCAAAATTATTCTGATTTAGATCCACTGCCATAGTCTTTCCCCCTCTTCACGTTAATCACATGGATAACTAAAGTAGCCACTAGTGTGACAATTACCAAGATTCCAAACCATCCCGCTGGAATCTCAATGTCAATCATTGGAATCGATAAGAAAAGTTTCAACGCAATGATAATGATCAAGAAGTACGCCATCGGCTGTAGTTCAGGAATCTTTTTCATCAACATCATTATGACTTCAGCTACCCCACGCATCGCTAAAATCCCAATCATCCCACCAATTAAGACGATCACTGGATTAGGTGAAATGGCTAACGACGCTAGCACTGAGTCAATTGAAAAGATAATGTCCATGAATTCAATCTGAACTACCACCCACCAAAAGTACTTGCGAGTGTGGTTTTTCTTATTTGGTTTGACCTGATGAGTTCGGCTCTTTTTGTGCTTATTCTTGTGCATATTATAGAAGAAACTAAACGCAAGATAAAACAAATAAGCTGCACCTAAGACCTTAATGATCCAGAACCTAATTAGGTACACTCCGACTCCGATGATCAAAAAGCGAAAGATGTATGCTCCCCACATTCCGTAAAACAAAGATTCTTCCTGCCACTTTTTAGTAGGAAGAACTTGAGTCTGGGCCGCAAGGACAACTGCATTATCAACGGATAAAAGACATTCAATCACTACCAATGAGAAAATAATCAACCAGTCATTTCCAGACGTTATGACGGTTTCCCAGTTATGTAGATCAAAAAAAGGACCATATAATTTAGCGAGTAGGTCGAACAATCAAAGACTCCTCCATTAGTTAGTTGTAATTAGTAATTGTTAATTGCTTTAACGTCGTATTTCATTAATTGATGGTTCACGATGACACCAATCAGCTTATTAGCGTAATCGGGATCGGTAGCGTAGCCATTTTTTTGCAACAAGTTGGCTTCTTGCCTAAAGCTCGTAATGCCCGTTTTCTTTAAAAACTTGGTATTTAAAGTCTCATTATGATCCTCGATGGCATCAGCAACCGATGGATATTTTCTAAACTGACCCACTTCGGTCGTTTTCTTGTTATTAACGTACTCGGTCGTATCGTACGAGATTGACTGACCATTGTACGTTCCCTTGATTCCAAACGGATTATTGGCTTTCTTATAGAGTTCGGATTGCCCCCAATTCGATTCGAGAATAGCCTGTCCGATCACGATACTTGGCAAAACCTGTTGTTTTTTCTCGTAAATCTTAACGGCTGGGTCACCAATTTTTTGAATAAACTCTTTGTGCTGAGTTTCGATCTCTTTATCACGTTTCTTGGTTGCGTTATTCATTTGCTCTTGTCGAACTTGATATGAATGATTAATCAACATGTGTCTAATCTTAAATGCAGCGAACACAAGTAGTAAGACGACGACTACTCCAATCACAACTGCAATCCACATGTTTTTCTTTTTACTGTGTTTCACGGACAACATCTCCCTATGTGGTTATTATACCTTAGCCAACCATTTTTTGTTGAGTATTTATGATTACTTAAAAAAGTTTCTTACTCATTTCCAATTACGCATTATAATAGAAGAAACACTCACTAAAATCGACTAACTTAGCCATTTAGTGTAGTATGAAGATATCTGACAATATAGTAACGGGAGTAGTTTTGCATTGATTAAAATTGAAAAAATCAACCAAAATATTAACTGGATTAAAACCATCGATTGCCGTCCGGCCGATAAGGAAATTTTAAAAACAGAATACCATTTAAATAACGAAATGCTCTATTATGCACTTGACCGTCACGAACGGCCTCGGGTTGAATATTACGATGAAGAAGGAGTCCTCCTTTTCATTTTTGATGTGGCCGAACCGACTCGTTTTAACGGGGATGTTTCTGCTGAACCAATTGGAATCATAACCCATGACAACATGTTATTTACGTTCACGGCTGATAAAACTAACTTCGTTAACGAACTCATTTCTTCCATTATCAAAAAAGCCGGTTCAAAACAACTCGCAGAATTGCAACCAATTGACGTAATTAATAAAACGTTGTACCAACTATCCGTCCAATACTTTGATTATATTAACCAAATCAACAGTGTCAGAACTAACATTCAACGTAACTTACGTGGCAAGGCCAATAAAAGTGCCATCAACCATCTGCTTAATCTACAGACTGACTTAGTATATTTCCTAACGTCACTCGGATCAAACAACGATATGATTAACGACTTCAAGCGGCGTTTTACAAGGGACCTCACTGAGGATCAAAAAGCTGCCGTTGAAGATATCAGTATCGAACTTCAACAGGGACTTTCAATGGCAGAGATGGCGAACGCCGCGACCCAGCAAGTGGCAAGCGCTTATTCCAACCTCCTTGATAGTGACTTGAACAACACGATTAAGTTTTTAACCGTTTTTTCGTTAATTCTAAGTGTTCCAAACATCGTATTTGGGTTCTATGGTGAAAACGTAAAACTTCCATTTATGGATAAACCATCAGCGTGGATTATAACCATTATCATCACGATCATTTTTATCATCATTGTGTTGCTGTTTTTACGCGCAAACCATTTCTTTAAGAACTAATTTAATATAAAATGAGCATGAGGGGGTAGTGAAATAAAATGAAAGGAATTTTCTTCGATGAAACATTTTATAAGGACGTTACACGAAAATAGGATTTTCTCTTTAATTATTTGGCTAGTTGTCATTTTTATGGCAATTGTCAGTCTCCCCAACCTGAGTCAGGTTGTGATGCAGGCTGGCAACCCGGAAATGAACTCAAAGTCCCAGATGTATAAAGCACAGAACTTACAGGACCAATGGGGCGAAGGCTTAGATGGAACCACAAGTATGAACATCGTTTACCACGCCAACAAGGGTAAAATTACCAGTTCTGAGCAAAAGGACATTTACAATCGGGTTGGTATGATTCAGAAAAGTAACGGGGACAACGGCATTAGTCGGATCACCACCGCTCACACGAGCCCGAATGGTGCCTCAAAGTTTATCTCCAACGATCAATCAACCGAGATTGTGAATATTCATGTTCCAAAAAGCAATGCCACAAGTGCAAGTTTTGCTAACACGATTCAAAAGCAATTCAAAGTTAATAATGGACTGAAGACGTACGTCACTGGTCCGCAATTAATTAATCAAGACAACAATGAGAAGATTTTAAGCGTCACTAACATTGTGACCATTGCAATTTTCATTCTTTCCTTAGTCTTTATTGCCATTGCATTTAGATCACTATTAGCACCGGTTTTTACCTTTATCACCATGATCATTGCTTACTTGGTCTCATTAAGTGCAACAGCTTTAATGTCAACTCAACTTAGTCTCCCGTATTCGCCATACATTCCTTTAGTAACTGGCTTGGTAGTAACTTTATTTGGTACCCTTGCTAGTTTCTTTTTGTATCGACGTTTTGAATTGGCACTTAAAAACGAAAGCGTTGACCCCAGTAAAACAGCCACTAAAAGTCTTACATATCCACTTGGGGCAACCGCAATAATTACGTCATTAGCATTTGGATCACTTTACCTGCTCAAGTTTAGTTCGGTTCGGGCCATTGGTAGCGTCGCCATTGTCGTACTAATAACTTTATTAGCCGTGATGACCGTGACCCCAATGTTCATGCAACTCCTTGGACCAACTTTCTTCTGGCCAAAGAAGAAAACTTTAAAATTAGCAAACGAGGGCTTCTGGGGTAAACTTGCCCATGTCTCGCTTTTAAAACCTCTCCTAGGCCTACTAATTGCATTAGTGATTACGGTCCCACTGGTTTTATTCTATCGTTCTAATGTAACCTACCTTACTAACAACAATTTAATTGCTAATGATCAGGCTGAAGTCGGTAGACACATCCTTCAAAATCACTTTAATAAGGGAAAACCAACTCCAGTCACTATTTACATCAAAAATAACCGACCCTTTAATAATGACAACACCATTAGTGCCATTGACCAGGTTACAACGAAGCTTCAGTCCCAAAAAAACGTTGCACAGGTGTACTCTGTGACTCAACCAGGTGGGGATGAAATTGATAAATACTATTTACGAAATCAATTGAATAAGACCACTTCAACCCTTAATGGCATTAGTAACTCTCTTAAGGGATCACAAAGAACCCTTAAAGGGGCGAACAAGACGCTTCAGCAGAAAAACATTAAGAATCAGACTAAAGCAGTCGATTCACTGATTAGACAACTTGATCGGATTAGTGATACGAGTGAACAAGCTGACACCAACAATTTCAGCACATTCACTCCGCTTGAAACGGCTCAGTCATCTAATCAAGCCCAGAAGTCCAAAAAACTTCGCCAAAATCTCTCGCAAGTATCTGATCAGTTGAGTACCACCAGTCAAAGTTTGACTCAGTTAAGCAACCAAATCTCTGACGCCCAAAATTCTGGACTGGAAGCGCAGGAAGCGGTCCAGCAATACAACGAACAAGCGTCTAAGGTTCGTGGTGAAATTGCGTCCGTTAACCGAACTTTAAAGGAAAGTAAGGATAAGTTAACGCCCGTCACTGGTTACTTAAATGGTGTCAAGAAGTCAAGTGCTGGGAATACCTTCTACATCTCACCGCAACAGATTAATGACACCGATTTTTATCAAACTAAGTATAATTTTGCAAGCGAGAACCAAAAAGTAACCAAGCTTGAAGTAGAATTTAACAATGATCCCACTGGCAACACGAACTTAAATAACGTTCACAACATGCAAAATACGGTTAGAAACCAGTTACAAAACACCAGCCTTGAAAATGCTAAGGTCGCTTATACCGGCCAGCCAATTGAAAACGCCAACGTTCAAACTAACTTTGACCACGACTTTATTATTGGAATGATGATGATCATCTTAATCGTTTTCGCCTCCATCATCATCGTTAGTCGTTCCATTCTCCAACCATTTTGGTGGTTGGTCACATACGTGATGAGTGTCTTTTCCGCACTGAAGGCTACCCAACTTATCATGTACTATGCCGCAAGTGACGGTCAATTAAACTGGCAGGCATCCGTTTCCATGCTGGTTCCCCTTTCCATAATCGGGATATTTGAATTAACCTTTTTGGCCATTTCCTACCGAAAACAAAATCCGGACTTACTAGGATGGTTGACCGGTGGGACAAGTGCATTTACAAAAACAGTTAGTTACGTGATGTTTGCTACCATTATCATTACATTCGGCCTTTTCGTTAGTCTGCTTCACTCGCTTGACTTCATCGGGCTGACCGTCATCATCACGGTTATTATCTTTAATGTCATCCTGCCACTTGTCACGACTGGACTTGGCAAACTAGCAATCACGTTACCTCGTTCCGATTTGCATCATTGGCCCCTTTATAAAAACAAACGAGCCAAAAATAAATAATCAAAAAGCCATCAGTTAAACTGATGGCTTTTATTATGCCCTAAACATTCATTTTACGAATTGATTTAAAGTAAAGAAACAAGATGACCAAAGAACCAGACATTGCCGTAACACCAAATAATACAAAAATCACCTGAATGTTAATAACCTTTGAAAAGGCACTGATAAACAATGACTCAAGCGCCATCAAAAGAGCCGTAATTAGATTGCAAAAAGACATCAACGTAACTCGGAGTCGTTTCACCACTGTATCCTGCAGTTCAGCGTTTAGTGTCGTATCCCACACTTCAAAAAGTGAACTAAAAATTACAAATGCAATTAAAGCAACGATGAAATTCGAAATCCCTAAGAGTAGTGACATCAATAAGCCAATTGCCATGCTTAAAGAAATCACTCTCATTCGGCCATATTTAGCAACTACTTTAAAGACGTTTGCCGAAAAAACAGCTCCAATGATATCAACAATCGCTAGGATCATCGCAATGTTACCGGTGCTAAATCTTGTAATGTGGGATAGATACAACGACCCGTATTGATACATAATCGAAGCCGTAGCCTGTGAAATCGCCACTACTAGGATTAACTTCTGGTAGTTTTTATTACTAACCAAGAAAATCCGTAATTGCTTTAAGACACTTGGAGCATTGGGCTCATTAACCACCGGTCGGGGTTTGATCACTAATACCGTCATGATTGAAAGAACGTGGGCCATAATTGAGGCGGTAAAGACCAGTGGCCACGAAACGTCTGCCAAATACCCACCAACCATATTACTGAAAGCAACCGTACAAATCATGATGGCGTTGTAGCGTCCCCAGAATTTCTGGTAGTGTTGTTTTTCATCCGCCTCATAAATGATGGCCTCATCGGTTCCCGAAATTAGCGAAAGTCCAATTCCAAACAAAACGAACCCACCAAATACTAGCAAGTGGTTACGTGCGACAAAAAAAGTTGCCACGTATAATACACACATTATCTGACCCAAAATCAAAGTGGTTTTGTAGCCAATTTTGTCAGCAATGATTCCGGATGGTAGTTCACAAATAACCTGAGTTGCGTTAATCACAAGTTGTAATAATGCAATTTGGCCAACTGACCATCCCATATGTTTCAAATAAAGCATCCAAATTACTAATTCAAAAGTTAAGTTAGAAAAGAATGCGTACGTATACATTTTCCTGATATTTTTCATAATTTCCCTCATTTCAGTTTAACGATTACTAATGAAGTTGAGGAAATTCAATGATTGATTCAGGATGAATGTTTCACCCAAATAATCGAATGAAATTATGACTCAACTTCATTTCACAACTATTTGGGAAACAGTCTGTCTTTGAATAAATACCGTTACATGCCGTGCTGAAAACTTACTGCCAATTTCTTGAAATTCGCTTTCCATCGTTCACACCTCCGACATAATTAATGATTATTCAAAAGTATATACTTTTGGTCCTTAAAAACAAGGCTCCTAACAAAAAGGGAATCGGCACCTCTGCCGATTCCCCACTGGGTTAAATTCTAAAATACTAACAAAACAGCAACTAGTATCAAAATTGATACCAACCCCAGCACTGTCAAAATGACTTTTTCAAGCAATGCCATTATCAAATGACCCTTCCTAGCACTCTACTTTTTCTACTGCCAATAAATATGCTACCGTACATGAGTCATTCCGTCAAAAAACGCCAAAACTAATTATCAGCTTTGGTGTCTTTTTGAGTAATTTTAGTTATCTTTTACGAGATACTTAACTTCCCCGTCGTCATCAAGGTAGCCATACAAACGCTTCGTGTGCGCATCATCAAAGTATCCCATGTCTGCCATTCGTTTTCCATTAACTTCGTCACAACCATGATCCACTCGCTTAAAAAAGGAATACAAAAAAGCAATTCGTGATTTAAACTGCGTCGCCTTTTGATAAGCAGACGTCAGGGTGTAACCGTCATCTAGATATTCTTTCATTAACTTAATCAGTACAAAATTTGAAAAATTGAAAACTCGTGACGCTAATTTTTCAACCCGGGTACTTCTCACGTATCCCTTTTTCTCCCAGTATCGGAGTTGTCTTGGTGATACCCCCGTCATCTTACTAACTTCACCAATTCGAAAAATAAAGTCCTGCATGTTAAATGAATTGATGATCTTGTCATTAGCTTCATGCATTTGTCGCCTCGCCTCCACTACTTATTGTATTCAGTGACCTTGATTTGATTACCATCAACACTCATCTTAGTAATACTGCCATTTTCGGGACGTTTTGTCATATCATACTGTCCGTCAGAAAAACGTTCTACTAAACTAAGCAGGGTATTTCCGTGACTAATCAAGAGGACGTTGTCGCCATCTTGAACCTTAGCATCGTGAGTAATCATATCTAACCCCTTATCAAGTCGTTTCCAGTAATCAGCTGCATTTTCAGCCATATGGAAAGGATCAGCCTCTTTCATATAGTCCTTAGCCGTATTGATATCATATTTATTTACAATGTCTTTAAAAGTTGGTACTCCATGAGGTGCTCCGGCCTCGTACCACGCTTCATCCATGTTTAATCCTTCAAAATAACCATAAAATTGTTCACGAAAATTGGGAGATACGACAGGCTCATTAATATCTGAAACTAAATTATCGTTTAGAATAATATTGGCGGTATCTTCAGCACGAGTAGTATCACTGCAGTAAGCTTGAACAAATTTGATGTTAGATAAACGTTTAGCGGTCTTTTTGGCACCAGTAATTCCCTTGTCGGTTAGTGGTGAATTACTCCAGCCTTGTAATTTGTTAAAAATATTGAAATAAGTTTGTCCGTGTCGGACAACGTATAGGGTAAATTTTGCCATTGTATCTCCTCCATTCACACTCTAAGTATATCACTTGTGGGCTTTAACTTTTCTCTAAGATTCTCCCTCAATCCTACCCAAATTTAATAAATCTGATAAGATAGGGGTTGGACTTAAAAAGGGGACTTTATACCTTGAAAACGATCAAGAAAATTCTGTCTAAATGCAATACTAGAATCGGTTTTTTCGTCTTACTAGTAGTGCTTTTTTGGGCTAAAACAATTTACGCATATTTCACTGACTTTAATTTGGGTGTCGACAGTATCTTTCAACTGTTTTTGCTCCTAATTAATCCAATCGCAACCACCGTTATTATGTTAGGTTTGGCGCTTTATCTAAAACCAGCTAAACTTTTTTATCCAGCAATTTTATTTCTGGATTTCCTAAACACGGTTCTTTTATACTTAAACGTAATTTACTTTCGTGAATTCACCGACTTTATGACGGTGTCGACCATGACCGGTTATTCCAAGGTCAACCAGGGACTAAGTGGAAGCTCATTAGCACTAACTTCGCCCCACGACGTTTTTTACTGGATCGACATCGTGATCGTCATCCTCTTACTTTTGTTTAAAGTGATTAAGATTGACAAACGGCCACTACAGGCCCGAGTTGGTTTTGCGGTTTTCTCACTTGGAGCCCTCATGTTAGTTGGTAACATTACTTTGGCCGACATGGATCGTCCCCAATTATTGACCAGAACCTTTGACCGCACTTACATCGTTAAATACCTGGGGTTGGATTCTTTTACCGTCTATGACGGAATTAAGTCTCAACAAACCAACAACATGCGAGCCAATGCCAATAAGTCTGACTTAACGGGGATTCTTAAATTCAAAAAAGAACACTACGCCGCTCCTAACAAGAAAATGTATGGGATTGCCAAGGGTAAAAATGTCATTATCATTCATCTAGAAAGTTTTCAGCAGTTCGTGATTGATAAAAAGATCAATGGCCAGGAAGTCACTCCATTTTTAAACAAGTTGTATCACAGTAAGTCAACTTATTCCTTTGATAACTTCTTCCATCAGGTCGGCCAAGGTAAAACGTCCGATGCAGAAAACATGCTCGAGACTAGTACTTATGGTCTCCCACAGGGATCCTTATTTGCTCAACTTGGCAGTGACAACACCTTCCAGGGTGCTCCTGCCATCCTTGGTCAAAAGGGATACACGTCCGCCGTCTTTCACGGAAACGTTGCTAGCTTCTGGAACCGAAACAACACTTACAAAAACCTAGGATATGACTACTTCTTTGACGCCAGTTACTACGATACCTCGGGTGATAAGTCAACCGGATACGGACTGAAGGATAAGCTCTTATTTAAAGATTCAACCAACTATCTTCAGCACCTCCAGCAACCGTTCTATGCTAAATACATCACCGTTACCAATCACTTCCCGTATCAACTAGACGCTGAGGATCAGAAGGATTCTGATTTCAAGGCCCCTGATACTAATGATGAGGCCGTTAACAACTACTTTGTAACGGCCCACTATCTCGACCAATCAGTTCAGGAACTCTATGAGTACCTTGACAAAGCCGGCTTACTAAAGAACTCCGTGATTGTCCTATACGGGGATCACTATGGCTTATCGAACTCTGAAAACACCAGCTTAGCACCGCTACTTGGAAAAGATCCCAACGACTGGAATGACTTTGATAACGCCCAGTTGCAACGAGTTCCGTTCATGATTAACATGCAGGGCATTAAGAATGGTCACGTGGATCATACCTATGGTGGTGAAATTGATGTACTTCCTACTTTAATGCATCTCCTGGGAATTAGTTCTAAGAAATACATTCAATTTGGAACCGATCTCTTCTCAAAGCATCATGATCAAGTGGTGGCCTTCAGAAATCGGGACTGGGTCTCCCCTGAGTACACATCGGTCAATGGAACGGTCTACGATAATAAGACCCAAAAAGTAATCCATCCAGATAAAAAGTTGAAACAGAAGTTAGAAAAGACGCAGGATAAAGTCAATCTAGAACTCTCGTTATCCGATACGCTGAATGAACAAAACCTACTTCGTTTCTATCATCCTAAGGGATTTAAACCAGTTAACCCGCAGAAGTACAATTATGCTAACGGATTGGACCATGAAGAAAACATTGAAAAGAAGCTTGGAAAAGCCTCAACCAGTCTCTACTCAGAACGACATGATAAGAGTACGAACAGTTTATACCATACCGATGCTCCTGAGCTTTACCATAGTTCAACTAACTCTAATCGAATTCAAATTACCAACCCTGATTCAAACAAAGAATAATTATAAAGAACCCACATCAGTTGATGTGGGTTCTTTTGTATGACTGTACTAGTTTTTACCTGTGCTATAATACGGGTAAATCTAGGGATGGAAGGTTATAAATTATGACTAAATATACAGTTACAAAAAGAGCCAAGCAGTATAAACAGCCCCGTGGTGGTTTCATTCCCGTCTCATCCTTTCACATCAAGCAGTTTACGCCAGACGAATTTCTGCCGATTGCTAGTGAAAACATCACGCCCAGCTTTATGGGACTGGTCGTCGACTATCTAACACGGTTTGAAGTCACCGGAGACGTCGTGGCAGCATTCAGTATTCCTGAAATTGGTGCCCATAACGTTGACCTACTAGCGGCCGAAAAGACTGGTCACCATTACGATGGTAATATGGACCGTTTTAAACAATTAACCAGTGAAATCAATTCCGGACTTGATGATGACAGCATTCAGTGCGCCATTCAACTCGTTAATTATGACATTGCCTACCGGATGGGACCTAGTTACTACGTTCCTCGTCCCAAGTACCAAGCGAATGAGGTTACCATTGAGCACATTAAACAAATGGTTAACCGGGGCGTTCAGTTCTTGAAGCAAGCATCAGAAGATGGTCCCATTACAATTGACTTTGATTTTCCCGGTGCGTACACCGACACCGTCGTAAACGGCGATGGTGACTACCTGACCAAGGATGGGCTGTGGGATTTCAAGGTATCAAAGGCTAAACCAACCAATAAATTCACCCTCCAGATCCTGATGTACTACATTATGGGGCTCCATTCAGCAAATAAGTCTTATTTTGAAATGGTTAAGCAGTTAGGCTTATTCTATCCACGCCAAAATTGCCTGTATTGGATTAACGTAGCCGACATCAAAACCAAGACGCTAGAAACGGTGGCAGAGGATGTCATTGGATACTAAAATACCACTATCATTGAGGTAGTGGTATTTTTGTCATATTTTAGTTTGCGGTTGTCTGAATAATTCGGAGGTCTCCCTTTAACTGATACGTTTTGGCTTGAACTGGCAAGACATACGTCCTTCCCTTTTCAAGCGAATACGATTTGCCATCGACAATTAGTGTCCCTGTTCCATCAATAACAACGTTCACTGAATAAGTCTGCATGTCTTTAATCTCGGCTTGACCGTGAACCACAATTTGATAAACGTTAAAGTACTTTGATTTCAATAGACGTGTCCGGGCTGGATTATTTGAATCGACAACCAGTTGGGTTTGCTCAGGGTCTGGTAGAACGTTCGGAGTATTAGTTACTTTAATGGCATCTTCTACCTGGAGTGGTCGTTTCTTCCCCGTCTTTTGATCCACCCGGTCGAAATCATAAAACCGGAGCGTGTTGTCAGAATTTTGTTCCACCTCAAGAGCGACAATGCCTGCTCCCAAAGAATGAAGCGTCCCAGCTGGTACATAAACCATCTCACCTGGTTGAACCGTTTTCGTTTCTAAAATCTGGTCTAACTGGTGGTCTTTAATGGCCTGCCGAATTTCATCCTTACTTTTGGCGGAATGACCGTAATATACCTTTGAATCTGGTTTGGTGTCTAAAATGTACCAGCACTCAGTTTTTCCATTCTTTTCATTAAAGTACTTTTGCGCGTTCTCATCACTTGGATGAACCTGGATTGACAAGTTTTCCTTGGCATCCAAAATTTTAACCAATAGTGGAAAGGAGGCGTTAGCCGGATGCCCACCAAATAGTGCTGGATGTTTCTTCCAAACTTCTTTTAAAGTCTTTTCATCGTAGGGTCCGTTATAAACCACTGACAAGTCATCACCATAAGTCGAAGCAATCCACGCCTCTCCAACGTGATTACTATTTAACTGATAGTGATACCGCTTTAGTTCGGTTCCACCCCACATCTTATTCTGTAAAACGGGCTTTAAAAATAAGGGAAATACTTCATTTGTCATGAACATCATCCTCCAGTTAAGAAATTTCAACTAGTTTCATGATAGCATCATGTTAATGGTTTCACAACATTTATCCTTTTTTGAACCTACTTGCGGTGAAGCGAAGTACTGTGAACGGGTCCCCTTCGGTCGGGATAAATTTCTTTCATTAAAACGTTAATGGCGGTGGGAGCCTCACCAAATCCAGTCGCAATCAAGTCTTGTTTGCCGGGATAAGTAATCTGATCCCCAATCGCAAAGACCCCTGGCACACTGGTCTCAAAAGATTGATCAACCTCAAGCAAGCGATGATCAAGGGCTGGTTGAATCTGCCATTCCTTTAACTGGCGATTATTCGAAATAAACCCGTAGTTCACCACGAGATCATCCACCATCATTTCCATCTCGTCATCTTCAGTCTTAACCTTTTTACTGGTAACCCTTAAACGATTATCAATCTCATCCAGTCGTTTGATTAAGTATGGGGTAACCACTTCAACGGATGACTCTTTCAATCGGTCAACCATGTACTCAAGACCACGAAATTCGTCCCGCCGGTGCAATAAAAATACCTTACTTGCAACCCGTTCAAGCATTAAAGCCATGTCAACGGCGGAATCGCCACCACCAGCAACCATAACGTCTCGCCCCCTGAACTTATTTAAATCATTGATACTGTAAAAAAGGCGCTTCCCAGTGAGCTCTTCGGCATTTTCAGCCCGTAGTTCACGTGGCTTAAAGGCACCGTTTCCGGTCGCAATGATGACGGCTTTACTCTTAGTAGTTTTCTTACTGGTTTCAATCTCAAAATAGCCATCTTTTTTAATCACATCAACTACCTTACTCTCGACCTTTTGGTCAACATCAACGGTGTCAAGTTGTTTTTGCAGTCGTGCAATCAGCTCGTCACCCGTGACGCCCGCAAAACCAGCAACGTCCAAAATGGTCTTTTCAGGATAAAGCGCTTTGACCTGGCCCCCAAGTTCAGGAAGGCTCTCAATGATCTGCGTTTTAGCATCCCGCAGGCCAGCGTAAAACCCCGCAAACATCCCAACGGGACCGCCGCCAATAATTGTTATATCGTACATATTTTCCATTTTTATCACTCTTTATCTAATTTTATCTTTAACCAAAGTTTACCATGCAAAGACAAAATAAAAAAACCAATTTCATATCTATCGCAATTTCCTACATATTAAAGTATTATAAAGTTGTACTGTAACTGAAGTTATATAGGAGGACTTTATATGAGTACCAAAAAAATGATTTTGGACCTTGATACTGGAATCGATGACTCAATGGCACTAACCTACGCGGTTGGCAATTCTGAGATTGATTTAATCGGGGTTATTGCTTCGTTTGGCAACATCGAAGCCGAACGGGCAGCCGTTAATACCCTTAAAATTTTAGATTTACTTGGTGCTTCAGACGTTCCGGTCTTTATTGGTGAAACTCATCCATTAAGCGAAGATTATGTCAGAATGCAAGTCAGCGCTGACATTCACGGTGAAAATGGGATTGGTGACGTTGACCTTCCCGAACCAAGCGGTGCGGTCCAAAGTAAAAACGGGGTCGATTTCATGATTGAATCCGCTAAAAAGTACGGCAATGATCTAACGATTGTGCCAACTGGTCCTCTTACTAACTTAGCCCAAGCAATCAAACAAGCTCCAAAAGCTATGGAGAAGGTTGGCAATGTGACTTTAATGGGTGGTGCTTTAACCGTTCCGGGTAATGTCACCCCCGTCGCCGAGGCCAACATCAACCAAGATGCCATTTCAGCAAACGAAGTTTTTACCAGTAACCTTCACATCAACATGGTCGGCCTTGACGTTACGTTACGAACCCTTTTGACCAAGCAAGAAACCCAAAAGTGGCGCGATTCTGGGACAATGGCTGGAAAGAAAATGGCTGACATCGTGGATTTCTACATCAACATCTATGCTGATATGTATCCTGAACTTGGCGGCTGTTCACTTCATGACCCACTCGCCGTTGGTGTAGCGGTCGACCCCAGTTTCGTAAAATTCATTGATATGAATATGATCGTTACCACCAAACCCGACGCATACTATGCTAGAACGATTGGTGACAAGAATCGATTAGATGATCCTAACACCAACGTTAAGGTGGCTGTAGCGGTAGACTCCAAACGTTACCTAAAAGAATTTATGAAAAATATGAATAATGCGTTTGAGACCATGTAAAAAACCAAATAAAAATGAGCTAAACATAATTGTTTAGCTCATTTTTTATTAGTTGTGTTTATATTTATTGATCTGCTTTAAAATACTTCTTTAAAAAGACTGCCACACCATCAGCATCATTCGATTTAGTCACATCCGTCGCAATTTTCTTGATTGGTTCCTGCGCATTTGCCATCGCAACTCCAACCTTGGCCTTCTTAATCATTCCGGCATCGTTTTCAGCATCACCAAATGCCATTAGATTAGAAAAATCATCACCATAGTGACTAAGTAATGCTCCTAATCCATAGGCTTTATCAACACTGGGTGCCAAGAATTCTAGGATTTGGGGTTGTGAACGAACAATGTGATACTGCTTTTTCACATCTTCGGGCATGTCACTAACAGCTTTATCAAGAACGTCTGGTTCGGCTGCGATAACCGCCTTAGAGTAGCTTTCGTCTGGCATCTCAGAAAACTTAGTTGGTACAAACTGCATGTCAGCATTCAACATTTGTTGATAAATCGATGGTTTTAAATCGGAGATTGGATAGACCTGGGTAAAATCAAGAATATCTAACGGGAGGCCGTTTCTTTGAGCGTATTCATAAAGTAATTTGAACGCATCTCGATTCATCCCACGCTTAAATAATTCATACTTATCGGCATTTCGAACCACGAGCCCACCATTAAAGGTGATGGTATAATCATCTGGCTCATCAAGGTCTAGTTGCTTAATGTACTTCCAAATGGCATTGATTGGTCGTCCAGTACAGAGCACCACTTTGATCCCCTGTCGATGTAACTTTTTTAACTCGTCTTCGTTTACTTTACTGATCTTCTTATCACCTGTAAGCAGTGTGTTGTCAAGATCGAGTGCGATCATTTTAATCATATTAATTCCTCATCATTTAAATTATTCATAAAAAAACGCCCATACCGGGCGTTTTCATATCTTAAGAAGTTAACTTCGACTCTAATTGTCTCAATTCTGCTTCACGAACATCTCGCGGTAAGAACCGTCTAATTTCTTCTTCGTTATAGCCAACTTCAAGACGTTTGTCATCAAAAATGATCGGACGCTTGATTAGGTCAGGGTACTTTACTAATAGGTCAACTAACTCGGTTAAAGATAAGTCATCTAAGTTCAAGTGCAGTTTCTTAAAAACATTTGATCTTGTTGAAATAATATCCTCACTGCCATTTTCGGTTAAACGAAGAATTTGTTTTACTTCGTCAGCGTTAAGTGGGTTTGAATTGATGTTTCGTTCCTTAAATGGAATATTATGGTCTTTCAACCAAGCACGGGCTTTACGACTTGATGCGCTGCTTGGTGCAACATATAAATTCAACATGTAATAACCTCCTCATGTCTAACATTTAACATGACTTGTTTAAATTAGTACGAATGTACTTATTAAACAACTAAATTGTATCATATATTATTACTTCGTCAACGTTATTTTAAACTTAAATAAAGCCTGATTTCTAGCTTTTATTTACACTTTCCTTAATAAATATTATAATTTGTACTATATAAGAGGGAGAGGCCAAACTATGAAACTCAAAATACTATGTACGAGCGATATTCACGGTTATTTAGCGCCAACAAATTACGTTAAACCAAATGAAAACATGCCCTTTGGTTTAGAAAAGGCAGCAACCACAATTAAGCACGAACAGGAAGGCTTCGACCACACCTTAATTTTAGATAATGGTGATTTTTTAGAGGGGTCTCCTCTCGCCTACTACACGGCCGAAGTTTTAAAGCTTCCAAGTGCTAAGGCGATTAATAAAGCATACGATACGATTGACTATGACTTTGGATCACTCGGGAATCACGAATTTAACTACGGACAAAGTTACTTAAAAAATACCATCAAAAACACCAAGCGCCAGTTTATCTGCGCCAACATCCTAAACGAAAAAGATGAGCCAGCCTTTGGGTCGGCCTATGCCATTAAAGACTTTGGGGATCTAAAGGTGGGAGTATTAGGTCTTACCACTCAGGCCATTAACCAGTGGGAGAATAAGGCCAACGTTAAGGGGCTTAAGTTTAAATCTGGCTTAGAAACGGCCCAAAAATACGTCCCAATTCTTCGCCAAAAAGCTGACGTGGTGGTTATTTTGTATCACGGGGGGTTTGAAAGAGACAAAGTAGGTAAACTTAGTGAAAAATTCACTGGTGAAAACGAAAGTTATCAAATTTTAAAAGAAGTTCCCGGAATTGACGCTTTAGTGACGGGTCACCAGCACCGAAAGCTCGCTAACCATCTCTTTGGCGTTCCGTACGTTCAACCCGGACATCGTGGTGATTACGTAGGCCAAATTACCCTTGATATTAATGATAACGATAAAACGGTGGTCAACAGTAACGCCAAACTAATCTCAACGGCTCAAAATAAGCCATTTCAACCGACCAAAAACGTCGTTGATCCAGTCGACCAAGATGTTGAAAAATGGCTCTCAAAACCACTCTCAAAGATTAAAGGTAATCTCAAATATAAAGATCCCTTCGAAGTTCGAACCCATGGATCGGCCTTTATCAATTTTATTCAAAGGGTCCAAATGGAAACAATGGGGGTTGATATTTCGGCAACCGCGCTCTTTACCGACGAAGCCCATGGATTCGAAAATCCAATTACCATGAGAAATATCATCACCAACTACGTCTATCCAAATACGTTAGCAGTCTTAAACATTACTGGAGCGGACTTAAAAGCTGCCCTTGAAAAAACTGCTGATTATTTTGCCTTAAAGGATAATAAAATCATCGTCAACCCCGTATATACTTATCCGAAACACCGGGACTATAACTATGACATGTACGCGGGCATTGATTACACTATTGACGTCTCCCGACCGATTGGTTCCAGAATCGTTAACTTAACCTATCACGGTCGCCCAGTTCTGGACCATCAGCCCTTGAAGATCGTCTTAAACGCGTACCGTGCCGTTGGTGGTGGCCACTACCCCATGTACGATGAAAGTAAAATTATTTCCTATAACACCATTACCATGAGTAACTTGATTGCAAAGTACCTTCAAGATCACCCCGTAGTCGACGCTAACAACCAACAAAACTTCAAAGTCATTAAATAAAAAAGTTCCTCACCACGTAAATACCAATGGTGAAGAACTTTTTTTATCCAGCTTTTTTCTTTTTATTGTTTTTCGGTTTACCGCCCACGTACTGAACGGCTTGTAACTGTCGAATTGTAGTAACCTTAATTTTACCAGGATAGGTCAATTCGTTTTCAATTTGGTCCCTTACTTCATTGGTTAACTCACTACTTTGCGTATCGTTAACCTTCTTTGGATCAACCATGATTCGAATCTCACGACCGGCCTGAATGGCGTAACTATCCTTAACACCGGGATGTTCATTCGCAATTTTTTCCAAACTCTTTAATCGATTGATGTACTCTTCGACCGATTCGCTTCTGGCACCTGGTCGAGCTCCTGACATTCCGTCTGCCACTGCGACCAAAATAGCGTATGGGTTATCTGGTTCAACGTCCCCATGATGAGACGCAATTGAGTTTATGACAATTGGATCTTCACCATAAGCCTCAGCTAACTTTACTCCCAGTTCAACGTGTGTTCCGGAAACTTCTCTGTCAATCGCCTTCCCGATATCATGGAATAATCCAGTCCGTTTAGCCATCCGAACATCTAAACCAAGTTCAGCAGCCATCACAGCTGATAGTTCGGCAACTTCGATAGAATGCTCTAAGACGTTTTGACCATACGACGTTCGAAACTTTAAGCGTCCCACCGTCTTCATTAGGTCCGGATGAACCCAACCAAGGTGCAAGTGACTCACGGTCATCTCACCAGTCTTTCTTAATTCATCCAAAACTTCCTGTTGGGTTTGATTGATTTCATTTTCAATTACACCATTATTAACCTGCTTAATGGCCAACAGATCGTTAATGGAATTGCGCGCAATCTCTCTTCTAACCGGATCACTGGTATTAATGATTAACGTTTCCGGGTGTTCTGGATCAAAAATTAAATCAACTCCGGTAAGGGTCTCAATCAATCGTAATCGTTGGTCATCTTTGCCAGCAATCTTGGCGCGCATTCCAGCATCCGGAATAATCACTGAGCGCTCAATGTGGTCACGAGGAACATCAACTGGCCCATCTTGAACTGCCTCAATCATAAGATTACGGGCCTGTTTGGCAGCATTAAATGCCATTAAGTCATTATTTTCCTTAACGGTAGTATCAAAGTCACGTTTTAAATCAGCTTCAAGAGTGGACAAAACGAGCTGTTTGGCCTGCCCTTCAGTTAATTCACCCCGATCGTGGATGATTTGTTTTCTTTGCTTCTCAAGTTCTAAGACGTCATTACGAGCCTTTTTGAGGTTTTCAACTAGAAGGTGATTACTGTTCCTTTTAATTGTCAGAGCGGCCTCTGACTTGTCCAAGCGGGCAACGGAAGTCTCTAAGCTTTTTTCTCTATGATCAATTCGCAGTTTGCGGCTCTCATTTTCTTGAACTTGGGCATCGAGTTCAGTTTCTTCTTCTTTACGATAATTTTCAGCTGCTGCTTTACTTTTATCTTCAAGTTTTCTTTTAGTATCATTAATCTTAACTTGGTTATTATCTTTAATCTTACTAGCAGCAGTCCTGGCGGCTGTCAGTCCCTTGTCGACGTGGTTTTTTCGTACGTAGTAGCCACATGCTGCTCCAAGTAAGAGTGCAATAATAATTGCAATGGAAGCTATCAATTTGACACTTCCTTTCTTTTCAATTCATTTTAATCTATTTAAATAATAACATTTAAATCTTTATTTTAAAATAAGTCACTCGTGCTTTTTGATGATATCATGAAGTATAATGGTATTAAGGAGTGATTCTATGTTTCCTGAAAGACTCAGAGCTTTACGAACCGGTCAGAAAATCACATTGACTGACCTTGCAAACGGATTAAACACAATGTTTCCCACTGACAAAGAGCATGAGAATACCGCCTCACAGATCGGCAATTGGGAACGTGGAATCCGTAATCCTTCTTACATTGAAGTCAAAAAATTAGCTGAATTTTTTGGGGTGTCAATGGACTATTTGAGTGGCCGAGTTGACCATGAAGAATCCGATCTTTCCAAGTTATTTATCTCTGGAAAGCAACTCTTCTTCAACGGCGAAGCCATTAATAACAACGATCGGTACGAGATTTTTCAACTTATCAACGGCTACCTTCACGGTAAACAAAACAGAGACGATGACCACAAAAATCACCAAGAATCGCTTGACTTACACTACTAAGGACATCAAATGGATAAACGTAAACTCAGAAAAAAACTCAAAAAACGTCATCAGTTGAAACAGGCGACTCCACCTTACATTCATCAAATGGAACAGTATCGTGACGAGTATCGGGAGTATCCTGAGATTAAATACTTAATTAACAACGTCTTAGCAGCCAATCAATTACTTACGGCTGGTAGACTTCCGCAGGATTTGCCCAAGCTGATTCTTCCTGATGACATTCAGGACCAGATTTATCAAAAAATCAATTCCAAGTACGCCATGAATGATCGTAGCGGTGATTCCGAATGGAACCGGCTTTCAGGCGATCTTTCTAACCTTGACAAGCACTTGCGTGACTTTCGTGATTATCTCGAAAATCAATACGGGATGTGGGCCTACATCTCCTCATCGTTTACCTACCATCTTGCAAAATACTTAGATGGTAATGCTGCCCTTGAAGTAATGGCGGGTAACGGCTACATCTCAAAGGGACTCCGTGATAACCACGCAAACGTCATCGCAACTGACAGTTTAGATTGGCAAAACGAGAACGAAACTGGCAGACATCCCGTCACTAACGTGGAAAAGTTATCAGCTCTCGACGCATTTCACAAGTATCAGGACCAGATTGACTACGTAATTATGTCGTGGTCTCCAGATGGCATTCCAATCGATAATGAACTTCTTGAAGCAATCAGAAAGTCAAATCGTGATATCAAATTAATCGTCATTGGTGAGAGAAACGGGGCCACCGACTCCAAAGAGTTCTGGCAAAACGCACAACTTTACGATGACGAGGGCATTAAGAACCTGAATCAACACTATTCAAACTTCGATTTAATCCAAGATCACGTTTATTTAGCAAAATAAAAGAGCTTCCAACAAAAGTTGGAAGCTCTTTTTGGCATCTGAACAAGTCAGACGGACTAACTAGGTGTTCACATCACCTGCTAATCAAACCATCTGCAATCCGGCAGATAAACATGGTTCCCACAATCAGACTAAAAAGTCTGCTCGGCTCGTCGCATGCCTTCATTGTATCATAATTAGTAATTAAAAGCTATTTAGAACTTGCGTCATCCTGTTCATTAGCCGCAATCTGATCTAATTTATCCTGAGTCCAGTCAACGAACTGCGCCAAATAAGTCCCATCGGGCTCCTTTTCAAAACTAGTTGAATCCGCCAACTCATCAATTCGCATTTTAGAACGGTTGACGTTGGGAGAAGCAATGATCATGTACACATTGACTGATTTTATCCCGTCTCCCACCGTTATCTTGGCAATGTTTTTAGCGTAGTCTAGCGGTAAATTAATGACCGAGGTCTGCAGTTTCAGCTGAATGTCATGATCAGAAACGGTGATTTCCGCGCTGGCAATCCTGTCTTCTTTCAGATTACTTGCGATAAAATCAGTCATCTTCTTCAAGTTTCCCTTTAAGTCAGATTGCAACTTTTTAAGGGACATTTCCGACACCTGTTTCTGAAAATCATCATTTCCAGCTGCTTCAACAAACTCTTTTTCATCAATTTTCATTTCATTCACCTAACTTTATTTTCTAAACTTCATATAATGAGCCACACGTTCTTTCGTCGTTGCCTTTCGGACCTGATAAGCAATCGTGAACCAGTAAATATTTACACCAATGGAACCAATTACCAGCACAATAACGGCAATTCGAAGTAGCCATGTTGTATGACTAATGGTAATCATCGCAATAATCGCTGCGATTAACCCAATCGTGTAAATAACCTGAACGGCTGCCAACAAATAATATCCTAAACGACTTTTAAAAGCAACCAGAATCATCGGAATCAAATACATAATGGCTGCAATGGCTGACGTGCGAACTAGGCCACTGACACTCGACTTGACCGTTAATTTCATGATTGGCATCGTCATAACAATGTTTACAATCCAGAACAATATCAGTGAAATAAACGCCCACGTTAACGTCTGTTTTCTTTTCATTTTACTCATCCTTTTAGCTTCAGTATAACGAACTTCTCAATTTGATACCAACAATTTTTGTTTTAGCTAAATTCGTTACGTAAATTCTTAAAACATGGTATAGTTAGTGTATAAGAAAACAAATGAGGTGAGCTAAATGGCCAAGAATTACAAGAGGATTTTAGCACCGGTGGATGGTGCTGAAGATACAATGCCTGTTATGAGTCGTGCAATCACAATGGCTAAACAAAATGACAGTCACTTAGATATTTTAAATGTAATTGAAGTTAACCAATTCAACCGTAGCTACGGGGATGCAATTACCGCCGACGCTGTTTACCAGTTAACTGACAAGACAAAGAAGATTCTTGAAACTTTGAAACAACAAGCAATTGACGCTGGGGTAACTGACGTATCAATTCATATGCGTTTTGGTAATCCCAAGAAAGTCATTGCCAAGGAATTTCCAAGCGATCACCATGATGACCTGATCATCATCGGTGCTACTGGTCTTTCAGCCGTTGAACGTTTGATGGTTGGCTCGGTCACTAGCTACGTCACACGTGCTGCTACTCAAGACGTCTTAGTAGTCAAATAGTCACAAAATCTCTACCCACTTATTGAGTGGGTTTTTTATTTTGAGGAATTTTATGAAGAAATGGAAATATGAATTAACCGTCCCAAAATCATTTGATCAACAAACCGTTCGGGAGTATCTGCACGAATATCTTTTAATTCCCAAGCATTTGATTTTCTCACTAAGAAAAAATCATCGCGTGTTAATTAACGGTCAGTACCTGCCCATGAACTTTCTGGTTAAGCAAAATGATCGAGTCACACTCGAGTTTATTGCTGCCGATTTTAAAGTCCCGTTCCCACACGTTCCATCAGATTCATCGAAACCACTAAACGTTGTCTACGAAAACTCTGACTTTTTAATTGTTAACAAGAATCGCGGCGACAAGACTCATGCCAATCAACCTCACGAAATGGGATCCACCCTTAATTTTGCTGCCAACTACCTTCAACCCCAAAACGACGCTTACATGGTTCATCGCTTAGATCAACAAACCAGTGGTGCACTTATCATCGGCAAGAATCCATCCGTGGTCCCCATCTTAGTCAAAATGATTGAAATTAAAGCAGTCAAGCGAACTTACTTGGCCTGGGTTCATGGTCATTTTAAAAATCAATTGGGAGTAATCAATCAGCCAATTGGTTTTGATCCTTACGACCAGCGTAAACGCAAAATTAACGGACCAAATTCTAAATCAGCGATCACAAATTACAAGGTCATAAAAACGGATCCAGACAAAACCCTCGTGGCCCTTCAACTTCAGACCGGTCGAACCCATCAAATCAGGGTGCACTTGGCTTCCACTGGTCATCCGATTATTGACGATCCCTTGTACGACCCGAACGGTTATCCTAATCATCCCATGCTGCTTCATTCTTGGCGGGTCCAAATGATGACACCGTTCTACCATCAACCACTTGAAGTTATTGCCCCACTACCGCCTGAATTCAATATGTAAACAAAAAGAGTGAACTCATATGAGTTCACTCTTTTCTAATTAATTAGTTACATTAATTATTTCTTAGCTGGTTTTTTAAGTGGTTCCCATTTCCAGTTTTCAACTTCTGGCAAGTCAGTACCGTACTCTCTAATGTAGTGGTCGTGCTTGTCGAGCATGTTGTTCATTTCTTGGATAAATCCAGTACCCTTAAGGGCGTATTCTGGAATATCAGAAACAACTTCCTTAGACAAATTGAATCGGTCTAATTGGTTCAAGACACGCATGTCAAATGGTGTAGTAATGTCACCATTTTCACGGTATCCATGAACGTGAACGTTCTTATTGTGACGATCAAAGAAGATGGTTCTGATAATATCTTCGAAACCGTGGAATGCGAATACAACCGGTTTGTCTTTAGTAAAGAGTTGATCGAATTCCTTGTCACTAATACCACGAGGGTCTAGTTCTGGGTTACGTAACTTAAGCAAATCAACAACGTTGATGTATCTAATCTTCATTTCAGGGAAACGCTTGTGCAAGATTGAAATTGCAGCAAGGGTTTCAAGAGTTGATTCAACACCAGCAGATGCCATAACAACGTCAGGTTCTTCACCATTGTCAGTTGAAGCCCAGTCAATGTAGCCAAGACCGTTCTTAACAAGGTTTGAAGCTTCGTTAATGTTAAACCATTGTGGACGTGGGTGCTTTGAAGTAGTAATCAAGTTAATTCTTTCGTAACTATCAAATGCTTCGTTACCTACAGCCAATAATGTGTTTGCATCAGCTGGGAAGTATTCACGGATAAACTCAGGTTTCTTTTCAGACAAGTGGGTAATCATACCTGGATCTTGGTGAGTGTAACCATTGTGATCTTGTTGGAATACAGTTGATGAATCGATGAAGTTCAATGCAGGATACTTGTTTCTCCATTCGAGTTCAGAAGCTTTTCTCAACCACTTGAAGTATTGAGTAAGCATTGAATCTACAACTCGACCGAAGGCTTCGTAAGTTGCGAAGAATCCATGACGCCCAGTAAGGGTATATCCTTCAAGCCAACCTTCGTCTTGGTGTTCTGATAGTTGTGAATCAATCAAACGACCATAGTGAGCCATGTACTCATCATATGGTGGGTTGATATTTGGCAACCATTGACGACGAGTAACATCGAATAAGTGCCATAATCTGTTAGACCATGTTTCATCAGGGCCGAATCCACGGAAGTTATTAGGATTTCTCTTAGTAACGTCACGTAGCCATTCGGACCAAACAACCATGTCTTCGTTTTCAGTAGCACCTGGAGTCTTGATATCAAGAGCGTAATCACGGTAGTCAGGTAAGTCTAATGGCTTAGGATCGATACCACCGTTAGTGATTGGGTTCGTTGACATCCGTTTGTCACCCTTAGGAGCTAATTCTCTAAGGTATGGCTTTAAAGTACCATTTTCATCAAATGATTCTTCAGGTTTGTAACTCTTCATCCATTCTACGAATTCATCAGCAGTACCCATGTCATCTGCTGATAGTGGAATTGGAACTTGGTGAGCTCTAAATGATCCTTCAATTGGAAGACCTTCAGCGTTCTTCTTAGGACCAGTCCATCCCTTAGGTGAACGGAAGATGATCATTGGCCATTTTGGTTCTGTAGCAGTTTCTGCAGTTTGGTTCTCACGAGCGTTCTTTTGAATGGCTTTAATTTCTTCAATTGAAGCATCCATAACTTTAGCAAGCTTTTCGTGAGTTTCCATTTGGTCGGTACCGTAAGGCATGTTGGTTTCAACGAAACGAGGCTTCCAGCCCATACCTTCAAAGTATTTAGTAATGTCTTCGTCAGTCATACGAGCTAAGACAGTTGGGTTAGCAATTTTGTATCCGTTTAAGTTAATGATTGGTAAAACAGCACCATCAGTAACAGGGTTGATGAACTTACTTGACATCCATGAACCAGCCAAAGGACCAGTTTCTGATTCACCGTCACCGATTTCAACGGCAGCGATAACGTCAGGATTATCAAAGATTGCACCAACACCATGTGAAAGTGAATAACCTAATTCTCCACCTTCATGAATTGAACCTGGAGTTTCAGGTGCAGCATGTGATGCAATTCCACCAGGGAATGAAAATTGCTTGAACAGGCGAGCCATTCCGGCTTCATCTTGAGAAATCTTAGGATAGATTTCTGAGTAGCTTCCATCCATGTAAGAATTTGAAACCATAACTTGGCCACCGTGACCTGAACCTTCAATATAGAACATATTAAGGTCATACTTGTTGATGACACGGTTCAAATGGGTGTAAACAAAGTTTTGTGAGGCAATTGTTCCCCAATGTCCAATTGGCTTAACCTTTACATCTTCAGAAGTCAAAGGCTTCTTAAGCAAAGGATTAGCACGTAAAAATAGCTGACCTACTGACAAGTAATTTGCAGTATTCCAGTATTGTTGCATTTTTTCAAAATATGATTTGGAATCATAATCTACTGCCATGCTATAACACTCCTTTTAAATAATCGGCAGCTCGTTTTCGAGCTGGATCTAATCTGTTTTTGAAAGCGCCAAACTTATTGGCTTACCTACAACAACTATGATAAAGACTTTTGGTGAAATGTCAACCATTTCGACAATTGATACGAACCAATTTTAAGCCCTTAAAAACCCTAATTTCAAGCAATTTTAAGCACTAAAAAAGTCTCCAATTTTTCAATTGGAGACTTAAAATATTTTATTCAATTCCACGAAGTGCTTTATTAATTAATGCACTGATAACTGACGGTGAAAATAGTCCCATAATCTGCGCAACTTGGGGAGCAGATGTGTCACCAGTAAAGATGACGTTTAGCGGGAAGTAAAGCTGTTTCCCTTTCATCCCCGTTTCTTTGCCAACCTCATTAACAATTGGACCATAATCAAGTCCCTTATTTTGACCGTTTTCACTGGCCTCATGAATCTTGTCTTCTAAAGCATTGAATAACTTTTCCAGATCATCGTGTGAAAAGTCGCTGAGTTTTGAGTAATCAATGTTTTGACCCAAAATATTGTAATAGAAATCCATGTATTCCATGATTTCAGTCAACTTAAACACACTGTGTTTGTAAATATCAATCACCTGTTCAGCGTAATCGTGCAGGTTGGGAATGTCATCTTCTTGAATTTTCTTGGCAATGTCAGTCTGCCCTTCGTCAACGAGTTCGACCACTCGATCGGCAAGTTCACTTGATGGCATGCTCTTTACGTATTGCGAGTTAATCCAGTCTAATTTGTGTTGGTCAAAGAAAGCTGGCGATTTTGACATTCGCTTTGGATCATACGCCTTAATCAGTTCGTCCTTTGAAAAGATTTCCTTTTCACCAACCGGTGACCACCCAAGAAAGGCAATGAAGTTAAAGATTGCTTCACGTAAGTATCCCTCACGCTTGTACTCACTGATGAACTGCAAAGTATCCTTGTCACGCTTACTTAATTTCTTACCGGTCTTCGGATTATAAATCAATGAGATGTGACCAAAGTTAGGGTGCTGCCACCCTAATGCATCATAAACGGCCATTTGCTTAGGGGTGTTAGCAATGTGATCGTCACCCCTTAAAACATCAGTAATGTCCATTAAGTGATCATCGACCACCACAGCAAAGTTATAGGTTGGTAATCCATCACTCTTTTGAATGATAAAATCGCCACCTAAATTGTCAGAATTAAATTCAACCTTACCTCTCACAATGTCGTCCCATTCGTAGGTATGATCCTTTGGTAAATGTAAACGAATTGTGTACGGTAATCCCTTATCTTCAGCGGCTTGAATATCAGCTTCAGAAGCACCATACCAACGTCCATCGTAATGTGGAGCCTCTTTATTTGCCCGTTGCTTTTCCCGCATCTCTTTTAGTTCGTCTTCAGTGGCAAAGTCCTTGTATGCCAGACCCTTGTCCATTAATTCACTGATGTATTTATCATACAAAGCTCTTCGCTCCGTCTGATGATAGGGAGCATACTTCGGATTAGGCTTATCAGGGCCTTCATCCCAGTCAATCCCTAACCAGCGTAAGTTGTCCATCTGGCTTTTTTCACCACTGTCAACGTTACGCTTTAAATCAGTATCTTCGATTCGAAGAACCATCGTTCCGCCGAAATGTTTTGCAAACAGATAATTAAATAAAGCAGACTGTGCATTTCCGATGTGTAAAAAACCAGTTGGGCTTGGTGCATATCTAACTCTAACGTTCTTTTTCGCCATCTTAATACTTCCTTTTTTGCCAGCATTGGCACTCTTTTAAATCTCTTCGTACATTCTTACATTACGTTAATTCCGAACCAATGTACGTGCTTACAACAATTCCATTATATCACTTTTAAACTAACTCAAAAAATTGAGTAAAAGTCGATTCTAGTTATTCAAATCAACAAACGTGTTGTAATTAAAGTACTTATAATGAATGCGCATGTTGGAAATTTCAAACGGGGTTCCATCGTCTAAAAAGAAAATCCCACCCATGACCACGACTGGTTCATCAGGCTTTAAGTTCAATAGTCTTTGATCATCAATCGTGGACGGTTGGGCTTCAATCGACATGTAGGATTTGGTTCCCGTCTTGTTTAGCTTTTCCTCTAAGTAGTTAAAAATCGAACCCTTAACCACTCGCTTACTCATCTTGGGCGCCACTTTAACCGGAATATAACCAGACTCGATAATAATAGGTGTCGAATCAACCGAGCGGAGCCGTTTAATCTCATACACTTCATCACCTTGATTTAGAAACAGATCTTCTAAAATCTCAGGGGTGGGGGCAACAACTTTAAATTCCAGTAAATCAATCTTTGGATCGTACCCCTCAACCTTCAGATTATTGGTAATTCCAAGGTTAGATCCCTCGTAACTAAAAATAGATTTATTCTTCAAATAAAGTGGATTAATAAAGGTCCCAGAGCCACGTTTCTTGAAAATAATTCCCTGTTCCGCTAGGATACCTAAAGCTTGCTTAACCGAGCTCCGACTGACGTGATACTTTGAACTTAAAGTCCGTTCATCCGGTAAACGATTATTATTGAAATAGTTGGAATCAATCTTCTTTTTTAAATCATCCATTACCCGTTTATAAACTAGATCAGCCATTCAATACTCCTTATTAGACGTTTCTTACCCATTATTTTAACATATTAAAAATAATAAATTTTGGCTAAAAAAATAGAGCTCCGATCAAATCGAAGTTCTATTTTTCTAATTAATTATTCGTACTGATCGACTTCTTTTTTCGCGTTCTTATGTTCCTCCATGAATCGTTTATTACTCTTGTACAAGTCCCAAACGACCCAAGTCAAGAGGGCCAGAACTAAAACAATCAAGATGTAGGCAATCCAGTTCCCCATATCGGTTTGAGCTGGAGTTGGATTATCACCAAAGAAGCTGACAATCTGACTTGGCAAACCATACAGATTCAAGAAAGTCAAAGCAATCACAGATACCCAACCAGCAATTTTAACCCAAAGGGCATTAACGAACCGTTTTCCACGCATTTCAAATTTACTATCGGTAAAGATCAGAAGCGGCAACATGGAGAATGGTAAAGCAAACGCCAAGAAGACCTGTGAGTTGTTCATCAGAGTATTAAGCGCTTCATGCTCTTCAATGGCTGGTTTTCCACTACTCAAAAGTACACAAATAACAACTGGGATGATTGAAATGACACGGGTTACCAAACGACGAGCCCACAAAGGCATTCTCATATGGATGAAACCTTCCATAACAACCTGACCAGTCAAAGTACCAGTGATAGTGGAGTTTTGACCAGAAGCAAGCAAAGCCACGGCAAACAGGATTGAAAGAACTCCGGTTTTAGCAACACTTGCTAGTAATGGGTTGGTCATAAAATCAGGATTCTTTAAGGCAGCAAACAAACCAAAGAATGATGGGTCTTTAACGGCACCAGACTTGAAGACCGCAACCCCCATAATCAATAACAATGCGTTAACAAAGAACGCCATTGTCAATTGGATGTTGGAATCCCAAGCTGAAAATTTAACTGAGCGTGCCACTGAATCCTCGTCGTTATTATCAGTCTTACGAGTTTGCGAAATGGCAGAATGTAAGTATAGATTATGCGGCATAACGGTGGCTCCGATGATACCTAAGGCACCACTTAATGGAGTTTGACCACCTACAAATGGATGGGTTTGAACGGTTTTGATGTTTGGAACTAAGTTTAAGAAAACCTTTGACCACTGTGGGTTTGAAAGGGTTACTTCGTAGGCAAACACCAAGAAAATAACACAAATCAAACAAACAACAATGGCTTCAATCTTTCTAAATCCAATACTTGTAAGTAGTAACAGTACCAAAACATCAAGAACCGTAATTAAAACGGCAATCAACAATGGAATATGGAATAGCAAGTACAACGCAATCGCTGCCCCGATAACTTCCGCGATATCGGTCGCCATAATTGCTAACTCAGTTGTTATCCAAAGGATAACCCCTAATGTCTTACTACTTCTTGCACGAATCGCCTGCGCTAAATCCATTTGTGTCACGATACCAAGTTTAGCCGCCATGTATTGAAGTAACATCGCGATCAAACTTGAAATCAAGATAATTGACATCAGCAAGTATCCAAAGTTCTGACCACCGGTAATTGAAGTTGACCAATTTCCGGGATCCATGTACCCCACCGCAACTAACGCGCCTGGTCCTGAATACATGAATAATGTTTTCCAAAATCCTAATCCTTCAGGGACATCAACGCTTCCGTTAATTTCTTGGAGGGATTTACCATTCGCATACTCAATTAGGGCATGCTTTTTCTTTGGTGCTTTTTTTTCATCTTTCTCACTCATTTTCCTTTGCATCTCCTTCCACGTTGATTCTACATAAATAAGAATTAAAAGTAAATGAAATTTTTACTTATATTTTATTAATATGATAAAATACCTCCGAGAGGTGAGCCATTTGTCAAAGAAAAAAAAGAATCAAGTCCACAAAACCTTAGTCGAACAAATCCTTGAAAAACACAATATTCCTTTTCAACAGATGATTTTTGCCACCCATCAAGAGGGAGACGTTCAACAAATCACCACTAACGAAGCTGACGTTGATCAACATTTAATCTACAAAACGTTAGCACTGACTGGAAAAACAACTGGTCCCGTCATTGGAGTGGTTCCCTTAGATGAACGCTTAAGTTACAAAAAGTTAGCCAAGGCTTCTGGCAACAAAAAAGTGGGCATGGTTCCCCTAAAAGACTTAGTTAATACGACTGGATATGAGCACGGTGCAAATACCCCCATCGGAATTTATGAACAAAAGGGTTATCCCATCTATATTGATGAAGAAGCCCAAAAACAGGGTGACATCATTGTGTCATCCGGTCAGATTGGTCGTTCTGTTAAAGTAAATGCCGAAGACGTCAAACGATTAGTCAACGGAACCTTTGCTGATATTACCGAATAAACTAAAAACGTCGATCCCTTTGGATCGGCGTTTTTTATCCATCCCATTCGTTTTTAAATTCAGCAACAAATTCACGCATGTACTGAGTTCTCTTCTTTCCAATTCGTTTAGCAACCTCGGTATTTAAATCGGAAGCAATCTTAAACAACTTTTCGTAAAAATGATTAATGGTGGTATCGTCAGTTGCGTTGCGATAATCTGCTTTAGTAGTTAATGTCCGTGGCTTAATTGTCGGATCATAAATGGTCAGATGATGTGCCCCGCCATACTGAAAGGCCCGCGCAATTCCAATCGCACCCAAAGCATCTAATCGATCAGCATCTTGAACGATTTGACCCTCTTTTGATAACGGTTGTTTGTGTTCAATGTTGTCACTAAAAGACATGTGGTTAATGATGTCCATCACTTGCAAAATCTCATCAGAACTAAAGCCAAATTCAGCTAATTTATTTTTGACTTCCTCCCTTTTAGCGTCCGGATCATCCACCAATTTATCGTCAAAAACGTCATGTAAGTAAGCAGCTGAAAGGGCAATCTCACCGTTAGCTGGTTCGGTCCCCATCAATTGTAAGACCATGTTTGCGACCCGTTGGATGTGGTCAAATCCGTGTCCACTCTTATCCTTACTCATGTTCTCTTTGGCGTACTCTTTTACCTTTGCAATTTTATCGTTCATGTCTCTCACTCCTACTAAAATAATTTCCCACATTATAAATATATAACTAAAAAAGAAGCCATCCAATAGCTTCTTTTACTTACATAATAAAATTAATAATTTCCATCAGGATCGGAACCACGATAACGAACAGCACGGTGCTGGTTACCACTAAATTAGTGGCATAGTCCACGTCCCCATGGGATTGACTAACTAAAATCGGCAAAACCGCTAGTTCGGGCGTTGCCGACTGAATTACCAACGTCCCAAACTCTGGAAAGGCCATGTTCACGCCAAAATGCATAAACGCTAAGAGGGTTCCAATCATGATTGCTGGCGCAATCACAAATCTTCCTACCAGTCCGGCAATGGTATCCTTATCAAAATGAATTGAAGATAAGCCGGCATCGGCTAAAATGATTCCAATGTAGATCAATGCCAACGGTGTCACTAATCCACCAATCATGTTGCAGGTCTTATCAATCCAAGCTGGCAATTTGACGTTCACGATCAAAATCCACGCCAAACCTAAGATAAATCCAACCAGTGGCGGCGGTAAAATCTGTTTGAGGGTAACCTTCTTTTTCTTTTTTCCCCTTTGTTTCGTTGGGTCATCTCCTGAAATGAAGAAGATTCCGATCGCCCAGGTTGAGACGGTGTTCATCACATAGTAGACCAAGAAATACGTCATCCCGGCGTTTCCAAACAACGCAATGTTTAAGGGTAATCCCATAAAAATCGTGTTGGCGTTGACCGACATGTTGATAAAGGCCCCTCTTCGACCCCTTCTGATCCTTAAAACAAAAACCAATGCGATTGCGATTACATAACCCAGGGTAAAACTAATCAACGTGTATAGTAGTCCGCCAACTAGTCCAACTAATTTTCCCCGATTCAAATTATCCAAAACGGAAATAAAAATCGAAACTGGTAAGGCAATGTTCATAATTAAGAACGAAACATTTCCCTTAAAACCATCCGTCATTTTGTTGGAACGACGAAGAAAATACCCTAAAGCAATAATAATAACAATCTCAGCGACACTCTCTAGTGAGGCAATAAATGCGGTCACTGTTTAATCCCTCCAATTAATTAATAAATGAAATTGTGCATACTTCTACGTTACCACTTTCAAACCGGGACCGTGGCATGGCACACAAAAAAGAAGCCAGATTGAACGTCTGACTTCTTTATTAATTACTTACTTATACAATGAAGTTGATAATGGCCATCAAGATTGGAACGACGATCACAAACAGAATCGTACTGGTTACAACCAGGTTAGTAGCGTAATCAACGTCACCATGGGACTGACTAACCAGAATTGGAAGCACAGCCAAACCAGGGGTGGCAGATTGAATTACTAAGGTGCCAAATTCGATGTTTGGAATCCCAGCACCGGTGTGCATGAAGACCAGTAAGGTTCCAATCATAATTGCCGGAGCAATCACGAAACGAGCAAGTAGTGCGGCAATGGAATCCTTATCAAAGTGAATTGATGAAAGACCGGCATCGGCCAAAATAATCCCAATGTAGATTAAGGATAATGGTGTTACAAGACCACCAATCATGTTACAGGTCTTGTCGATCCACATTGGCAACTTAACGTTAACAATCAGAATCCAAACTAACGCAACCAAGAAACCAATCAGTGGAGCTGGAAGCAACTTCTTCCAGTTAAAGTTCCCCTTGCTTTCACCCTTCTTCTTGGTGGGATCATCTCCTGAGATGAAGAAGATTCCGATGGCCCAAGTTGAGATGGTGTTCATTACATAGTAAATCAGGAAGTAAGTCATCCCAGAAGTTCCAAACAGTGCCAAGTTCAAAGGCAGCCCAATGAAGATGGTGTTGGCGTTCACCGCCATGTTAATGAAAGTTCCCCTACGACCCCTTCTAATTTTTAGGATGTAGACTAGGGCAATGGCGACAACGTAACCTAACGCAAAACTAATTACGGTGTATAACAGTCCGCCAGCTAGCCCGACTAACTTTCCACGGGTCAAATTATCTAATACTGATACGAAGATTGAAATGGGCAAAGCCACATTCATGATTAAGAATGAGATGTTTCCCTTGAAACTGTCGGCGAATTTTCCCGACTTTCTCAAGAAATATCCAAGTGCAATGACAATGACAATCTCAGCAACACTTTCTAGTGAAGTAATAAACGCTGCCAATGTAACATTCCTCCAATTATTTGTTTAAATTAGTTAAATCTGGGTATTTTGGATACCATTTTTCGTCATCAACGGCTGACTTAACGTCCGTAATCTTTTCTCTAGTAATGTTTTGATCAACTGCACTCTGAGCAACAGCAATCGCAACGGTCTCAGAGAATTCAGTTAACTGGTCAACTGGTGGCAAAATGGCAGCCCCAGGAACCGTTGAATCCACAATGCCACCAAGAGAGTGAGCAGCAGCACTAATCATGTCGTCGTTAAGTTTAGTGGCGGTAGCTGCAATGGCACCCAAACCAATTCCTGGGTAGACTAAGGCGTTGTTAGCCTGTCCAATCTCGTACTTAACTCCGTTGTATTCAACGGGTGCACTTGGAACACCAGTAGCGACTAAGGCACGACCATCAGTCCATTTGATCAAATCGGAAGCAGTTGCTTCAGCCAACTTAGTTGGGTTTGAGATTGGCATGATAATTGGACGGTCAGTATGAGCGGCCATTTCCTTAATAACATCTTCAGTAAATGCGCCGTGTTGAGTAGAAGTTCCAACCATGATTGATGGATGAACAGCCTTCACAATTGAGAGTAAGTCGGTCAGGTTTTCTGAGTCAGAGAATTCAGAACGACTTCTCGCAAACTCTTTTTGTCCAGGAGTTAGGTCGGACATGTCGTCAAACAAGAGTCCTTGCTTATCAACCATGTAGAAATGCTTCTTAGCTTCTTCCTCGGATAAGCCAGCTTGCACCATCTCTTCACAAACCCGTTCGGCAATTCCGACGCCGGCAGTTCCGGCACCAAAGCACAGGTACTTCTGATCGGTCATCTTTTCACCAGAAATCTTAAGGCCACCTAAGACACCAGCAAGGACGATAATTCCAGTTCCCTGGATGTCATCGTTAAAGACCAAGTAGTCATCCTTGTACTTATCAAGGATGTTTGAAGCGTTGGCACGCCCAAAGTCTTCAAAGTGCAAGTATAAATTAGGAAATAAGTCTTCTGCTTCTTTTACAAACTTGTCAACGAAGTCGTAGTACTTTTGACCGTAATCGCGGTCCTGGTGATTACCAAGGTAGAGTGGATTGTCGAGTAAACTCTTGTTAGTAGTTCCAACGTCTAAGACCACTGGTAGGACTTCAGATGGGTCAATGCCAGCAGCGGCACTGTAAACCATTAATTTACCAACTGGGATGTCAATTCCTTGAGTTCCCCAGTCACCAATTCCAAGGATTCCTTCGCCATCGGTTACAACGATCAACTTGATATTGCGTCCGGAAGCAGTGTTCTTTAAACTTTCACGGATCGTTTCAGGGTCATCGTGATTGATTGATAAAAACGCCGCGTTTTGTGGGTTAACGTACAATCTGGAATAGTTTTCAATTGAGTCAGCAATCGTTGGGTCGTAAACGACTGGCATGAATTCAGTGACATGTTTAGCGAAGGTAGCATAGAATAGAACCCGATTTTCGTTGAAAATACTCATCAAGTAGATGCGTTTTTCAAGGTCACTACCCTTGTGTTGGTATTCGTCATAAACGTTTTCAACCTGTTCGCCCAAAGTTTGAACGTTCGGTGGAAGCATCCCCACCAGTCCTAATGTCTTTCGTTCATCATCAGTAAATGCAGTCCCTTTATTGATAAAGGGATTGTTCAATATTTCTTCACCTTTAGCCATATTTTAAGACTCCTTTTTGTAGTAAAATAGTCTGTAATTGATTCTTTTAAATACTAATTCACTATCAAAAAGATAGTCAAACACGATTTATTCATAAATTTAATTTATATGAGGTCATCATGAAGCTAAAAGATTTAATGTACTTCAACAAGTTAACCGAGCTTAAAAATTACACCGACGTTTCTAAGTATTATCACGTTAAACAGCCCACGATTACCATGGCCATTAAGCGTTTAGAGGATAACTTCAACGTCGAATTAATTAATCGAAATCAGGCCCACCACCAAATTAAACTCACTAAGGCCGGCGTCGACCTTGAAAAACACGTCCAGGTAATTATGAAGGAAGTAGACAAAATTAACAACGAAATGGGCAGCATCAGTGACCATGTCATTCGATTTGGTCTTCCACCAATCATTGGGAACTACTATTTTCCCAAGCTGGCGTCTAAACTATTTTCACTTGGAATCCTAAATGATCTTGATAACTCAGAGAGTGGTTCCAAAAAGCTTTTAGGGGAATTAAAAGACGGTCGAATCGACTTAGCACTTCTAGGATCATCCAAACCGCTTGAAAGTAGTGAGATCGACGCGACGGTTTTAACCAAAGACCACTTCATGCTGGTCGTTAATCGACAGTCACCACTGGCAGACGCTCACTCCGTTAAATTTGCCGACCTCAAAAACGAAGAGTTTGTGGGCCTCTCCAGTGACTTCGTTCACACTCAGGTCTTTTCGGATCTGTCTAAGCTTCACGCCATTCACACCAAAATTAAGTATCAAACGTCTGACATTGAGCTAGCCAAACAATTAGTCTCTGAAGACGTGGGGATCACCTTTCTGGTTAGTAAAGCCATTAAACCTTCTGACAACCTCGTTTCTATCCCCATTGACGATGAAGATTTACCCCCGTTTTATGTTTCGGTGGCCTTTCGTAAAAGTCACGTTCTTTCACCCGAAGAGCAAGAATTAATCAACGTTTTAACCAAATCAATTGCACAAAAAAAGTAGGAATTCCAAACGGAATTCCTACTTTTAATTTTTTAATGACTTAGAAACTAAACTTCTTTGTCAGTTTGAGTCTCAACCCCAACACCTTCGTATTCGTCAAGAATCATCTTCTTGAGATCTGCGATTAGTGGTTCTTTCGGGTTAGCAGTTGTACATTGATCCGCATATGCCAGTTCGGCAAGATGATCGGCAGCTGCTTCTAACTCTTGTTTGCTTACACCTTGTGACTTCAGATCAAGTTCAACTCCAACCGAGTGAGCTAATTCGATGAAGCGGTGAACCAAGGCTTCCTTCAATTCTTCATTGGAGTTTCCAGGAAGACCAAGGTAGCGAGCGATGTTAGCGTAATCGTCGTCGGCTCTAAATGATTCGTACTTAGGCCATGTGGCAATCTTCTTTGGTTTCTTGAAGTTATATCTGATAACGTGTGGCAAAGTAATGGCGATGGCAAGCCCATGGGTGATCCCGAATTGTCCACCAATCTTATGGGCAATTGAGTGGGTAATTCCAAGGAAAGCGTTCGCAAATGCCATTCCGGCGATCGTTGAGGCGGTATGCATCTTGTCTCGAGCTTCCATGTTACCGTTGTACGAGTCAGTCAAGTTATCAAAAATCATCTTGATGGCCTGAAGTGACATCGGACGAGTGTAATCTGAAGCCATGGTTGAGACGTATGACTCAATCGCGTGAGTTAAGGCATCAAGTCCTGAGGCAGCAATGGTGCCCTTTGGTACCGTCTTAACAAACTGTGGATCAACAATGGCAACGTCAGGTGTCAAAGCGTAGTCAGCTAATGGATACTTAACGTGAAGCTTTGAATCAGTAATAACTGAGAATGGTGTTACTTCTGAACCAGTTCCAGAAGTACTTGGAATGGCAACCATTTGTGATTTTTCTGGTTTGTTGTACCTGTAAGCACGTTTTCTGATATCCAAGAACTTCTGTTTAGCACCAAAGAAGTCAGTCTCAGGGTTTTCGTAAATTAACCACATCATCTTAGCGGCATCAAGTGGTGATCCTCCACCAAGGGCGATGATGGTATCTGGCTTAAAGGCGTTCATTTGGGTAACCCCAGCGTTAACCATGTCAGTTGTTGGTTCACCATGAATGTCATCGAAGATGTAGTATTGGACGTCATCTTCTCTTCGGTTCAATTCATCTAAGACTTTGTCAACGTAGTGATATTTAACCATGGAAGGACTAGTAACAATAAAGGCCTTCTTAATACCAGGCATGTCGTGGAGGTAGCGAACTGAGTTCTTTTCGAAGTAGATTCGAGGTAGTTTAATCCATTGCATATTATTTCTTCTCTTTGCGATAGTTTTAATGTTCAACAAGTCATAATCAGTAACGTTATGGGAGATTGAGTTTTTACCCCATGATCCAGTCCCAAGCGTAAGTGATGGGGTCATGTTGTTGTACAAGTTACCAACTCCAGCAAGACCAGATGGTGAGTTAACGATCACTCTCGAAGCCTTAACGGCCACCCCAAAGTCAACGGCCAATTGATCATCTGAGGTTTGAATTGCTGCGGTATGGCCTAATCCACCGTAGTTTAGAAGCTCAGCACAAATTCTGAAAGCATCCTTGTGGTCTTTTGACTTGTAGACCGAAAGAACTGGTGATAATTTTTCCCCTGACATTGGGTACTTAGGACCAATTCCGGTCATCTCAACGGCAAGCACTTGAGTGTCTTCTGGGATCTTGATCTTAGCCATGTCAGCAATTTGTTGCGCAGTGGCACCAGCAATTGGACCCTTAACACTAAGACGCTTGCTGTCAAACATGGCGTCAGTTAATTTTTGTTTTTCTTTTTCTGGAACAAAGTAAACCCGGTTTAATTCTAGCTGTTCCTTTACATCCTTGTAAATGTCAGCATCGATTACGGCACTGTTTTCAGTGGCACAGATCATCCCGTTATCAAAAGTCTTTGATAAAACGATATCGTTAACGGCACGTGGGATATTGGCGGTTTTTTCAACGTAAACGGGACCATTACCAGGACCAACTCCTAAAGCTGGTTTCCCAGCGGAGTATGCGGCCTTAACTAATCCAGGACCACCAGTTGCAAGAGTAATGTCAACGCCAGGGTTCTGAATCAAAGCGTTCGTAGCTTCTCGACTAGGCTTTTCAATCCATTGAATGGCGTCCTTAGGTGCACCAGCTTTCACCGCAGCATCACGCACGATTCGAGCAGCTTCAATTGACGATTGAAGGGCTTGAGGGTGCAAACTAAAGATGATGGCGTTTCTAGTCTTCATTGAAATAATTGCCTTGAATAAAGTAGTTGAGGTTGGGTTAGTAACTGGAGTGATTCCAGCAATAACACCAAGTGGTTCAGCAACTTTAATCAGGTCATTTTCAGAGTCTTCTGAGATGATCCCAACGGTTTTATCATTACGAATATCGTGCCAAATTTCTTCGGTGGCAAACAAGTTCTTAATGGCCTTGTCTTCTTCAACACCACGTCCGGTTTCTTCATAAGCCATTTTAGCTAATTTTTGGTGGGCGTTAACCCCAGCAAGTACCATGGCGTGGGTAATCTTATCAACCTTATCCTGGTCGAAATTACTCATCTCATCTACGGCAATGCGTGCTTTTTGAACTTTGGCATCAATATTCTTATCGATCTCTTCAACATTGGGTTGTTGCTTTGCATCTGTCATACTTCCAGCCTCCAATATTTTCTTGTTATTTTCTTCACAACTAATATCATATCATCATCTTTTTCAAAAAGCAATGGTTCATTGTTATTTTTATCACTTATTATTCTGACGGTTATTAAACTCTTAAAAAATAATTAATTAATTTGACGAATACTATTGTTAAATAATGCACTAACTGTTAATTAAAAAGACAAATAACGCCCTCATGACGCTATCTGTCTAAATCCTTATTTGTTAAAAAGTTTATGTCTAACTAATCTGACACACTTTTGCACCCCAACAAATGTAAAATCAGTTGTAAGAGCTAATAATAATCCAATTCCTCCGACTGACCACGTAAAGATCGTGACCAACGAGAAAATTTTACCAAGAAAGATGAACACCGACAAAAAGAGTGTGATACTCAAAACGACGATGGTTAGTTTGTAGCGGTTAAATGGTCGACAAACCATTGTCAAAGCCAACCAACAGATGACACCAGTAATCAAAACACTCAGTGATGAAGTAATTGAGGTGAATAGTCCAAAAATATCGCCAATCACACCAATCACTAAAATGTAGAAAACGACACTTAGTGCGGCTGGAAGTGAAATTTCATAAATGTTAGAAGCAAAGCGGTCCTTTAAAGCTCGATAATTCGGTTCAAGCGCCAAGAGAAACGATGGGATTCCGACCATTAAGTCATTAATCGGAGTGAGTTGAATTGGTTGAAACGGATAGTTTCTGGCAAAAAACAGAAAGAGCACGCTGAGCATGACCGAGAACATGGTCTTAATCAGGTACAGGCAGGCGATGCTATCAATGTTGTTAATAACCCTCCGACCTTCGTTTAACACTTTAATGAGGGCGTCGAAGTTGGAATCAATAATCACAAAATCGGCAATACTCTTGACACTCTCAGATCCTGATGCCATTGCGATTCCACAGTCTGACTGCTTTAAGGCCAGTAAGTCGTTGACCCCATCACCAGTCATGGCAACCGTCCGACCGTTTTCTTGTAGCGCCTTAATTAGCCGTTGTTTCTGGTCGGGTTTGACCCGTCCAAACACCAAGTACTGCTTGACCAAATCACGGTAGTCGGCGTCGTCTTCAATCGTCGTCATGTCAATGTAATCGTAGGCATTGTGAATGCCGACCCGATTGGCAATGCTTGAAACGGTGACCGGATCATCGCCAGAAATGACCTTTAAGTCGACCCCCTGGTTATAGAAGAACTGCAGGGTTTCAGAAGCGTTTGGTCGAATGACATCCGTAATCAAGATTAAAGCAATCAGTTCACTACCCGCGATACTATCCTCGTTTAGTTGGTCCACCTTGGCGAGCGCAATGACCCGAAAACCCTGTTCGGCGTAATGTTTAACTTCTTGTTGTTGCTTGTCAGTTAGATCCAAAATGAACTGAGGTGCTCCGAAGACGTATTTGCCTTTGTCGTCTAACTCAGCCCCACTCCACTTTCTCGCTGAAGAGAACGGCACGATCATACTAGCAGCGTATGGGTGCTGCTTGAACTCATTTTTAAGCGCTGAAGCGGTCTCGTTATTGTCATCAATTTCATGGACCAAAGAGCCCATGATTTCAGCAATTTGTTGATCAGTGTAATTAGGGGCTTCTTTCACCATCTGTTTAAATTTCAATTCGCCACTGGTAATCGTCCCGGTTTTATCCAGGCAGATCGTGTTCACCCGTGCCAGAGTTTCAATGGAAGAAAGGTCTCTGACTAAGACCCGTTTTTTGGCCAGGTGATAGGCAGAAATTGCGAGGGTCACTGACGTCAAAAGAACCAATCCTTCAGGAATCATCCCAATCATGGCCGCCACGGTTCCCAGAATGGCATTATTAACGCTCACTCCGTGCATCAAACGGGAAACAAAAAGTGCTACTCCAAGTGGAATGATAATAAACGTCAGAATTTTGATGATTTTTTTAATCAGTGAGATTAAGACACTGTTCTTACTCTTGTCGGTCTTAGCCTGGTTTGTAATCGTGTTAACAAAGGTCTTATCGCCAACTTTAGTTGCAAGCATGAATGCTTTTCCACTAACCAGAAAACTACCAGACGTCAGTTCATCGCCAGTGGTTTTCTCAATTGGATTGGATTCACCGGTGATTTGAGACTCATCCACCTCAATCCCCTTGGTTTGTTTTACGACTCCGTCAACCGGTACCTGGTCCCCACGATCCAGTTCAACGATGTCTCCTAAAACAATCTGGTCCGGTTGAATAAGTTCAATTTTTCCGTTCCGTCTAACTTTGATCTTGCTCTGAGACAACAACGCCATTTTGTCAACCTGGCGCTTAGAACGAATCTCCTGAAAGATTCCGATGGTAGTGTTCGCTATGGCAATCACCAAGAACAACATGTTGATATAGCTACCGGTATAGAATACTAGCGCACCAAGAACTACGTTGATTACGTTAAACAGCGTAAAGATGTTTTCCACCAAGATCTGTTTCACAGACTTCGTTAGTGGTTTAGGCGCCGTATTCTTATAACCGTCTGCCACCTGTTGTTTAACTTCCGTACTCGTTAGTCCCTCACTTGAATTCACGTTATTAATATCGATCTGGTCACTTGCCACAGTTACACCTCCTTATGTAATTAATTCATTTCTAATTAATATTGTATAAGAAGGAATTAAATTTTGCACCACTAATGAAAGAAAAGCGCAAAGCTTTAAAAATAGTTAAAAAAAGAGATGGTCCAACCGGATCATCTCTTAACACTTATTCTAAATTAAATTAGTCGATTTCAACGTGATGGTTTTGGGTTTCATCATCTTGTGATTTTGGTAAAGTAATGGTTAAAACACCGCCATCGTAATCAGCTGAAATCTTGGTCTCATCAACATCAGGGATGTAAAACGAACGGTTAACGTCACTTGATGAACGTTCTCTACTTAAGATCCGACCATTGTCACCCTTGTTTTCCTTGTCAATGTCATGAACAGCATGAATTGATAGGGTATCATTATCATAACTGATGTCAATATCATTTTTTCTAAAGCCAGGTAATTCTGCCTTTACGACGTAGTCATCGCCTTGGTCTAAAACATCAGTTTTCATTCTGTTGCTTCCAGCAACTGAGTTTAATAAACTCTTGCCAAAGTCGCCAAAAAAGTCATCCATTGGATCATAACTAGCTTTTCTTAAATCGTTTGCCATAACTAAAACCCCTTTTTATTATTTTATTTGCTAATCTCTTAGCACCGTCTATACTAGGATGGATCGTCCCTTTCACACAAGAAATTAGCTCATAATTGGGGTAAAAAGTGCTACTTACAAAATAACTTTCGTATTAACCGTTAATTTTTCTTAGAAACCGTAAAATCAAACATTTTTCGTAACATAATAAGGAATTTATTTTAATAAATTGCTTCCATTCAAGCGGCTTTATGATAAAATCAATTAATTATGCCACTCATCTTAAATACTTAAAAAAATGGATAAGTACGTTATAATATATTTATTGTTTAAAATTTTGAAATGAGGAATGAAATTTGAATACCGGTCAGATAATACTTGATCTAATAATTATTTTAATAACGTTCTTCTTTGCTGCATTCTTTGTCGCGTGTGAGTTCTCACTGGTCCAATCAAGGCCAAGTGCCCTCCAAGAAAAACTGGATGATGAAGATATCAGTGACAAAAAGAAGAAAAAAGTTAATCGTGAAATGAAAATGGTAACCAACCTTAATGAGTATCTTTCGACAACCCAAGTAGGTGTTTCACTTGCGGGAATCATTCTTGGTTGGATTGGTGAATCATTCGTGATTGAAATCCTGGTTTCCATCATGGAATTAAAGGATTTCAGTGTTAATCCTGCTACCGCTCACAGTGTTGGTGCGATTGTTGGGGTACTTTTACTTACCTATTTAGAAGTGGTCTTTACCGAAATTGTGCCTAAAAATATTAGTATTGACATGCCACTGAAGGTTTTGAGCGTGATTGCTGGTCCGCTTCACTTCTTTCACATTTTATTCTATCCATTTGTGTGGTTACTAAATGTGTCAGCAACTGGCGTAGTTAAGTTACTGGGAATCCCCGTGGCAAACGAAAACGACGAGGCCTTCTCACAATCAGAAATTTTGAGTCTTTCAAAGGATGCCGTTAAAAATGGTGATCTAGAGCGAAACGACTACTTGTACATGCAGCGTTCGTTTGAATTAAACGACAAAGTGGCCAGGGACATCATGATTGACCGGACCCAATTGGTAACGATCGACATCAACGATACGGTCCAAGACGCCATCAACGTTTACATTCAAAAGAAATTCAGTCGAATTCCCGTTGTCAAAGACAACGATAAGGATAACATCCTTGGCTATGTCTACAGTTACGATTTGGTCAGACAATCGCAGGTCGATTCAAACGTTAAGGTCGGAAAGTTAATCCGAAAGATTAGTACCACCCCCGAAACCACTCCCATTACGATGGTGCTTCAACAAATGATTAAGATGCACCAACCGATTGTCGTGGTCATCGACGAATACGGTGGAACGTCTGGTTTAATTACCGATAAGGATATCTACGAAGAGTTGTTTGGGACCGTTCGAGACGAAATCGATCCGCAGGTTAACGAATACATCTTTAAACAGCCCAATGGCACCTTCCAGGTGAACGGAAAATTAAACACGTATGACTTTGAAAAGTACTTCGACGTTGAGATGCCTGCTTTTGACGACTCTGACATCGTTACGATTGCCGGTTTCATCATCGAACAAAATCCTCACATTAAAGTGGGTGACGTTGTTACAATTGATGGCTTTCAGTTTAAGGTTCTTGACTACAAGAACTCGTTCATTAACTGGCTAGAGGTCAATAAATTGGAACCAACTGATGATGAATCAGACGCAGATGACGACCAAAAAGACAAATAACTAATATCAATAAAGCCGAGGATCCTCCTCGGCTTTACTAATACATAGGGGTAATAGAAACAATGAAAACAGTTTTAAAAAAATGTCCGGATTGGCTTTTTTACAGTCTAATTTTTCTGATTATTATCATGGCCTACATCTGGACGTTTTACTTAACCGGTAACTCACTAATTTGGGGAATGGACGGAATTGCCCAACACTATCCCATTCTCGTAAACTTTAAACACATGCTAACTGAATTTCTTGCCCATCCCAGCCACGGCTTCACCAACTGGTCGTTTAACATTAGCCTTGGTGCTGATCAGTTAACCAGTTTTTCGTACTACGTAGTCGGTGATCTCTTCAACTACCTGATTGTTTTATTCCCAGACCACTTACTGGAACTGGGTTACGGACTCCTGGTAATCCTACGCCTGTACGTTGCCGGATTGGCCTTTTTACTATTTATTAAACAATTTCATTTTAAAAAATACAGTATCGTACTCGGAACTTTAACTTACACGTTTGCTGGTTACACTCTTTATTCGGGGATGCACCATCCCTTTTTTATTCTACCGATGATTTTCTTCCCACTGATTTGCTACGGCGTCGAACGCATCATTTCTAACCATTCCTTCATCCCACTGATGCTGGCCGTTTCCTTAACTTTTTTAAGTAACTTCTACTTTGCCTACATCATTGGACTTGGCAGTATTATCTACGTCATCATTAGGTATTTCAGCATTCGTAAAAATCCTGATTTTCATTTTGTGAGTTCACTGGTAAAAATGGTTGCGGCCATTCTAGCGGGAATTTTGATTAGTGCCGTCATTTTCGTTCCGACGCTCTTATTTGCCCTGAGTTCCACGAGGACCACATCGACCTTTGCGAACGGCTATCTTTTCTATCCTCTCTACTATTACCTTTCCATTCCAAGTAAAATTCTCGGAAATGGCTACCTGACCATTAGCTTCTGGCTCATTGTTGGGATTAGTGGACTCGGATTTTTTGGCATTGTTTACACGATGACTCACTTCAAGAAATACCTTTACCTAAACATCGGCCTGTTGGTGGTTTTCATTGGTGCCCTGATTCCGGCTTTTGGAGCGGTCTTTAACGCCATATCGACCCCATCAAACCGGTGGATGTGTTTGGGCTTACTTCCAATTGGGATGGCTGCCACAATTCTTTCAGATCATCTCACCACGTTAACTAAGCGTGACGTAGAAGTCATGATTGTCGCAATCATCGCTCTCATTGTGTTTATTTGGGCTTCTCGTGGATTCATCATGAAGTTAAGTGCGCATGACTACGGCGAAATCGTCCTCCTGCTGATTTTAATGGGAGTCATCCTATGTAGTCAGCTCTTCCATTTAAAGCCAGTGACAACCATTGGAAGTGTGACCGCCGTTTTGATAGTAAACCTTATCTCACTTGGAATTGGCTATTACAGTCCTAACGTTGCCGGTTTTTCAAAGGGCATGCTTAATAAGCACGTTGCCACTAACTTTATCAATAATTTCTATGATGGCGCCGATCAGTACGTTGAACCACGGTTAGGTGGATATCGGACCTCACTTGGTAATCGATACCACTATGCTGGTCGAAACGACGTCAACTTATCAAACTACTCTAACATCAATACCAACATTCCGATGTTATTTTCGACCCGTGACATTTCATCATACCTGACGGTGGAAAATGGGGCCATTGGCCAACTTGAAAATTCTGTTCAAAATAACCAACGGACCTTTAACGCTCCGGTCGCTCAAAATGACTACCGCACCACCCTTGATAATCTAATGGGCGTCAAGTACCTCTTTATTCGCACGGGCCAACAAAACAAATCACAACCCTTTGGCTTCAAGATGGTCAAGGGTAAGGACAAAAAGCCGCTCCTGTTTGCGTCTGACAACCCGCTCGTGAACCAAAAGGACCCCGATGGAACCTACGTTTTAAAAAACAAGAACGCACTTCCAATTGCTTACACCCAGGATCAAACGATCTCAAACCGGCAGTACCAAAAACTATCCCCAACCGCACGTGAACAAGCAATGATCAGTGGGGTCCACGTTGATTCGCCAATTAAGGGCATCAAATCAGCCAAGCTAAAACAGAACCAAAAACAACTTAGTTATGAGGTGCAACCGGACTACGAAAAGACCCTTGATAACTACGATAAATTAACGGCATTCACTAACAATTCTAAGAGTATTGAATACAACGAACCAACCATTAATCACACGTCTCAGAAGACCGCCTTAAAGATCCTTTCCGAAAACGTCCAATTAGAAAATGACACCAAGAAGCAAAATCAAGACGGTCTCCACGTGGTAACTAAGGATGCGCTTGGTAAATCAGTCCCATATTTCCTTAAGATTAAGCAACCTAACCGCACCAAAAATGCCGAAATTTACTTACAATTAGAGGGTATTCAGAGTCACGATTACTCGTCGGCTTCAAAGGAAAGCATGACCAAAAGACAGCACGCTATCAAAAATCAACCGTACACGAAGATGATGAAACTAAACGAGAAACGAAAGAACCTTCACACTCCGTTTGTCGGTCAGTACTCCCTTAATGCTGCAACGAAAGGAATGAAGAACGGTTACTCACAGTATGGACGCGACAATCTTTCAAACTACACGCAAAAGAAAAACGCTTTAATTAACCTAGGGTATTCCACCAAACGCCGTAATCAAATTAAGTTAACGTTTGACGGTGTCCACCAGATTAATTTTAAACACGCCAAGATTATCGCCGTTCCGTTTGGCAATTCGTATGAACAACAGATTCAAAAACTTCAACGCAACCGTCTCCAAAACCTTCAGGTTAAAAAGAACGAAGTCAAAGGAATCAGTAATAACCCGAAGAAGTCCGTCTTGACCACTTCCATTCCCTATTCAACGGGATGGAAACTCTTCGTCGACGGCAAACAGGTGCCCACTAGTCGGGTCAACACTGGCTTTGTCGGAGCACCCATTCAAGCTGGGAAACACCAGATTGAACTGAAATACCAAACTCCGGGACTGCTATTAGGAGCAATTGCGAGCGCCTTTGGAATTTTAATCCTCGCTATCAGTGGGATCGTCATCTGGATCGTAAAGAAACGAAATTAAATTAAAAACGTACGGATAACTAATTCCGTGCGTTTTTTGGCTGCTTTGACTTCTAAGATTCTGTGCATTTAAACTTGTTAGAGGTTACACTAATAGTGACTATTTTTCATATTTAAGGAGGTAGTAATCATCAAATCCATTCGCATTTTATACATCTCAATTGCTGGCAACACCCGCAATTTCGTGCAAAATTTAGAGGACTACGCGGAAGCTCAGCACCAAAAAGATGCCAGTAACCCACTAATTGAGCCAACCGAAATCTCAGATCAAAGTGACTTTGCTGACGAAACATCACCGTACTTTGTTTTCGTGCCGACCTACCTTGACGGTGGAAATGGAATCGATAACGGGGTCAAAGAACTCATGACCAACACCATGGGCGAATACGTTGCTTACAACCATAACGCCGACTACTGCATGGGAATCGTCGGCAGTGGTAATCGCAATTTTAACGTCCAATTTTGTCTCACAGCCAGAAGATATGCGGAACGTTTTAACGTCCCTGAAATTGCAGAATACGAATTAAGGGGCACCGATCGTGATGTCGTTCGCATTTATCAAACCATGTGTGAAAGAGCCAGAGAGTATAGTAATGAAGTCGCTTTCAAAAAATAATAAATAAGAACCATTTTATGAGTGTATTGATTAGCATTTCACAATTTTATCTGGTAGGATAACCTATAATTCATGAATATTGTTTCACACTAGGAGGTAAGTTGCATCATGAAAATTATTGTTGTTGGTTGTACCCACGCGGGAACTTTTGCGGTTAAACAAATCTTAAAAGAGCATCCCGATTATGACTTAACTGTCTATGAAAAAAATGACAATATCTCATTTCTATCATGTGGAATTGCCCTTTATTTAGGTGGCGAAGTTAAGGATCCAAAGGGCCTGTTCTATTCTGATCCAAAGGAATTAAAGGGACTTGGCGCTGACGTGCAAATGAAGCACGAAGTCACTAACATCGACTCAAATAACAAGGAAATCACCGTTAAGGATTTAGAATCCAGTGAAAGCAAGACCGAACATTACGACAAGCTTGTAATGACCAGCGGTTCCCTTCCGGTTGTTCCTCCAATCGAGGGCGTTCATAGCGATCACGTCAAGCTTTGTAAGAACTGGACCGACGCTCAGGTACTTTTCGATGACGCCAAGGACGCTAAACGGATCGCTGTCATTGGAGCTGGATACATCGGGGCCGAACTAGCCGAAGCCTATTCCAAGACTGGCCATGAGGTCACTTTGATTGATGGAGTTGACCGGGTTTTAAGTAAATACTATGACCCTAAGTTTACTGACATCGTTGAAAAAGACTACAAGGACCATGGGGTTAAATTCGAAGGAAACCAAATGGTGCAAAAGTTCACTGATAACGGTGACACGGTCTCAATCAAGACCAGCAGTGACGAATTTACGGCTGACCTAGCTATTTTGTGCATTGGTTTCAAACCCAACACGAGTCTACTCAAGGGTCAAGTTGACATGCTTGAAAACGGTGCAATCATCACCGATGATTACATGCATTCATCTAACAAGGACATCTTCGCCGCTGGTGACAGTGCCGCCGTTCACTACAATCCAACCCACAAAAACGCCTACATTCCGCTGGCAACCAATGCGGTTCGTCAAGGAATCTTGGTTGGAAAGAACATCGAAAACGACACCGAAAAATACATGGGAACGCAATCCTCATCTGGTCTGAAGTTGTACGACAGAAACCTCGCCTCAACCGGCTTAACCATGAGTGCCGCTAAGGCTCAGGGCATTAACGCTCACCAAGTAATTGTCGAAGACAACTATCGTCCTGAATTCATGCCCACCACGACTCCTGTGCTAATGTCACTGGTTTACAGTCCTGACACCCGTAAAATCTTGGGTGGCGCATTGACCAGTCTCTACGACATTTCACAATCCGCTAACGTGCTTTCGGTTGCCATTCAAAACGAAAACACCATTGACGACCTGGCTATGGTTGACATGCTGTTTCAACCAAACTTTGACCGTCCGTTTAACTACCTCAACATCTTGGGTCAAGCGGCTCAGGAAAAAGAAGCCCAAAACAAGTAATTGTAAATAAAATAAAATGCACCGCAAAAGAGCCCTTAACTATCGTAAGTAGTTAAGGGCTTTGGTGTCGCAATTATTTTTCTCTTTCTTTTTCGACATACTGACTAATTCGGTCCATTGCTTCTTTTAAGTTTTCCATTGAAGTTGCATAACTAATGCGAACGTATCCCTCGCCGCCTGGGCCAAACGAACTTCCGGGAATGACGGCCACCTTAGCTTTACGGGCTAAGTCATAACTAAAGTCCATACTATTTTGAATTAAGCCAGCCGGGATTTTAGCGAAAATGTAAAAAGCGCCATCGGGATTGGCCATCTTAAAGCCCATCGCATTCAATTTCTCGTAAACAAAATCACGTCGCTTTCGGTACTCTTTCTTCATGGCATCAGTATCATTCATTCCGTTTCCAAGTGCTTCGGCGGCCGCAGCTTGCGCATTTGTGGTGGTTGAAGTGATCGTAAATTGATCGATTTTTTCAAGTTGGCTGGTGATGTCTTTAGGCGCTGCCATGATTCCAATTCTCCAACCGGTCATCGCGTGTGACTTTGAAACTCCATTCAATAAAATGGTTTGTTCGGGAAGATATTTAGCGATTGAGGTGTGTTTACCGTCATAAGTCAGTTCGCTGTAAATTTCGTCAGAAATTACAAAAATATCATGCTTTTTAATCACATCGGCCAGTTTTTGAAGTTCGTCAGGATGATAAGTTTTGCCAGTGGGATTAGTGGGAAAGTTCAAGACAATCGCCTTGGTTTTGGGGTGATCCCTTAAATTTTGTTCTAATTGTTCTGGAGTGAGGACAAAGTCAGTTTTAGAGGTGTCCATAAAAATTGGGGTGGCTCCCCGCAGTTTAATAATCGGAAAGTAGAGTGGAAAAATCGGCGTTGGAATTAAAACTACATCCCCAGGATTTAAAACCGACGTTAACGCCGTATAAATTCCACCGGTAGCTCCAGCAGTCATAATGATCTCCGTCTCCGGGTCGTAGTTTAAATCGTATTTACTTTGTAAAAAGTGCGCAGCTGCATCCCGCAGTTGTTTGGTTCCCTTGGTAGGAGCGTAGTGACTCTCATTTTGTTGAATGCTTTTAATTGCCGCGTCCTTAACGTGTTCGGGAGTATTAAAATCTGGTTCTCCTAACGTTAACGGAATAATATCAGGAATCTGGCTCACCTCATCATTAAATTTTAAAATCGACGATGGTGATAGCTGAAGCATTTCTTGATTCATTTTACTTATTAATGCTTTTGACATTCTAATTCTCCTTTCGATAGACAAAAAAATCCCAGTTAACATTCGATGCTAACTGGGATTAAAAACACATTCGTTATTAGAAATATCCAACGATAATCTGTAATTAGCCTAGTTAGTATCCTTACGGTATCTAATTAGGCCCTCAAAACAACCTTACTTAGATACGCACTTGTACCAAGTAAAGTAAGTATAAAGGTCGTTTTGATGATCAATATGATTATTCATGGAATATTCCTCCTCTTCTTTAATTGCCACTAATTAAACAACTCAAATCACTTTCTGTCAATCATTTTTAAAATATTTACTTCAAAAACGCCATAAAAAAAGAGCTAACACCGAGGTGTCAACTCTCTTTACACTTAATCTTATTGTTCGTTAAATTGTAAGTCCAAGCTAATGTGCTTACCATCTTTACTATCAATAACACGTGAATCAACAAAGACACTGTTCTTCTTAGTCTTAGTGATGTTGTCAGTTGGGTCAACGTCAACTAAAGTTTGAAAAGCGGCATCAGTTAATTTTGATAGTGGAACGTAAGGGATGAATGGAACACCCAAGTATGAGTGTAATGTTTCATCGTATTGGTCACGCAAAACGTTCATTTGGTCCAAAACATCTTGAAGGTCTTTCCCAAAATCAGTTACATCCAAGAAGTAAACGTTTCGAACTTCATCAGTTTGTTCCCAAGGTTGGTCGGTCAAGATTGCTGATACTAAATCAGCCATTTTGTCTTCGTAATCTTTAATGTCATCGAGTTTTTCAATAATCTTTTTTTCGCTCATGTCATTCTTCCTCTCAATATTCAGTCTGATAGTTAATGACTATCACTTACAGTAATCATGATATCACATTTAAAGCGACTAATCGACACCTGATCTCCCATTAAGGTGCGGGAAATTGGGTTGGATTCTTTTTGTGAGATTGAGAAATAATGGTAAGATAATGCATATAAACTGATTAAAGGAGCACTCAATCAATGAACAATGAAACAGTTGGTAGTCGAATGGACCGCAATGTCGGAAACGTAGTTATTAACGTTGTTGATAAAAACGGTCAAAATTTGACTAACCCATTAAAATATTCGCAAACTCCCGGGGAAGCATTTTCAATCGAAGTCCCTGACCTAAAGGGATACGTCGTTCAGGGACTTAGTGGTGATCAAAATGCCGTCAGTTACCTCACTAACGTCACCTTTAAACGAAACGTTGATTATCCGGCAAACATGGGTCGGGTTGTGGCCGTCAATCCGAACGAGAATATCAACGGAACTTTTGCAAGAGGAACGCTCACTTACAACTTGGTGTACGCACCAAGTGCGCAGGTGGTTTCCCCTGGTGTTGATAGAACAGCACCCAATCAAACGCTGTACCAAAGTGCTCCTAAAAAGAAGAAACACCACTGGTTCCGCTGGATCGTAATTATTTTCCTGATTATCATTTTGTTGGGAATCTTTGGCTTATACCGTTCAGGAAAGAGTGCCCAGCAACAGGTTAAACAAAATCCGCCCGTGGTGGTTAAAAATTATAACAATAAACCTGAGAATAATGCTGATAATGGTGGCAACAATGGCAGTAATGAAGCTAACCAAAAAACTCAAGATGTCATTGAAAAAGCCAAACAAGAAATCGAACAAAATGCTAGTGAACGGGATAATAATGCTGTTCAACAAATTATCATGACCATCCAAGATGGTATCAATATGATAAAAGCCAACATTGAGTCTTTCATCGGATTCTAATTCAAAAAGAGATCATCACTGATATCAGTGATGATCTCTTTTTGTTTATCTTTCTTTATAGGGTAGCATGTACTTTTTAAGGGCTTTTCCGGTAAATGATTGGGGAACTTTTTCCGATCCCTCGGGAATTCCACTGTACAGGACGCTTCCACCGTACGTTCCGGCTCCAGGTCCCATGTCAATCAACCAATCAGCCTGACTGATTACATCAAGGTTATGTTCGACGATAATTAAACTGTCACCCTCAGCAACCATTCGTTTAAATAGCTTCAGCAATCGTTGCGTATCATTCATGTGCAGACCGGCCGTGGGTTCATCAAGAAAGTAAATCTTGCCCTTCTCTTCTAGCATCTGGGCCAACCGTAATCGTTGCAGTTCACCACCGGATAACGTGGTCAAAGCCTGATTTAACGCTAAATAATCCAGTCCAACTTCGCTCATCTGTTTCAACGGATTAGCGATTTCAGGGACATCCTTGAAGAATTCAGCCGCGTGAGCAACCGACATTGACAAAACGTCAGCGATGTCTTGTTCGTGATACTTGTATCCCAAGGCTTCCTGACTGTAGCGTTTTCCGTGACACAACTCACAGGTCTGAACGACCGGATCCATAAAGGCCATGTTGGTAATTGTGACCCCTTTCCCCTTACAACGCGGACAAGCACCCTTGCCGTTGTAACTAAAGAGTTGGGTCGAAACGTTGTTAGCCTTCGCAAAAAGTCTTCGAATTGGGTTTAAAATGTTGAGATAGGTCACGGGAGTGGAACGAATACTGATGCCGGCTTGTTTTTGCGTCAGATCAACGTAATTGCCATTTAGATGGTCCTTCATGGCCTCCGCTAGTGAACTCTTACCAGATCCAGCCACTCCTGACAAAACGGTCATAATCCCGGTTGGCACCTTGACACTCACATCGTCAATGTTATGCATGTGAACGTGCTCTAAGTCTACAAATCCCTTGGGTTTAAGTGGTTTGGCGAAGTGATGGGTTGCCCTTAACCATTTTCCGGTCAAAGTATCAGAATCCAACACTTCTGGATAACTTCCAGTAAAGGTAATCTTTCCACCGTCAGCCCCAGATTTAGGGCCAACTTCGACCACGTGATCGGCAATCGACATGATCTCAGGGTTGTGGTCAACGATAAAGATAGTGTTACCCTTCTTCTTTAGGTTAATCATGGCTTTTTTAATCAAAGCGATGTCGTGAGGATGGAGCCCCACACTTGGTTCATCAAAAACGTACAGAATATCTGATAATGAATTGGTCAGGTGTTTAGCAATCTTAATACGTTGCACTTCACCACCTGATAAGGTGCTGGTGGTCCGATCGAGGGTCAAGTACCCTAATCCAATGTCGATTAAAGGTTTAATCTTAGACTCTAAACCCCGGATGATTTCATCTCCAAGGTTATCTTTAATGGACTCCAAAAAGTCCAAGAACTGAACCAGGTCCATCTTAGAAACGTCGTTAATGTTAAAATCATTAATCTTAACACTCAAAGATCTGGGGTTAAGTCGAGCCCCCTTACATACCGGGCAAACTTCCCGGGTCACAATCTCACTAATGGCTTCCTTGTGGTGCTTACCCTCACGACTGTTGATGATTGAACGTTTGATTCTGGGAACCACCCCCTCGTACTGGCTTGTTTTGTAGTAAGCGGGTGCATTGGACAGTTTTTGTTGTGGCGCGTGCATCAACAAGTCATACTCTTCGGGAGTATAATCTTTAATTGGTTTGTCATTATCAAACAAGCCGCTGTAACCGTATCCCCGCCAACGCCAGGTTCCGGGTCCAAAACTAACGAAGGTAATCGCTCCGCCATTAAGTGACTTCTCTGGGTCAATTAACTTCGACTCATCAACTTCATCGACGTAGCCTAACCCCTGACAGTATGGACACATTCCTTGCGGTAGGTTAAACGAAAAGACCTCCGAGTACCCCACAAACGGCTTTCCAATCCTTGAGAATAAGAGTCGTAATAACGAGTAGATTCCCGTGTAGGTAGCAAGCGTCGACCGGGCGTTGCCGGTTAGTTGTTTCTGCTCAATTGCAATGGCAACTGGCAAATTTTTGATGTCACCAACGTGCGGCTGCCCGTACTTTGGGAGATACTGTTGTGAAAAACTAGGAAACGTTTCGTTTAGTTCACGACGTGACATGGCCGCAATCGTGTCGAATACTAACGACGATTTCCCCGATCCGGACTCACCGACAAAAACGGTGATTTCGTGTTTAGGGAGTTTGACGTTAACGTGCTTTAAATTATTTTGGTGTGCGTCAGACACATCAATTGAATCTTTATAATAAGTGTCGACCATGGTTTACCTCACTAATCTTGACGTGTTTTACTTAACTTTCTTGATTCGCTCATCACACAGAACAATGCGAATAAAATCAGTCCGCCGGATACGATAAATAAAGCGGGATAGTTGAAAAATTCAACCATTAATCCACCAAAGAGTGGGCCCACAGCCCTTCCAAGTGACATAAAAATATTAAATAGTCCCTGAAACTTTCCTTTTTGTCTGGGGTCCGCTAACGTATCAATCCACGCCGGAATTCCCGGCAATCCGTTCATCTCACCAAAGGTCAAAATAACCATGATAATTACGAAAACGGCGTACTGTCTAGCAAATATTAACATAAAGAAGCTTAGCGCGAAAATGATTACCCCAAAGGCAATCTGACGACTCATCTTAAACCGAGCCCCGATTTTATTAATAATCGGTTGAATGAAAACAATCAATAACCCATTAATCGTCCACAAGAAACTGTAATTTTCAAATGAGATCCCTAGTTGAGTCATGTGGACTGACATGACACTTTCCCAGAGCGTATAACTCATATAAATACAAAAAACCATGATGCAGATTAGCCAAATCAGTTTTAAACCGTGACTCTTTTTCTCAGAAACATCGTCGTCATCTTGTGAACGCTTAACGGCCGTCGGTTCTGGCCGATGTAATTTAATGTTGAATTCAAAAATCGTCATCAACAACAACACAATGTAAAAACCCGTTGCCACGATGAAAACAATCGAAATGCCGTACTTCATCAAGAAACCAACCAACGCGGTTCCGACAACGACCCCAAGGTTAAGTCCAACGTACAACGAATTAAAAACGTATCGCGTACTTTTAGAGGTGATCATTGAAGCATACGAATTTAAGAGCGTCATGCTGGACCCGTTACCCAGTCCATACAGCAGTAACATAATTCCAAAGATGGGCCAGCCGTGAAAGAAGATCAAAGTCACAATCGAAGTCATCGTAATTAGGACACTGATGATGGCAGTCTTGTATGGTGACCAGCGATCGAAAAGATAACCACCCAGATAGTTCCCAATAATCATGAACATTGACATGGCAAACAGCACGATGCCGGCCGTTGTCAGAGATTCATGAAGGTAATTATGCATGTAGACCGTGGTTAGCGGCCACATAAAGGATGACCCGGTATTTAATAGTAACGAATAGATTAAAACGGTACTCAACCTTAATTCTTTTTTTCTTCCCTTTACCATTTGCTTGCCTCACTTCATTATTCATTTTAATTTTTTCTTTAATTTCAATGCTTACACGATCGACCATAATAAAAGGGGAAACCCAACCGTAGTTGAAATCCCCCTAATAATCAGCAATGCTTACTTTTTTGTCGCATGCTTCTTTTCGTTATCACGCTTTTTGGCAACCAATCCGGCTACCATCGAACCCGCTACCAGCACCGAAACAACACTGGTTAACAGGATTTTCATTTTATTTTTCATGATGAAACTCCCTGCTTTTCTCCCTAATATAGTTATATCTTGTTTGCGACAAAAAAGCTACTTCTTTCTCTAATTTATAATTTTTATAATGTGATTGCCGACCGGTTACACCATTCACACTATGTAACCGCACTTTCAAAGATGAAGTTACCTGTCCCACGCTTAACCAAACTCTCTACTAAAATTAAATCCAATTTTAACTGGGAAAAAACCGATCCTTCTACTATAATTAAGGTCCATAAGGCAAATTAACGAAACGTTAATTGGAGGGAGAAACACATGATTCATATTGTTACTGATTCAACTGCTCAATTAACCCCAGATGAAATTCAAAAAAATAATCTCACGGTCGTACCACTTCAGGTTACCATTGATGGTAAAACTTATGAAGATGGTGTTGACATTACCAGAAAAGAATTCTCCGATCATCTTGCAAACGACAAAGAATTTCCGAAGACCAGTCAACCTTCTCTGGGTCAATTCATTCAAGCCTACGAAAAAATTCAAAAAGAAGATCCAGACGCTTCAATCATCTCCATTCATTTAACCAAGGTTTTAAGCGGAACGGTTGAGACGGCTAGGACCGCTGCCAAACAAGTGGGCGGAGACATCTCAGTCCTAGACAGTGATTCCACTGATAGTGGTCTTACTTTTGCCGTCATACGCGCTAAAAAATTGGCCGATCAAGGCAAGTCTGTTAACGAAATTATGGACAATTTAAAGGCTTTTGTACCAACCATCATGACCTACGTTTTCATCAACAGTTTTGATTACATGGTCAAGGGTGGGCGTGCTAGCCGGGCGGTTGGCTTTATCTCCTCACTAATTCAACTAAAGCCCGTAATTCAACTGACTGAGGGAACTTTAAAACTGAAGTACAAGTGCCGTGGCATCAAGAAAATGACCAAGATTGCCAACCAAGTCACTGATGAAATCATCAATAATAAGGATATTTCTGAAGTTGGTCTTTCATACGTTGATGACGGAACGGCCCCAAAGAAAATTGCCGCTAAGATCAAGGAAGCTAGACCTGACATCGACGTCACCTGCCGTCTGACAAGTCCCATCGTTATGACGCACGTTGGTCCCGGTGGATTTGGCTACATCTTCGCATAACTTAATCCTAACAATTAAGATCGGACATTTATGTTCGGTCTTTTATTATGAAAAGAGGAAATCATGGAATCTCTGTTAATTTTTGTTTTTGGTGCTCTTGGGGGAATTAGCCGATTAGCAATTACCAACTTAATCTACTACCACACTTTTCCCATTGCCACCCTTTTAATCAATTTAATTGGGACATTTCTTTTACCAATCTGGACGGACTACGGTTTTAAAAAGTTACGTCTTCCCAAAATCTTCAATCGGGTCATCGGCACGGGCTTCATTGGCTCGTTTACCACCTTTTCTGGTATCATGGCCGACACCATCAAGTTAGCACTGATGTCTAAATGGCTCTTTTTAGTCATCTATCTCGTAATTTCCATTTTTCTTGGTTTCGCCTTAGCATTGTTTGGCACTAATCTTGCCGCCAAATTAGTTGAAAGGAGTGAATTTAATGATTAGTTCATACCTTTTAGTCGCAGTTGGAACGGGGTTAGGCGCTGTTATGAGATTCACCATGACTCAATTATCCAAAAAACACAATCGTGGTGTGCTTGCCACACTAACTGTTAACACCGTGGGCAGTTTCATCTTGGGCATGTTAATTCCATTCGCGGGATCTGGACTAGCTTTCTTAATTGGGACAGGATTTTGTGGTGGTTTTACCACTTTTTCCACCTTCAACAGTGAGATTGTCAACTTTAAGTTCGAGCATAAATTCAAAGCGGCCCTCACCTATCCCATGATCAGTTATTCGTTAGGAATCCTTGCATATCTCTTCGGATTTTTCATCAATCGATTATTGTGAATTAGCGGTTAACACCGTGTCAACATGTGGGTATAATTAAATTATTACATAGAAGGAAGGATTTTTTATGCCATCATCAACTTTTGTAAATCTCCCCCAGGCAAAAAAGGATCGCATCAACAGTGCCCTTTTAAATGAATTTTCCGCTCATCCCTTCTCTGACGCCCAAGTTGCCAGGATCATCAAGGATGCCAAAATCTCACGTGGAGCCTACTACAAATACTTCATTACCTTAAAGGGCGGCTATGATTACACGCGCAGACTGGTTTTATCAACCATTCACCAGCCTTTCACAAATAAAAAGCTTGATGAACTGAAACCAAGCGACTACGTTGATGCCGCCCGTTCCTTTCTAGAAGATAGTGCTGAAAGTGAATACTTTGAATTTATTCAGATGGACATCCTGCATAATCAGAAAAACATTGATGATTCGGCAATCATTAAGCTGCCAGCCAAACGGTGGGCCATTACCGTTCTGTGCCACCAGACGATTAAAGAAGCAATGGAATCTCCCAAAGATTCTGAAAAATTACTTCATCGGCTTCAAAAAGTTCTTGAAATTATTTATTAATTAATCCGTACAAAAAGGAGACCCACTTCTGGGCCTCCTTTATTAATTGATTTCAAGCATTAATTAATCTAAAATTCTTCGTAAGTGGCTGGATCTTGATTATGAGTTCGACCATCTGGCTTGGTTAACGAATCAATCGTTTCCATATCTTCAGGAGTAATCTCAAAGTCAAAGACGTTCAAATTACCACTCTGTCTACCAGGATGAGCTGACTTAGGAATTGGCAGCGTTCCCAACTGAATCTCCCAGCGTAAAATCAATTGACCAACGTTTTTATGGTACTTAGCGGCCATATCAACCAGAACTGGGTTCTTTAACATCTCACTGGCACGACCAAGTGGGCTCCAGTCTTCGGTTAAAATCCCGTGTTCTTCATCATAGTGACGCATATCAGCCTGATTAAAGTAGGGATGAAGTTCAATCTGGTTGATTGATGGAATGACACCAGTTTCATCAACTAGCTTGTCCAAGTAGTCTGGTAGGAAGTTACAGACTCCGATCGTCCGAATCAAACCATACTGTTGGGCATCAATCAGTGCTTGCCATGCTTCAACGTAGTTCCCCTCTTTGGGATTAGGCCAGTGCAACAAGTAGATATCAAAGTAGTCTAGACCAGCCCGATAAAGTGACTCTTGAATGGCATTAATGGCACTCTTTCGGTCGTAGTAACGGCCTGGCAACTTTGAAGTTACCAACAAATCAGAACGCCGTACGTTCGAGTTTTCAATTCCACGACCAACGGCCCCTTCGTTTTCATAATTATAGGCAGTGTCGATTAACCGATAACCTTTATGAATGGCAGAAGTGATCGCCATTGCACCTTCAAAACCCTTTAAAAGATAGGTCCCAAAACCAATCTTTGGAACCTGCATTCCGTTATTTAACGTGTAATACTCATATTCCATGATGAGAACTCCTCTCAATGTGTTTCTACGATTAGGATAGGCGGAATGAATATTCGTTTCAAGCAAGTCGATTTGTGATAGGATAGTAGTTACGATTTAAGGAGTGATAACGTGAAAAAGAAAAACCAAAAAAATAACGGATCCTTTAACTTTCGGGGATTCTTCCATCTAATTCGACAAACTAAACCCCACTACTGGCAACTAATGGTCGGACTGATCCTGGGACTAGTCGCTACTGGAGCCCAACTAACGGTTCCAAAGATTGCCCAGGTCATGGTGAACGACTTCGCCAAGGGCGTGAGTCTAGTCCTGATTTTTGCCATGGTTATTTTATTCGTCTTAAGTGCCCTAATTAACGCGGGCTCAGGAACGCTCCTGGGTTTCTTCGGTGAAGACGTAGTGGCTAACCTTCGAGAACTACTATGGGAGAAAATGGTGAAGTTAAACGTTCACTATTTTGATAGCGTGAAGACCGGAAAAATGACTTCGCGGCTCGTGAGTGACACGGATCAGATTAAAGACTTATTGTCAGTTTCATTTCCCAACACGATTACGTCGATCTTTCAACTGATCGGGGCTCTAATCATCATGCTAATCATGGACTGGCGAATGGCCTTAATCATGTTTATTGCCATTCCCATCGTCATGACTGTGATGCGACCCATTATTCACAAGTCAAGTCAGATTGGGAAGTCGCGTCAGGACCAAATGGCTGATTTCAGCGGAAAGGCGCAGGAAACTTTAAACGAAATTCGCTTAGTTAAATCATCAAATGCCGAACCGTACGAAACCAACGCTGGTTCTAACTTAATTCACAATCTGTATCGAATCGGTCTCAAAGAATCGGTCTATGACTCCATCGCGGGACCAATTCTGAACACGGTCATGATGGCCATGATCGTCGGCATTTTAGCATATGGCGCTCATCGGGTTGCCATTGGAGCCATGACCATCGGAACCATGTTTGCCTTTCTAATGTACCTGTTTCAAATCATTGGTCCCGTTAGCATGCTGGGTCGTTTTGTCACTGACCTCTCGAAGGCCAATGGTTCTACCGAACACGTCCGAGAACTCCTCATTGAACCCGAAGAAGACTTTGCGTCAGGCTTCTCGGATGATATTGGAGGTAAAACGTTGCGTCTCAATGACGTTAGTTTTGCCTACGACCCCGACGAACCGGTCCTAAAAAACGTCAACGTTGCCGCCAAGCCCAATCAAACCACGGCCTTCGTCGGACCTTCTGGAAGTGGTAAATCAACCATCTTCAGTTTGATTGAACGTTACTACCAGCCAACGTCTGGCACCCTTACGATTGGCAAGGAAAACATCGAGGACATTAACCTCTCTAACTGGCGACATCAAATCGGACTGGTTAGTCAGGATTCAGCCATCATGGCGGGAACGATTCGCCATAACTTGACCTATGGACTAGACGAACAGTTCACCGATGAACAACTTTGGCACGTCCTAAGCCTGGCGTACGCGGAGGGCTTTGTAAGGGAGATGCCTGAGGGACTTTCCACTCAAGTTGGTGAACGAGGAATCAAGGTCAGTGGTGGTCAAAGACAACGACTGGCGATCGCCCGGGCCTTTTTGCGGGATCCAAAGATTTTGATGCTTGACGAAGCTACCGCCAGTCTTGATTCACAATCAGAGGCCATGGTTCAAAAGGCGCTTCATCAACTCATGAAGGGTCGTACCACTCTCATCATTGCTCACCGATTGAGTACCATCGTTGATTCAGACGACATTTACTTTGTTGATCACGGTGAAATCAGTGGGCATGGGACTCATGAAGAGTTAATCAAGACCCTGCCCAAGTACCGCGAATACGTTAAAATTCAATTTAAAAAATAAAGAATTCAGCAATGAATTCTTTTTTTGTGTCACAAATCGGGATTTTCCTGTTATACTTTAAGAATTATTTAAGAAATTGGAGGTTACATTTGATGGACAATAAAAAGTTATCATTATTTGCGTTAGTCTTAATGATCTTTACATCCGTCTTCGGATCAGCGAACATTTCCAGAGCGTTCTATCTAATGGGGTATGCCTCAATCATCTGGTACATCCTGGCAGCGCTCTGCTTCTTCATCCCGTTCGCGTTCATGATTGCGGAGTTTGGTGCGGCTTTTTCAGAAAAACACGGTGGCATCTACACTTGGATGAGCGAATCAGTTAACCCTAAATTCGCCTTCACGGGAATCTCAATGTGGTATGCTTCCGCCATCATCTGGATGGTCAACACCAGTTCCGCCATCTGGGTCCCACTTTCAAATGCAATCTTCGGCGTTGATAAAACGTCAGATGCTCATCTCTTTGGACTTTCAAGCGTTGAAACCATCGGACTTTTAGCCGTCCTTTTAATGGTCGTAATTACGTTCATCGCTACCCGTGGAATCGGTCAAATTCAAAAGGTCACTTCCATCGGCGGGTTTGCGGCAATGCTAACCAACGTAATCCTCATTGTTGGTGGGGCCATCATCCTTTTAATTAACGGACATACCTTTCAGCCACTTTCCTGGAAAGCCGTCTTAGTATCACCCAATCCGCAATACGATTCATTAATTAATGTCCTCGGATTTATCGTATACGCAATCTTTGCCTATGGTGGACTAGAAACCATTGGGGGGCTCGTTGATCAAACCAAGACTCCCGAAAAGACTTTTCCTAAGGGAATCACCATCTCGGCCATCACTATTTCCGTTGTCTATTCGATTGGCATTTTCATGGTCGGAGCTTTTACGAACTGGAACCAGATCTTGGATTCAAAACACAACATTAACTTAGTCAACATCCCTTTCGTTATCATGAATAACTTTGGTTATCAACTGGGGACCGCCCTGAACTTTCCTCATGGCGTCTCCGTTCAAATCGGGATGTGGGTCAGCCGTTACGTCGGGGTTTCCATTTTTCTTGCGCTAAGTGGGGCCTTCATTACCCTCGTTATTTCGCCAATCAAGACGATCGTGGAAGGAACACCCAAAGAAATCTGGCCGAAGTTCTTTACCAAAATCAACCGACACAACGTACCAGGCAATGCCATGGTGATTCAGGGACTCTTAGTCATCTTATTCATCCTCGTAATCTCGTTTGGAGGACAAAGTGCCAAAGCTTTCTTCAACATTTTGGTTCAGATGACCAACGTGGCCATGGTAATTCCGTACCTGTTCATTGCCTTCTCGTTCATTGGTTTTAAAGCCAACCAGAAAATCAAGAAGCCCTTTGTCTTCTACAAGAATTCACTGGTCGCTAAATTAGCGGTCTGTGTCGTAATGCTAACGGTCGGTTTTGCCATTATTTTTACGATTATCGCTCCCGCTTTGAGTGGCAACTACGTAAGCAGTATCTGGATGGTCGTAGGACCAGTACTGTTTGGTATTGTGGGTTATCTTTTGTACCACCACTACGAAAAAAAATATCTAAGTAAATAAGCAAAAATGAGGTGTCCCTTTGGTGAGGGGCGTCTCATTTTACGTTTTAACTGTTCGATCTCCCTTAGCTTGAACTCGGTGACTCATGTATAATAGTTATAAGACATCTTTACCGCAAAGCACTAAGAGGAGAAAACATTATATGGAATTATTAGTTTCAATGTTTCCGATACTAGTCCCAATAATTCTGCTGGGCTTTTTAAACATGCCAGCTTTAAAGGGAATGAGTGTAACGGCAATACTTGTTATTTTAGCTAGTTTATTGGTTTGGAAGATGCCAATGAAAGCTCTGGCAGCCTCAGCCATTCAGGGAGTCCACAAAAGTCTGACGATTGCCTGGATTCTCCTTGGGGCACTGTTATTACTAAGAGCACTGGAATACACCGGATCAGTGGACCGGATTAACGCTGGCTTCACCAATTTAACCACCGACATGCGCCTGCAAGCCATCCTGATTGTCTTTCTGTTTGGGTCCCTAATTGAGGGAGTCTCGGGCTTCGGTGCTCCAGCCATGGTCACCGCGCCACTGCTAATTGCTCTGGGCTTTAAACCGCTCTCTTCAATCGTTTTAGCCCTTGTAGCCGACTCAACTGCCGCCTCGTTTGGAGCCGTAGGAACTCCAATAACAGTTGGTCTAAGTAACACCGTTAGTCCCGCTGAGATGGGCAAAGTCGGGTTAAAGATTGCTAACCTCGAGTTAATCAGTGGGACCCTGGTTCCGCTGATCCTCATCGTTATGCTGGTCTTTTTGCTTCCCAATCAATACACCAAGCACCGCTTCAAATCAGTTTTACAGGTTACTCCATGGTGTCTTGCCATTGGGTTAATCTACTCGACTTCAACCATTATCAGTCAATTATTACTGGGGTACGAACTAACATCCGTTATCAGCCCCATCATTGCCCTGATTTTCGCCATCTTAAGTATTAAATTCAACATCTTACTACCAAGGGATGTTAAGAAAAATCCATGGCAGCAGTCCGAAAAAGTAACTATCAAAGAGCCCCGAACCGACATTTCACTAATTAGAGCGTGGTTACCATACGTCCTCGTGGTCGTTTTACTGGTAATCCCTAAACTCGTCAAACCGGTCCATAACTGGTTAAACAGCCACGTCAACCTATCATTAACCAACATTCTTGGCTTTAAGGCAATTGACTCGAGCTGGCTCCTTTTAGCTTCACCGGGAACCGTCCTCTTGATTGTTGCCCTACTAACGGTTCTGCTTCGTGAAGAATCATTTCGTTCGTTTTCACACGAAGCGTGGGACGTGGTGAAATCAATGAAGACCACGCTTCTGACCTTAATTGTGACTTTAATCATGGTCCAAGTCTTTACTAACACCAATTTTAACGGCGCCAAATTAGACAGCATGCCCGGTTACTTGGCATCGTTTATGGCTACTCACCTGCATGGCGTCTGGCTAGCAATCGCACCAATCCTAGGCGCGGTGGGATCATTTGTCACCGGGAGCACGACCGTCTCCACCTTGACTTTCTCATCAATTCAGGCTGATGTCGCCGTGGACGCTGGTTTAGATAAATTTCTCATTCTCGCCGGTCAGGTCATCGGCGCCGCCGTTGGAAACATGATTTGTGTCTACAACATTGTTTCCGTGAGTGGCGTAGTTGGCTTGAAGGGACAAGAGGGGACAGTAATGCGGAAGACTGCCATTCCAGCAGCCGCTTATCTCTTTTTTCTCATTATCTCCATCTTCATATTCAAATAATTATAGGTAAACAAAAAATCCATCCCAATTCAACATTGGAATGGATTTTTTTCAGATTTAATTATCAAAAATTTTAATCTTTAAACGTCCATACTTCGTTAAGTAAAAAGCCAATAAATCCTAGAATCAGGATTAAATCAGTCCACATAACGGAAAGATGAGAGATCCCGATTATTACCAAAAGAAACACCAGCAGGGTCACAACCCCACCCCAAACACGTTGCTTGGAGGTAATTTCACCCGCAATCTCCATCGCTGGATTCTTAATAAATAAGGTGACCGCCCAAATGATGATACAGAGGGCACTCAAAATAATCAAAATCCAGTCAATGAAACCAATGGGAAAACCGTAGATAATCTCCTGAATCCCCTCAACCACGCTGGTTCCAAATAAAATCATGGCCATGGCCGTCCACAGTAAACTGATACGACTAGTAAATGCGTTTTTCTTCATATTTAACACCTACCTTTAGATAAATTTTAACATATATTTAACTTTGAAAGAAAAATGTTGAAAAAAAAGGGACTAACATCATTTGTTCATTGACGTCAATCCCTAAAAATATTTTATAGCAATGCTTTAAGTTTTACCTCTGATCAGCGGCCCACTTGGCAAACTGGGTCCAAATCTCATGCTTTTCTTTCTCATCATCAGTACCTTTTGACGCCTTAATCGTCGAAGCTAACTTGGCTTTTAAGGATTTTTTCTGATCAGCCGTTAAATTCTTCACCGACTCGGTTAAATTAACCTGGCCCTCTTCCATTCCTTGATTAGCCAAGTTCAAGGTCCCGTGCTCGTGGCTGTTTTCAATAAACGACCAAATTGGAATAATGATAAATAAAGTCAAAGCAATTCTAGGAAAGAAAAACGCCAAAATAATCAAAATGACGTACGCCGCAATTGAATAGTTAAAGTTTCTGGCAAAAATATAGTTGAAAACTTCATGTTGCTTGGAGTGCTTTCGGTACTTGACTTCCGCAATTTGTGACACAATGATGCGAAAGACCACCAATAAAATTAGTGAAAGAGTGCCATAAAGCATCACCGTGATTTGCGATGTATCGTCGGTCATAAGCTTTGTAAAAGTTGGAATTAACGACATGAAAAAGAGGAACACCAGGTCCATGACAACCGTCTTGTTGGCAACTTTTTCGGTATCATTGAATACTTGTGCATGCTGGTACCACAAGTTCCCAACAAAACAGAAACTAACGGCATAGATTCCAATGGCACGAAATAGAACCAGATACTCAACGTTTCCACCCATTTTCTCAATCGGCAGTTCCAACACCATCACGGTAATAATGATGGCAATAATGGCGTCACTGAAGGCATCAAGTCGATCTTTCATTTTTTTCTTGATTTCACCCATAACGTTTCCTCACTTTGATAGATTTACGCTAATTATAGCACGCCATTATAGAGATTTTAAGCCCATCAGAAAAGCGTTTCACAATTACCAACGTTATGTTTAATTTACATGCAACAAAAAAGGCTATCAAGTCCTTGATAGCCTTTCGTTTGGCAAAATATCTCATAATCACGATCACTGATTGACCGTCTTTATGGCGTTCCACTATCTTTTGAACCATACTTGATGCTCCAATTAAGCGTAGCGTCATATCCTCCGGTACTACCGACGGCACTCCCACTCTGGTTCATCCTTAAATCAAGTCCTTGATTAGCATTCCATTTAATTGGAGTCGTAATCTTACCATCTTCCTTTTTCCCAGGATAGTTGTAAACCTGGACGTTGCCAGATCCTGGATTCAAAATGGTGGGTTGCTTGCTGTTTAAGGCAAAGTAAGCCAGTGAAAATGGTGAGCCGGGTCTTCCAATCTCATGTGGATTTTCAGGAGTATTCTCCTGAGAGATCCAGACACTGTACGGACTCTTAACACGACGGTCATCGGTTAAACTAGCAACCTCGTACCCTTTGTTGATGTCAATCGGGGTCTTTTTCTTGCCAAGGTTTCTTGGTTGCATGTACTGATCCTTAAAGAAGTAGTCATTTTGAAAGCCGTAGTCTAAATCCTGCGGTTGATTCAAAACAACCGATCCATTGTAGAAATTATAGGTCTCTTTTCGTCCTTGAAACTTAAGTGAATCCTGGTTGCGATCGGTTCCCGTCAATTCAGGGATTGAACTCATATTATCAGGATTATTGTCCCCAAGCTGAAGGTCAGCGGTAACATTAGTTACCTCTCGACCATTCATGTCTGGAAGATTCTTAATCGTAATCTTCTTAGCGTTCTTAAAGTTAGAGTTGGAGTCTTTCCCACTAATCTCATAATCGGTGGTGTCACTTACCGTATAATCACTATTACTAATTGGTTCTCCGTTAACATCAATGTTCTTGATGTCTTTAATACTTGGAACCACAAATGAATACGAACCATCTTTAAACTGCGTGCCTTCAATCATGTTATGAAGGGAAATCTTGTACTGGACCTCACTTCCGTCTTTGACGTTGGTCAGATTATTGGTCCAAGTATTACCACCGTCATTTGACATCTGGTTTTGTAAAATAACCCGTGGCTTAACGTTGTCGTACGGGTTATTCGACATTTCGACAGTCGCCTGACTTGACTTAACCACTCCGTCATCCGGTGCCGTAAAGTTACTTCCCTTAGCGGTTACCGTATTCTGCTTAGTATTAGGATCTGGATCAGTAATAATCGTTCGAAATCCAACCGAGTCAGGTTTCCCGTCATCGTCGATGGGTTCAATTCCGTTGGGGTATTCTGCCACGATTTGATCGTTATCGTCTAGACCACGCATCCCTAGATTGGTCATGTCATCCGTGACCTTAACGTTATCCCAGGTATTTCCTAAACCATTATCTTTGTAGTTATAGGTATCGACCTTATAAAGCATCACGTCTCCAACCTTAGCGTTAGTGACAAGGTCCTTAAATTCGCTCGGATCAATTTCCTTAATCATGTCATTTGCGGCACCGGTATCACTATCGTAGGGATTAATGTCCTTATACTTCCCCTCACGTTGAAGTGCACTTAAATCACAAACTAATTTTTTAACTCCAGGAATCTGAGGAATTTCGGTATTGGCAATGGCACTGACCATGTTCAACGCACCAGTTGCACCAGTAAATCCCCACCATGCGTAGTTACCTTGAAATTGGCTCAAAGGAACATTTTCAGTAGTGGTATGCTGATCAATTCCGTCAATTGAGTGACCAGACTTGGGATCATTATACGTAACGGTTGCGGTGGCATGATCCGACCTGGCGTTACTATCTGGTTGCCAGTCATTAGGCATCCACTTATAAGTCACCGGGATCCATGTTCCCTGATTAGCCGTTAAAGATGGCGTCTGACTATAATCATGGTGATTGATTCCAATATGATCTTTATCGTGCCAGTCAAATGGACCAGTGAATTCATTTGGGTAAATGAACGCCGTATGTGGAATCTTTCGCGGCAATTTATGGTCACTATAATCTCCGTTGTAGTATGGATCAAACTCAAACGATAAAGCATTGTGAATAAATTGGGTTCTCAAATATGCTTTTTTAGGATTAACATGATCATTGTCAATTGCCTTTGAAACGGTTCGGACGTTTCCATATGAACCGAGTGATTCACCCGATGATCCGATGGCATTTGGATTGTCATTTTGCAGGGTAAAGGTCAGTCCATCAGCTAATGTTTTAACTTTTTTCGGGTTTTTCATATAAACGTAAAACTTAATTGTAAACGGTTTTTGTAAATCAACTTGGTTCTTCCACCACATGGTTTGAGCAGAATGATCATCACCAGTATTATCAGTTACCACCTGAACGTTGGGATATCTTTTTTGAACGCTTTCATTCGGTTGAATCCCAGCAAACATAAATTCGTCCATTGACGGACCTGATTCCGGTGGTGCAGGAATGTTATACGGATTATCTGGATCCGCCCTAACACTCATCATTGCGCCACAAATCATAAATACAGCAGTACAAACCACTCCTATTAATAGCTTATAAAGTACTTCTCTTTTTATTCTCATTTTTTCTCAATTCTTTTTATTTTTCTTTTTGTGATAGAACATCCGACAAATCCAAAAAATAATCCAAATTTCGATGGTCAAAAATACCGCAATTAAAACCGGTACGTATGACTCTACTTGGTTTGATAACTTTAGTGGGGTAAACGTCTTGTGCAATCGAACCGTTTGCTTGTCAGAATGGATCATAACATCCATTCGATACCTACCAGGTTGCAATTTTTGATAGGGAATTGTCCACACCAAAGGAGTATTCGGGGCAATACTGACATTCGAATATTCCTTTATCGTATCCACTTTTTCGTTATGAAAAACTTTGACTCGCACCCTCGCATGTTGAATCAGCTGTGGGTAATTATTCTTAATCGTAACTTTAAACGCATTTAATCCATCATAATTTCCACTCTCAATGTTTGAAATTTTTAAACGATCTAATTTCAATCCATCCTGTCCACTTAACGAAACTCCAATAACGTAACTGGCTAAACTGTTAACCTTCTCGTTTGAAACGGAAGGAACCACTCCAGTAGCAGTGATGCCAGCAAGTTCTGTTCCCATAACTCGTGAATTTGTCCTGATTTGGTAATTGACTACCTTACTTGCATCCGGAGCCAAATTCACTTCTCTTTTAAGTTTTCCAACAACTTGTCTAGAAACCGAATTCTGATCATTTTTAAGCACGCTTGGATTAGCGTATGAAATACTGCCACTCGACGTGGTCGTTGCATTATTCAGCGTTAACCTAATTTTAATGGGACGGTCTCCATGATTTTTCAAAAGAAGCGGAAGCTGGTATTCCCGATTCGGTTTAGCTTGAATCGCAAAATACTCTTTGCCCTTTTGAAGCGGGAGTCCACCCAAAACTGGCGTGGCAGAAAATGACGGGTAATCATCCGAATTGGCCTGGGAAGTCATTGGCACAAACAGTTCAATCAACAAAACTCCAACTAAAATTATAATTTTAATTAGTTTTCGCATTTGAATTTTATTTCGAATTCTTCAATTCTAATTTTTTAATGAAATGACGGTTTAATATAATCAGAAAAGCGATAAAGAGAAAAATCACTCCGGCTACCATTGTGCCCCATTTAAGCATTTGTCCTGTTTGAGGTAACGTACCTTGTTGCTCTCCACTAACAGCAATGGTTGGCGGAATTTTAGTGCCTTCTGATTCAGAGGGACCTGGGGTTTTATTAGACATATCTTCAGGTTGACCACCCTGTCCATTGGGTGCTGGGGTTACATTTCTACCAATTCGAATTGTGGTATTTGAATTAGATTCACTCTTCGCAAACGAAGCTGCATTCGCTTCTAACCCAACGGCTATTAAAATAGTTAATCCAGTTAACAGTACCATCCTTAAAAACTTAGAACATTGTATTCGCATTTGTACATCTCCCAACCTAGTTATTTAGATTGATCGTTTCTTTTATCAAGTTCTGCTTGCTGTGCGGCAATCAAATCCTTTTGTTTTTTGTGTTGACGGTACAAAACATAGCATAAGATCAAGATTAAGATTAACAAGATAATCAATAGGATGATCCACCACCAGTTTTTATTAGCATTATTAATTGCTGCCTGAGCAATTGAAATATGGAAATCTTTTTCAATATCCCACTTGTTTCCGTTAATGTCTGAAGCCTGCAAACTCAAATGATAATTACCGGGTAACAACGCATTTTTGCCAAAATTATTCATAAAATTAAAGTTGGAATTAGGCGCCATACTTAAGCCACTCTGGTTGGCCTTACTCAAGACTTTCTTTGGATTACTCTTTCGGTAAATCTTGTCTTTTAAATGCATTTGACTAACTGTCGTGGGCTTTTCGTTCGCTAACTTAGTATAAATCACCGGTTCATTAGATACCTTCCCCGGTTTAATGCCTTGAGCCGTAAGCTTTGGTTTAATGGTTTGATTAGTGTTGTCACGAAGATAGACGGGCATTGCTAAAGCAAACTTATTATTAACGCTGACCCCCCTTAATTTAGCTGCAGAAGGTGGTAATTGTGGACTAACGTACAGTCCACCCATGATGACACCTTGATAGGTCTTGTCAGGAGCTTTTACGTTAAAGTTAACGTTGGTTCCCTTATTAGGAGCTAAGTTAATCGTCTGCTTCTTGTCTCCTTGGACTAAATCCTTGAATTTATACTTCAAAGTTTTATCAGTCGGAAACTTATTAGTCGGATTGAGCGCAATGGCACCACCACCGGAAGTAAAAGCAGTTGTTGGTTCAATGCTAAAGGACTGGGGTGATTTGGATAAATTAACGATGCTCAAACTAATTTGTTGGGTTTGACCCGGCTTGGTTTGAACAAAGATCACTCCATCTTGCTTAATTTGATTCTTAGTGTAATTCGGTTTAACCGCAATTGATGGACCTTGGGCTGCATTTGTTTTTAAGGTTCCAAGTATCGGAATCATCAAAAGAATGGTTGCAACGGCAAGTAAAAACGGTAACCAGAATTTCTTCAACCTTGATAAAATTACAATCACGTCCTACTTAATTAATTTTCTAATTTACTAAAAAGAAGACAAACCGTACGTGGTCTGTCTTCTTGGTTATACAATACACACCCGTAAAGAGAACTATTAGTTAGTTGGGTTTTGTGGGCCTTGTGCGTTAAGAGTCCAAATAATTGGTGCGTTGTAATCAGCTGGAGTAACGTTAGCTGGCATGTTCAAACTAGCGTCAGTACTCTTTGAGTAGTCAACTGAAGTCGTTCCTAAACCTTGACCAGCATTAGCTGAAAGAACTTGGGAAGAATTGTCAGCTCCAGCATTCAACAATGGAGTATTTACTTGAGCGGCACTTCCAATGCTGTTTTTAACAGCGGTTTGGTTCAATTGAACACCCCAACCATTACCTGGTTGATCATTGAATTGACCTAAAGCAGCTGAAACAGTCCAACCAGCACCATTTGGTTGATCTTTGACGGTACGACCATCAACAACAACTAATTGTGGTTTACCATTACCTGTTTGGTTATCATGCAACGGAATCCCAAATTGTGGGTTACTGTTGTTGGCTGCTTCACCGAAGTTTAAATCTGGAACTTCTTGTAAAGTTAAGTATCCGGTTCTTACTTGAACGTGAGCTTTTGATTGTCCTTGTACTGAACCAGTAGTGTCATTAGGAGTTGCACTAGTGTCTGCTGGAAGATGAACAGGAGCAGCGTTTACATTAATGTTCTCAATGGCCATTGACAAACCTAAAACGGCTGCTAATGATGCCACACCTAAAACTAATTTCTTACCAATATTTGCTTCCATAAAAAACTACCTCCAAAAAATATATTATTTTATTGCTAATAAATTGTATGTTTGTAATGGTGATAAAGCACCACAGACACGCAATCTAATAACATCTTTCACAAAGACATTATACCATAGAATAAAATCCTTGTGCAATAAAAATAGGAAAAATTTCACAACACCCACTTCTTTTCACAATATCCTAATAGAATCCTGACTTCATGCAAAAGTCTACTATTAGTATAACTTATAAATTGATTACTTTTCAAGCTAAAAAAATCACGGTGACCTTTCGATCACCGTGACTTCAATTAATTCTTATTAATTAGTTAGTATAAATTTATCTTAGTACCAACCGTGTGATTGCCAGAATGATTGGGCACCTGACCATGAACCATAACGTGAAGTTACGTATTGGTTAGCAACTCGATCTTGGTTAGCAGCTGAGTAGTCACCATTTAAGTATGACTTAGATAATTGGTACTTACCGTAGTAGTTACCATTTGAAGCAGTGTATGAACCACCTGATTCACGTGCAGTGATCCAAGCTTTGGCTGCATCATCACCACCGTTGCTTGAGTAGTTAACGTTAGATGGTTTAACAGTGTTAGTTTGTACAGTGTAAGTTCTTTGGTTAGTTCGTGGTGCTGCTGGAGCTGGAGTACTCTTTTGAGCTGATGCTTGTACATTAGCCTTTGGTGATTGGGTTGGTTGAGTATTAGCTTGTTGTTGTGCAGCTGGAGCTTGTTGTACGGGAGCTTGAGCTTTTGGTGCTGCTGGGGCTGGGGCTTGTACTTGAGCCTTTGGTGCTGGTTGAGCAGCAACTGGTTGTTGTACAGGTTGTGCAACCTTAGCAACTGGAGCTTTAACAGCTGGAGTAGTCTTTGGTGCTTGGTAACCAGTAGTTTGTGCTGGTTGTGATACAGCATTTGGAACAGTAACACCAGTTGGGATTACTAATCTTTGTCCAACTGAGATTTGGTCAACATTTTGTAAATGGTTGGCTTTGGCGATTTGGTTAGTAGAAACTTTGTATTGTTGAGCAATTTCTGAAACAGTGTCACCTGATTTAACTGTAACGTTTGTTGAAGCATGGGTGGTGTTAGCACCTACTGCTAATAAACCTAATGCTGCGGCACTTGATAAAACTACGGCCTTGATACTTTTTGACTTCATAATAATAATCACTCCTAATCTAAATTTCTTAACTAATTTTCGTTTTCCGGTTTTCTGTTTTTTAAATTCGTTGATCTCCTGTATCAATCAACAATGTATATACTAAACGGAAAACATTACACACAAATAACACAGTGTTTAAAAAAATCGCCGATTTTTGTTATTTTGTAACATAAGTAACATGTTTTGCAACATAACCCTAAAAATCACCGGATTATTGAGTGTTTTCTGTGTCATTTTGTAATTTTTGCTCTTTTTTTGCCATATACCCCCTTCAATTTCTGCAAAATTACTCCAAAAAAAGTTTGACAACCATATTTTTAGGTTAATTCAACCTAATTTTTCCGTTTTTGACCAGTTTCTACTATATTAATGTATCGATTGTCAGATTCATCCTCAGTTTTGAATTTCTCACTACCATCTTATTTTTAATTACTAAAACCATATTAATATGGTAGAAAACTTTTTTATGTCATTTAAATTATCAGCCCTTTTTTACGGCCAGCCACTTTATGACCTGTACCAATTTGGCAATCAAAAAATTATTTTGAACTATTTATAATGAAGAAATGCGTCAAGTTAGGGATACTTTAGATAGCGCTTTCATATGTGGAACAATAAGGAATAAACCACTTTTTTTGGTAGCAGTAGTGTTATATAATTGGTCTTGTATACGAATAACTATAATTATTAAAAGGAGTGAGTATTAATGGCAACTGCTAACCGTGCATTATTCATGCTTTTCGGTGGCACTGGTGACCTTGCTTTGCGAAAGTTATATCCAGCCTTATTTGAACTTTACAAAAAGGGCAGTATTGACAATCATTTTGCACTGCTTGGGTTAGCTAGACGACCCCACACCGATGAGGAATTTCAAAAAATGGTTTTGGATTCCATCTCGTCAGAAGCAGATAATCAAGAACAAGCTGAAGAGTTTGCTAGTCATTTTTACTTCAGATCTCATGATGTTACCAACGTGGAACATTATCAGGCCTTAAGTAAATTAGCCGACGAACTTGACAAGAAATACGAACTTAATGGTAATCGGATCTTTTATGTTTCAATGGCCCCAAGATTCTTTGGAATCGTTGCTAAAAATCTGAAGGAACAACACGTTCTTTCAGACAATGGTGGCTTTAACCGCTTGGTAATTGAAAAACCATTCGGTCGAGACTATGAATCTGCTGAAAAATTAAATGATGAATTAACCGCTGCGTTTAAGGAAGACCAAATCTTTCGCATCGATCATTATTTAGGCAAAGAAATGGTTCAAAGTATCCCAGTTATTCGATTCGGTAACCCCATCATCGATGCCGTTTGGAACCACAACTACATCGATAACGTCCAGATCACCCTATCCGAAAAACTTGGCGTAGAAGACCGTGCCGGATATTACGACACAGCTGGTGCTTTACGTGATATGATTCAAAACCATACCATGCAAATCATGACCCTCCTTGCAATGGATAAGCCAGAATCATTTGTTGATACTGACGTTCGTGCTACCAAGGTCAAAACCCTTGAAAGTATGAACTTCTATGATACTGAGGGTGTCAAAAAGAACTTTGTTCGTGGTCAATACGGAGCTGGTAGTGGTTCAGCCGCCTACCGTGACGAGCCAGACGTTCCACACGATTCTAATAATGATACCTTTGTTGCTGGAAAAGTAACTTACAATCTTTCTAGATGGGAGGGCACTCCTTTCTACGTTCGAACTGGTAAGAAGTTAAAAACCAAAGCCACTAGAGTTGATATTATCTTCAAAAAAGACATTAACAACATCTTCAGTAAAGCCGGTTTGCCAGATACTCTTAAAACCAACGTCCTCTCAATTTTAATTGACCCTCGTGGTGGAATTACACTGAGAGTCAACGTCAAGGATTCCAAACAAGGTTTCCATACCGAAACCATCGACCTTAGTTACCTACAAAATGATGCTCGGGCTTCAGAAGTTCCTCAACCATACGAGCGTCTTTTCCATGACATCTTAAATGGTGATCACACCAACTTTGCAAGCTGGCCAGAAGTTGCCGCCGCTTGGAAGTACGTTGACCCCATTCAGAAGTACTGGGACGAAACCAAACCTGATTTTCCTAACTACGAACCGGGCTCAATGGGACCAAAGGCAGCAGACGAGTTATTAGCTCGAGATGGTCACAGTTGGTACTTCCCTGCTGAAAAGTAAAGAAAGTGCTTACAAAATTTGAAGTTTCTATTTCACAATTCTAATGTGAAATGGTAAACTACTAGTGTAATGAATTAACATATATATTCGAAAAGGAAGGTATATTATGGCTGATAAAAAAGCAAACATTGGTGTTGTTGGTATGGCTGTTATGGGTAAGAACCTTGCCCTCAACATTGAAAGTCGCGGTTACACAGTTGCAATTTATAACCGTACTGCAAGTAAGACTGAACAAGTAATGAAGGATCACGGTGACAAACACTTGATTCCAAGTTACAACGTTAAGGATTTCGTTGAATCAATTCAAAAACCTCGTACGATCTTATTGATGGTTAAAGCTGGAAAGCCAACTGATGCCGTTATTGCTGAACTATTACCATTACTTGATAAGGGTGACACTCTTATTGACGGTGGTAACACTAACTTCCACGATACTATGGCTCGAAGTGAAAAACTTGCTAAGTCAGGTATTAACTTTATCGGAATGGGTGTTTCTGGTGGTGAACTTGGAGCCCTTAAAGGCCCTTCACTAATGCCCGGTGGTCAAAAAGAAGCCTACGACCGTGTTGCTCCAATCCTTGAAAAGATTGCTGCTAAGGCCGAAGATGGCGAACCATGTGTTGCTTACATTGGCCCTAACGGTGCTGGTCACTATGTAAAGATGGTCCACAACGGTATCGAATACGGTGACGAAGAATTAATCGATGAAACCTTCAACCTTTTGAGAAATGCTGCTGGTTACTCAGTTGATGACCTTGCTAAAATCTTCAAAGATTGGAACAAGGGTGAATTAAACTCATACTTGATCGAAATCACTGCTGACATCTTGACTAGAAAAGATGACTTAGGCGACGACAAGAACAAGCCAATTGTTGACGCAATCTTAGATCGTGGTGCTAACAAGGGTACTGGTAAGTGGAGTTCAATCGATGCTTTAGACATTGGTGCTCCTCAATCAGTTATCACCGAATCAGTTTACGCTCGTTTCATCTCAATGATGAAAAAAGAACGAATGGCCGCTTCAAAGGTTCTTCATGGTCCTGCCAAAGAACCTAAGTTTAACAGCGACGAAATCGTTGAAAAGGCTCGCCAAGCATTATACTTCGGTAAAATCATGAGTTATGCTCAAGGTTTCGAACAAATGCGAATGGCCTCAGAACACTACGGTTGGGACTTGAAGTACGACCAATTAGCTAAGATTTGGCGTGCTGGATGCATTATCCGTGCCCAATTCCTTCAAAACATCACTGATGCCTTTGATAAGGATCCTAAGTTAACTAACTTGTTAATGGACCCATACTTCTCAGACATCGCTAACAAGTACCAAGACTCAGCTAGAGAAATCGTTTCGTTAGCTACTGAAGCAGGTATTCCTGTTCCATCATTGTCAGCTGCCGTTTCATACTTCGACTCATACAGAGCTCAAGTACTTCCAGCTAACTTGCTTCAAGCACAACGTGATTACTTCGGTGCTCACACTTACGAACGTACTGACCGTCCAGGTAACTTCCATTACCCATGGTACAAAGAACAATAAAACAAACGTTTTAAAAAGATCGACTTTAATAGTCGATCTTTTTCTATGTTTTTAGCTAACAAACAAGCATTATAGTCTAAAAAGCTGTATTATGATGGTGTAGTAGATAGTTAAACAATTAGGGAGGAACAAGACAATGTCCGAACGAAAAGTATACAATGATTATTTCTATGATGAACCAGCTTTTAACACCCATGACGGTGGATACATTCCACTCAAGGTGCCTGATGTTCCAGAACACAAATTAAACATCCCCGAAATTTTAAAGCCCGATAAAGAAACCGATACCGACATGTGGTACACGGTGGATGCTCAACCAGGTGAAACTCAGATTTTACCCGGTGAAAAAACAAAGACTTGGGGTTACAACGCTAGTATTTTAGGTAAGACCATCATTTTAAAAGAGGGTAAACACATGCATGTGACCTTAAAAAATGACTTACCAGTTTTAACCACCTTTCATTGGCACGGACTAAATGTTTCCGGTCCATACGTTGACGGTGGTTGTCACGCACCAGTTTACCCTGGTGAAAGCAGTGAAATTGAGTTTACGGTGGATCAGCCTGCTGCCACATTGTGGTTGCACGCTCATCCATGTCCAGAAACTTCTGAACAAGTCTACAAGGGTCTTGCAACCCCAGTGGTTGTTCAAGACGACATTGAATCCAAGTTACCTTTCCCAAGAAATTACGGAGTCGATGACATTCCCGTTGTCCTACAAGACCGTCATTTCCACAAGGGTAACCAACTAAACTACAGAGAAGACTACGATCCAGACGGTGTTCAAGGTCCAACTGCCATGATTAATGGTACCGTGAACCCCTACTTTGATGTTACTACCCAACGAGTACGACTCAGATTCCTGGACGGCTCCAACCGTCGTGAATGGCGCCTTCACTTTGATGACGATCTGAAGTTCACCCAGATTGGTTCTGATGGCGGAATTCTTCCTGAACCAGTCGAGTTTACACACCTCATGATGGTTTGTGCCGAACGTGATGAAGTCATCGTTGATTTCAGTGGTTATAAACCCGGTGATGAAGTTCAACTCTACTCCGACGACGTTCCCATCATGACGTTTAAGATTCATGAGTTCGCACCAGACAACACCAAGCTCCCAGATCACCTCGTTGACATGCCACCATTTGCCAAAATTGACAAGGACGCTCCCGTTCATAAGGCAGCTATGTCTGGAATGGACGAATCCGTTGAAATCAACGGTAAAAAGTTCGATATGCAACGAATCGATGATCGCCAAGAAGTCGGTAAAGAACGAATTTGGGAAGTATCTAATTCAAACGAAATGGATGGCGGGATGGTTCATCCTTACCACATGCACGGAACTCAATTCCGAGTACTTTCCAGAAACGGTGGTGACCCTTATCCAAACGAACACGGTTGGAAGGACACCATTGGGGTTAACCCCGGCGAAGTCGTTCGCTTGCAAGTTAAGTTCGACTTCCCTGGCGTTTACATGTATCACTGTCACATTACGGAACACGAAGACGGTGGCATGATGCTTCAGATCCAGGCTTATGACAAGAATGATCCACACAAGAAGTACAAGTTAATGAACATGGATACCCTACTGAACGCTCTTTCAAAAGAAGAGGGCATCCCAGTGAAGGACTTAGATATCCCAGCTATGAATTCATACAAAAAGATGGGAATCCACATGTGTTAATTAAAGATTGGAAAACAGCTGCAGTGATGCGGCTGTTTTTTTGTGGGTAAAATCATTTATGTAATTTATTAATGTTAAAAACAAGCGTCATGATGCAAATTCATCCAATTATCATCTAATAATTACAAACTTGGTCCGTTGCATTTTATCAACTTTATGATAATATTAATTACAATATAGAGCTTTAAATGGTTCAGAGAAGCCACAAGCATAACATGTTATCCATATAATGATTGAACGATTGTGTTCTCATGCTATTCTGTGCAGTGAATCTGGACCCTGCAGAATTAAATGGGAGGACAATTTTTTTATGCCAAAATTGACAAAGTATCAAAAGCGCATCACGTGGTCAACTGGGATTGGGTTCATCCTAGAACGAATGGACGCCATGTTTATGTCACTGGCACTGGCTTCAATCATCATTAGCTTAAACATCTCAAAGGCTCAGGGTGGCTTACTGCCAGCCATTACCGCCATCGGATCAATTTTCGGTGGGATTGGCTTTGGCGCAATCGCCGACCGTTATGGAAGGGTCAAAACCCTCTGCTGGACCATCATTATCTATGCCATTGGAACCGCCGGAATGGGACTTACCAACTCGTTCTGGATGCTATGTCTCTTTCGCATCATCATCGGTGTCGGTAATTCTGGTGAGTATGGGATTGCGATTACCATGCTAAGTGAGGCCTTCTCCAAGAAATATCTTGGTCGCTTGTCGGCCGCTGCTGGAGTCTGCGGTCAAATTGGTTCAATTATTGCCTCCCTCCTATCTGCCTTTATCCTTCCCCACTTCGGTTGGCACGTCCTCTTCTTCATTGGGATCGTTCCCGTTATCTTAGCTTGGTTTATCAGATTTCACTTACCCGAGAGTAAAGAATTTACCGAGAACCGGAACGCCATTGAAAAAGATCCCAACCGTGATTTCAGCCACTGGACCGAATTATTCGCCACCCCGAAAGAATGCTTTCTAACGGTCAGAATCATGATTATGTTCATGATTCACATCGCCGGCTATAACGGTCTAATTAGTTGGCTTCCCTCAATTGCTCAAGAAAGAATGCACATCTCAGTGGCCGGTTCATCCCTTTGGATGATTGCGACCATCGTCGGCATGTCACTTGGGATCATGTGTTTTGGGATCGTTCAGGATCACCTCGGCAGTCGTCTGGCGTATGGCATCTGGCTACTAGCCGCCGCTGCCTCAGTCTTTTTACTGATTATCGCGCAAAATAAGTTGGAATTTTTAATCGGTGGTGGAATCGTTGGTTTCTGTTCCGACGGGATGTATAGTGGTTATGGAACCATCGTCAGCAAGCTCTACCCAACCGAGATTCGGGCAACGGCCAACAACACCATCATGAGTATTGCTAAAAGTGTCGGCAGCTTTTCCACCGTCCTGATTGGATTCTTGATGGATCGCTTTAACCTCATGGCGGTGATCCTCTTTTTGAGCGGGATTTACCTCGTTAGCTTCGTAATCATGCTGTCAATCAAGGAATTAAAACACGAAAACAAGACGCCAATCACTACATCAGAAAACACGGAAAAGGTGGCATAATAACTTGAAAGTCCGAATTTTATCAACCAGTGACGTGCATGGATACGTGTACCCCACTAACTATACAACCCGCAATAACCACGCTTCACTCGGCATGCTTCAGGCAGGTGCCATCATCAAAAAAGCACAACAGGACGAAAAAGACGACGAAATTGTCGTAGCAATTGAAAATGGGGACTGGATTCAGGGATCACCATTTTCAACCTTTTTGTCAGAACAGGGCGCAGACAAACGTCGTCTTCTCAGTCAAATAACGGCTGATGTTGGATACGATGCCGCTACCCTTGGAAATCATGAATTTAACTACGGCCAACAGTACATTAGAGACACTGAAAGTAAACGTAATTACCCCATTTTGAACGCCAACATTGAGGGTGCCATTTCTAACAAGATTGCCGATCAACCGTACGTAATTATCAAGAAAAAAGGCGTCAAGTTTGCCATTCTCGGACTAACGACCGCCTTTATTCCCAATTGGGAGCGTCCTAATAACATTCAAGGATTAAAATTTAATTCAGCACTAGCAACGGCTAAGCAGTATGTTCCTGAATTACGTCAAAGGGCGGACGTGGTCATTGTCGCCTACCATGGTGGGATTGAAGCCGATCCAAAGACCGGTGAGCCGACGGAAAAGGACACGTCAGAAAACGAAGGCTACCGCATTGCGACGGAAGTCCCTGGAATTGATGCCCTCATTACGGGTCATCAGCACCGTCAGTTGGCGGGAAAAATTAATGGCGTTCCCTTCACTCAGCCTGGAGTTCACGGCAGTGATGTCGGTGAAATTGACCTGGATTTAACTTCTAACAAACAGCTTGTTAGAAGTTCCAGTCATCTCATTTCAACGGCTCACACCCAACCAGACTATGACCTAATTCCCGATCATCAAATCGAAAGCGAGGTGGAAGAATGGCTGGATCAACCAGTCGGCCAGACCACGGGAGCAAGCATGCTGATTGACGATCCCATGAAGGTCCGAATGAACAATCATCCCTACATCGACTTTATCAATCGGGTGGAGATGGATGCGATGAACGTTGACATCGCCGGAACCGCCCTCTTCAACGATGATATTAAGGGTTTTCATCATGACATTTCAATGCGTGAAATCATCAACGGTTACAGTTACCCCAACACCATTATGGCCGAAAAAATTACCGGAGCGGATTTAAAGCGGGCCCTCGAAAAATGTGCCGAATTTTTCGCCATTCAAAACGGTAAGATTGTCATTGACCCCAAATTCATTACCCCCAAAATGCAACTATTTAACTACGACATCTACAGTGGAATTGACTACGAATTTGACATCTCCCAACCGGTTGGCAAACGGGTGGTTAAACTCAACTATCACGATCAACCCATTGCTTATAATCAGGAATTAAAGGTTGCGTTAAATAACTATCGGGCCATCGGTGGTGGCGACTATGACATGTTTAACGCCCAGAAGGTAATCAACGAAAGTCCAGACAGTGCCTCCGACTTAATTGTGCAGTATCTAAAAAGACACGACCCCTATGTCGCCACCATCCCGAATAATTTAACGGTCAGAAAATAAAAAGAGCTTCCAAACGGAAGCTCTTTTAGTCTACTCATCTTCATTAATAATTTTATCGATAAATTCTTTGGTTCGCTGATTTTGGGGATGATCAAAGAGCTGATCCGGTGTATTCTTTTCCTGGATGTAACCGTCCGCCATAAACCAGACTTCATCGGCTACCTTTTTCGCAAAACCCATCTCATGGGTCACAACCACCATCGTCATGCCCTCGTTGGCCAGTCCTTGCATGACATGAAGCACTTCACCGACCATTTCAGGATCAAGTGCACTTGTCGGTTCATCAAATAACATAACTTGCGGATTCATGGCAAGCGCTCTGGCCATGGCAACCCTTTGGGCCTGTCCACCAGAGAGACTGGACGGATAAACATTGGCCTTCCCCTTTAATCCCACTCGGTCTAGTAATCTCAGTCCAATTGAAGCGGCCTCCTGATCTTTGACGTGTTTCACTTTTTTAGGAGCCAGCTTTAAATTTTCTAAGACGGTCATGTTAGGAAAAAGATTAAAGCTTTGAAAAACCATGCCAATCCGTTCACCCAAAGTAGCAACCTCTTTGTGGTTGAACTTGGTAAGATCCTTTCCATCAAAGATAATTTGTCCGCTGGTGGGTTCTTCCAACATGTTCAGACACCGTAAAAAGGTACTCTTGCCAGAACCAGAGGGGCCGATCACACAGATGACCTGGCCCGTTTTAATGGTTCCGTCGATGCCTTTTAAGACCTCATTTGCTCCAAAATCTTTTTTCAAATCGTTGACTTGAATCAACGCTTCATTATCAGTTTTAGTCATGGTTCATCCTTCTTTCAAAGTAGTTCAGCACCCTTGACAACGAGAACGAGAGGATAAAGTAGAGAATCATTGCGACGGCAATTGGTGCCACTCCTCTGTAAGTGTCAGCCCGAACGATGTTTAGTTCGTACACGATTTCTGTTACTCCAATGATTGAAACGATGGAACTGTCCTTGATAATGGTGATAAATTCATTTCCAAGGGCGGGCCAAATGTTCTTAAAGGCCTGGGGCAAAATAACCGATGCCATCATGTCTTTTTTAGAAAGCCCCAGACTTCTCGATGCTTCTGACTGCCCCTTGTCAACGGCGTTAATCCCACCTCTGATAATCTCACTGACATAAGCACCACTGTTTAAGGAAACGGCAATAATGCCGGCGGTTAACGCGGGAATGTTAACCAGGACGCCTAAACCGAAGTAGACGAACAGGACCTGTACCATCATAGGTGTTCCTCTGACAAACTCGGTGTAGGCGACTGACGGCCAGCTCAAGAACTTGTATTTCGAGAGTCTCATCAGTACCAAGATGATGCCAAGAATGATGCCGAAGAAGACGGAAACGACTGAAATAATTAAAGTATACTCAACCCCAGTAGCGAAGTATTTCCAGTAGTGCCACATTGACGTGTTGTGGGTATTAACCTTCATGTGCTTCCCGGCATCCTTTAAGTATTGTGGAATCAGTTTCTTTTGGTGAATCTGATCAATACTTTGATTGACGGCGCTTACAAGGGACGTGTTACCCTTCTTAAACGCAATGGCAGTCCCAACGTCGTTTTTATTTAATTTGTACCCCGAATCAACGGCCTTTAGGGCATGATCGTTTGCGACATAGGCTTGAGCCACCGGCTTTTCAACCCCGACGGCAGCAACCTTGTGGGTCTTAAGTGCCAGAACTAAATCTGGTGTCTTGTCCATCCCAACTACGTGCGCGTTGGGAATATACTTTTTAGCTAAACTTTGTTGCAGGGTCCCGGTCTGGGTTCCAACCCTTTGCCCCTTTAAACTATTTTTGTTTTTAATTTTGCCGGCATCATTTTTGTTGATGAGAAAATCCTGTCCACCGCTATAGTAAATCTTGGAGAAATCAGCATTCTGCTTCCGTTCGGGAGTCGGATTAATTCCGCCAATTGCCATGTCAATCTTACCCGACTGAACGGCTACCAACAGGGAATCAAAACTCATATTCTTAATCTTTAACTTAACGTGTAAATTTTTCGCAATCTGTTTGGCAATGTCAATATCAAGTCCGACATCGTCCTGTTTCCCATTCCTATTAACCTGAAACTCAAACGGAGGGTAATCCGGAGCGGTTCCAACCGTCAGTGTGCCTGATTGCTTGACTCGGTTCAATGATTGGTCATCCGCGTGTGCTGGTCGTCGTGTTAACAAGGTACCCATTCCAACAATGACAACGACTAACAACAACTGCATGACCGTCTTTAACTTCGACTTACTCATTGAACTTCATCTCCTTAACAATTTCTTAATTAATTTTTCAAAGTGTACCACCTGTGAAATGAAAAGCAAATCTAATTTAAGAAAATTTGCTACCAGAGAACACAAAAAGACTGAAGCCATGCGGCTTCAGTCTTTTTTGCTTTTTTTATTTTAATTCAGCTTTAGCCTTGTCAATCTGCGCTCTGACCTGCTTAAACCCGGTTCCACCTTCGGAGTTACGGCGCTTTACGGCCACTTCTGGATCAAGTTCATGATAGACATCGTCCTGGATTACAGATGAGGCTTTCTGTAACTCTTTTAAACTCATGTCCTGTAAGTCACGGTGCGTCTGAATGCAGTTTAAGACTAATTTACCAACAATTCCGTGGGCCTCACGAAACGGAACCCCCTTGGCCGCCAAGTAGTCGGCCAGCTCGGTTGCGTTTGATAAATCATGCTTGGTACTATCACGCATCTTGTCCTTATTGATCTTTAGGGTGGAGAGCATCCCGTTGAACACCTTGAGTGCCGGCAAGACGGTCTTAACCGCATCAAAGACCCCTTCTTTGTCTTCCTGTAAGTCTTTATTATAGGCCAATGGCAGTGATTTCATGGTTGACAGAAGTCCCATCAAGTCACCATACACGCGCCCGGTCTTTCCCCGAATCAGTTCGGCCATGTCTGGATTTTTCTTCTGCGGCATGATTGAACTACCAGTCGAATACTCGTCACTGATTTCTAAGTACTGAAACTCATAACTAACCCACATACTAATCTCTTCACAGAAACGGGACAGATGCATCATCAAGATGGAACAGTTACTCAGAAATTCCAGGGCAAAGTCACGGTCAGAAACAGCGTCTAACGAATTGGCATAGACCTCATCAAAGCCAAGTTCTTGGGCAGTAAACTGCCGGTCAATGGGAAACGTGGTCCCAGCAAGAGCCGCCGCTCCCAGTGGCAGCATGTCCGTGTGCTTCTCATTAAACTCAAAACGTTCCTTGTCCCGCTTCAACATCTGGTAGTACGCCATCAAGTAGTGGCCGTACGAGATGGGCTGGGCATGCTGAAGGTGCGTATAACCCGGCATGATGGTTTCCACGTTTTCATCCGCCATCTTCACCAACGTCTTCTGTAAAATCGTAATCTCGTCAATGATTTTGGGAAGCCGCTTTTTTAGGTATAAATGAAAATCCGTTGCCACCTGATCGTTTCTGGAACGCGCCGTGTGAAGCTTTCCGGCTACCGGACCAATCCGATCGGTGAGGATCTTTTCAATATTCATATGAATATCTTCATTTGCTTTGGAGAACTTAATTTTACCAGCGTGCAAATCGGTTTGAATGCCCTCTAAGCCACTGACAATCTGTTTAACGTCGTCAGCGGGAAGAATGCCAGTCTTTTCTAGCATTTTTACGTGAGCCAGCGATCCCTCAATATCCTCGTCAGCCATTAACTGGTCAAAAGAGATTGACGAACCAAAATTATCAACCGATTCATCAGGTTGCTCGGTAAAGCGGCCACCCCATAGTTTATCGCTCATTTACTTTTGTCCTTTTGCTTTTGATTTTTAATCTGAACCTGGGAGTTCACCTTCGTTGGAAGACCCCACAATTTGATAAAGCCCTTGGAAGCCACCTGGTCGAATGAATCCGATGAGGTGTAGGTAGCAAGATCCTTATCATACAGCGAGTTCTCTGACTTCCTACCAAGGACGGTGACGTTACCCTTAAATAACTTAACTCTGACCACCCCACTGACGTGTTTCTGCGAATCCTTCAAAAAGGCCTGAAGTGACTCCATTAGTGGTGAGAACCAGAGTCCGTCGTAGATGACCTCACTGATTTCGTTTTCAACAATGGGCTTGAAGTGTGCCAAGCCTCTTTCAAAGGTCAAATCTTCGAGTTCCTTGTGAGCTTTAAGGAGCACCGTTGCCCCAGGAGTCTCATAGACTTCTCTGGATTTGATTCCAACTAACCGATTCTCAATGTGGTCAATTCGACCGATTCCATTTTCACCGGCAATCGTATTTAACTCCTTGATGATATCAGCGAATTTCATGGGCTTGCCGTTCAACGCAACTGGAAGACCTTTTTTAAACGTAATTTCTAGTTCGGTTGGTTCATCGGGCGTTTCTTCAACCGGTTTGGTCATATCAAAGGCATCTTCTGGAGCGCTAACCCATGGATCTTCTAAGACCCCGGCTTCGTTAGCACGACCCCAGATATTACTGTCAATTGAATATGGTGAATCTAAATCAATTGGGATATCAATATTGTGATCCTTAGCGTACTCAATCTCGTCTTCTCTAGACCAGTGCCAGTCACGAACTGGACTTAACACGTCTATGTCGGGAGCAAGGGCATGAATAGCAACTTCAAATCGGACCTGATCGTTTCCTTTTCCAGTACAACCATGAGCGATCGCATCGGCGCCTTCGTTCTTTGCGACCTCAACCAATTTCTTTACAATCAAAGGTCTTGATAAAGCAGAAACAAGCGGATACGATCCTTCGTACATGGCGTTGGCCTGTAAGTCGACTGAAGCATACTCATCAGCGAATTCATCTTGAGCGTCAATGACGTATGAGCGGACGGCACCCACCTTTAGCGCTTTATTTTTAATGAATTCTGGGTCCTTGTTTTCGCCAACGTTGATGCAGGTTGCAATGACGTCATAACCTTTATCAGTCAACCAAGCGATCGCAACTGAAGTATCAAGACCACCAGAATATGCTAGAACAACTTTCTTCCTTTTATCTGACATTACTAATTCACCCTTTTCTTTTAAGATTGTTCTAAGAGTACTACGCGAATATTGATTTTTCAACCACCTTTGGGATAAAAGTCACATATTCAACACTTAAAGGTTCTCGTCAATCTCTTGATCATCACTGTCGGGAATCTTGGAGTCGGCGTGACGCATGCCATAAACGAAGTAAATAATGACACCCAACAGGAACCAAACGACCGCATAAATTTTAGCCTGAATATCGAGTCCCATAAAGACAGCGAGGGAACCCAAAAAGCCTAATGCGGGTAAGATTGGATAAAAAGGAATCCGGTAAGCCGCCTTGGGGAGGGTTTTCCCTTCGCGTCTTCTGAGTGGATACATGGACAGTGAGACCGCCATGAAGGCAATTAACGTCCCAGCTGAAATCAATTGGGCGAGGAAGGTAAACGGAAAAATGGCCCCCAGAATGATTCCAATGATGGTGATGATCCAGAGCGCATTACTTGGAATCTTTTTTTGATTCAGTTTGCCAACGGCCTTGGGCAACATTTTGTCACGGCCAAAGGAATAGATTAAACGGGAACCAGCCATCATCATTCCAATTAAAGCCACTAACATCCCGGCAACCGCCACGGCCTGAACGACGGTGGCAACGATGGTGTGACCACTTTGTCGAAGCGCCCACCCCACTGGTTCGGCGTTGTTAGTATACATGGTGTACTTAAACATCCCTACCAACACTAGTGAAACACAAATAAAGAAAATCGTAGCGATTACTAACGAACCGATGATGCCACGTGGCATGGTTTTTTGGGGATTCTTAGCTTCACCAGAGTTAGAGGCAATGGAATCAAACCCAATGTAGGAGAGAAAAATCGTTGAAATTCCAGCGTAGATCCCTTGCCAGCCACCAAAGACCGTTCCATCAGGATTCGGATGACTTTTCGGGAAGAACGGAACGTAGTTTTGGGCTTTGATAGCGGTCGCCCCAACCACGATAAAGGCAACGATTGCCAGCAGTTTCAACACTACCAACACGTTTGAAATTCGAGTTGTTTGTCGGTCACCACGCATCAAGATGTAAGTGACAAGTGCCAACACTAAAACGGCAATAATATCAATTACCCCTCCGTTAGTACCAAGTGGGGAAGAAATTGCCTTCGGTAGCGTAATTCCAAGCGGCGAGATTAGTCCTTGGACGTTTGATGAGAGTCCAGCGGCAACAAAGGCCACGGCGATTAGGTATTCCGCTAGTAGCGCCCAGCCAACGATCCAGCCCCAAAATTTACCAAACAGGACTGAGATCCACGAATAAGCAGAGCCGGCAAAGGGCAAGACGGACGCCATTTCAGCGTAATTCATTGCTACGAGGCCAGCTACTAGTGCTGCTAGGATGAACGAAATGACAACGGCCGGACCGGTGTACTTGGCTGCTACAATCCCAGGTAAGGTGAAAATTGACGTTGAAAGGATGGTTCCAAGGCCAAGGGCGAGGAAGTCCTTGACGGTCATGGTTTTTTCCAAGTGTTTATCTTTAGATATATAGAAATGAAAATCAACTTTTTCATTCATCTTGTGCCAAATATTTTTCATGCTTCAAACTCCTTTTGATTACCAACCCATATTTGCGGGTGATTTAGTTAATTTTCCGTCATTTAATTCTTGCATTGCCTGCTCAATCATTGAAAAGGCTTTTTGTAAATCGGTTTCTTTAATTACCAACGGTGGTTGGAAACGTAAAACATTGCCACGGACGGTAATCATGATGGCCCCTAACTCAAAAATCCGATAAATTAGTTTGTTGGCAGTATTACCATCTGGTTTCTTGGTCTGAGGGTCAACAATGTCAATTCCACCGTTTAATCCATACATCCGAACGTCCCCAATAAAGGGAAACCGGTTTTGCATTTGCTTAAAGAATTGATTGGCCTGTTTGCCTAATCTTGCGCTTCGTTCTACCAAGTGTTCGTTTTCAATGACGTCTAGAGTAGCGTTAGCAGCGGCCGCCGACACTGGATTACCAGCCGTCGTAAAGGTATTCCCAGGTGCATCCAAGGCATCCATAATTTCTTTTCGACCCGCAACGGCACTGAGCGGCAATCCGGATGCAATTGACTTTCCAATCGCAACTAAATCTGGATGAATATCCTTAAAATAATCAATTGACCACATCTTCCCACTTCGTCCGAGTCCTTGATTAACCTCATCTACGGCAAATAGGATGCCATGATCCTTGGCGAATCGATACACCCGATTTAAAAAACGTTCTGGTGCTTTAATAAAACCACCATCACCTTGAATGGCTTCGATCTCAATGACCGCCGTCTCTTCAGCTGGTAAATAAGTCTCAAATGGCAACTTAAAGGCCTCAAACATCCGATCACTGAATTCATCATCATTTTCACCCTTTAGACGATTCCATGGACTTGGATAGGGAACCTTAACTACACCAGGTAAGAGTGGCCCAATTTTGCGTGACATGTTGAGACTAACTGCCGAAGTACTAATCGATCCATACGTAGAACCATGATAAGCACCGGTAAAACTCACAATGTATTGACGGCCCGTGAATGCTCTCGCAAATTTAATGATCGCATCATTCGCGTCAGACCCAGAATTACCAAAGGCCACTTTAGTTTGCCCGTCAATTGGAGCCAATTCAGCTAATCGTGGCGCTAACTTAGCTTCTTCAGAAGTCGCAAAATAGGCTGGAGTGTATTGAATCAACCGGCTAGCTTGATCTGAAATGGCTTTGACAACTTTCTGATGACAATGTCCAGTATTAGTTGATGAAGCACTGGATAAGAGGTCAATGTAACTGCGTCCATCTTCGTCCGTTAAAATGGCTCCGGCCCCTGATTTAATTACAATATCAAAATATTTAATTCGTGCCGCCTTTGAATAAGCCCGCTGTTCGTGATCCAGCGTTTCTTTATTTGTCATTTCAAACCCTCCTTAAACTATTTATTAAAGTTAACTTCTTGAAAATAAAAAAGTCCCCCAGTTCACATAACTGGAGGACATTACCTACTTACCCCCGCAGTTACCAACAAAACTGTGAGGACTTAAAGAAGAAGTTAGCTCTGACTTAAAGGCATCTTATTATCCACACAATTTTTAATCATCACTGTGACTAAAATGAATAATAAAATGCTAATCATGGAAACTACGGGTGCCGTCATCGCTAAAACTTCCTTTCATTAGTTTCACTGATTGTAAATTGAAACGACCAATCCTGTCAATGCTTTTTTATCAATTTCTTAACAAACGACAAAATAAAAACTGAAGCCAGCTTAAATGTCCAACTTCAGCTTTAACGATTATGCTTTTTTTGATTTAACTTGTTTGACATAACTATTCGCTTGCTTCCGGTTAAATTCATGTTCAGAACTTCCAATTACAACCGTCGCAAGTGAATTGCCGACCACGTTGACTGCCGTCCGACCCATATCAATGAACCGATCGATGCCGGCGATGAAGGTCAAACCAGACATGGGAACGCCAATCGTTGAAATAGTGGCAAGCAGAACAACAAAGGAGGCCCCTGGAACTCCAGCCATTCCTTTTGAAGTGATCATCAATACAATCAGTAAGGTGACCTGCTGTCCAATCGATAAGTGAATGTTATAAGCTTGAGCAAGAAAAAGAGCCGCCAGTGACTGATAGATTGCCGAACCGTCAAGATTAAAGGTGTACCCAGTTGGGATAACGAACGAAACGATTGATGGACTAACGCCAAAGTGATCCATTTTTTGAATCATCTTAGGTAGAACCGCCTCAGAGCTGGCAGTCGAAAAGGCTAAAACAATTTCATTCTTGATAACCGCCAAAAGGTCCGAGAGTTTGAAATGACAGAGGCGAGCCACGACTCCCATTACTACCAGAACGAAAACAAGCATAGTGAGGTAAACTAAGAAAACAAAATAACCTAACGGTAACAGGGCCTTAATTCCTAGTTCGGCCAAGGTGACCCCAATTAGGGCACAAACTCCAATTGGAGCTAGGTGCATGACCCAATTTGTAATTTTAAACATAACTTCTGAGACCGCACTCATGAAGTTAATAATGATTTGTCCCTTTTCACCGATGGCTGCGGTTCCTAAACCAAAGAAGACCGAAAAAACAATGATGGGCATCATATCACCCTTGCTTAATGACGCAAAGATGTTAGTAGGAATTAAGTTCATGATCATGGACCAGATTCCTGTATTTTTGGATTGCTTGGCAGTCGCTATGTATTGACTAATGTCCGTCGATCCATGCATTTGATGAACATTAATGTAAGTTCCGGGATGAGTGATGTTAGCGACTAAGAGACCCAAAATAATAGCAACCGTGGTCATTAATTCGAAGTAAACCAGCGTCTTTACCCCAATTCGTCCGACCTTTTTGATGTCACCCATTCCGGCAATCCCAACCGTTAAACAAGAAACCACAATTGGTAAAACAATCATTTGAATTAGGCTAATAAACATAGTCCCAATGTTTTGCATTACATTAATGGCATCTTTATTCTGATAAAAAATAACACCTAAGATAATCCCTAAGAACAAGCCAAATACAATTTGCCAACCGAGTGAAAAACGATACCAGCGTTGTTTTTTCATAAAATCACTACCCTTATGACTTAATTGTTGGTAATTATACACCTAATTTACGGCACAAAAAAAGAGTTCCTAACCAAATGGTTAAAAACTCTGGGTTGCGTGGCAACGTCCTACCCTTGCAGGGGGCGATCCCCCAACTACTCTTGGCGTGCTGAAGCTTAACTTCTGTGTTCG
>NZ_JBWXVC010000024.1:0-279 GCF_059901175.1 Fructilactobacillus sp. X3R5C2
CTGCATCTTCGCCAAACCTAACGGCAGAAGCGCTGTGGGCGCTCGTATACCTCACGACTGATGATCTCGGGCCGCCGATGCTTTAGGCACCCCCGATGACGTTGACGCGTAAGACAAACCCAGTTCGCTCTCCTCGGTGCCGGTCACCGTTGCCGGCCAGGTCAACGCTCTGGTGATACCGTAATCGTGCGCGATGTGGACATGCCTGAACCTCGGCAGCCGCGCCTCAAATGCTCTAGCCGAGGTTCGACCCATGGCAACTCTCTCAATGGGGGATGT
>NZ_JBWXVC010000025.1:0-276 GCF_059901175.1 Fructilactobacillus sp. X3R5C2
TCTTCGATGCCTGTAGGGGAGGACGACGCACATGCCGAGGCGGACAGCTTCGCGACCCTCAAGCAGGCCGCAGAGAAGGGCTATATCCCGGCAATCCATGCGGTAGGGCTGTGCCTGCTGACCGGTGACCGCGTCGAGCAGGACGTCATGCGGGCGGCCGCGCATTTTGAACGGGCATCGGAGGCCGGCTATCCGTCGGCCATGTCCGAGTTTGGCCTGGCGCTGTTCCATGGCGAGGGTGTCGCCAGCGACGTGCCGCGTGCGGTGTACCTGATC
>NZ_JBWXVC010000004.1:0-187496 GCF_059901175.1 Fructilactobacillus sp. X3R5C2
TCAACGCCGCATGTAATAATATACCATGTGGTTAATTTATTGTCAATAGAAAAGTTTGACTAATTTTAACCAAATTGATATGCCGCACTTGACGACAACTAATACTATACTATCTATCACAGTTAACGTCAATACTTTTTTTAAATAAACCCAAATTAATTTAAATAAGAAAAAATTAAATTCAAAAATCCTCATTTTATTGATACACTTAAATAGTTAATGACTTATATAAAAAGAGGAAAAACATGGATTTTTTTAAATTTTTAATTGACTTTATATTACACATTGATCATCACTTAATCACGATCGTAAACATGTTTGGCGATTGGACATACTTAATCTTATTTGCAATCATATTTATTGAAACTGGAGCGGTCATTTTACCTTTCCTTCCTGGAGATTCACTTTTATTTGCAGCCGCTGCCCTATCTGCTAACTCCAATTATCATCTTAGTATCTGGATATTCATCATTATCTTCTTCTTAGCATCTGCCGGTGGAGACTCCCTTAACTTCTTTATTGGAAGAAAAGTTGGAAACGCACTAACTGAACACCACTTTTTTGGTAAATTTATCAAGGAAGAAGATCTAACTCGTGCACGTGAATTCTTCGATAAATACGGTGCAATTGCCATATTTTTGGCTAGATTCATGCCAATTATCAGAACCTTTGCCCCATTTGTAGCCGCTGGCACAGATTTCAGCTATAAAAAATTCCTTAAATACAACCTCATTGCTTGTATCAGTTGGGTACTGATTTGTTGTGGAGCCGGGTATTTCTTCGGAAATATTCCATTCGTTCAAGAACACTTTTCACTAGTAATCATTTTGATTATCGTAATTTCACTAATTCCAGCTTTAATTGGATATCTAAAAAGCAAGATTTCTACATCGAAATAGGTTTCAAACAAAAAGAGCCTGTCTATTAGATCTTAATCTTCTAGACAGACTCTTTTTTTAGTTGTCTTTTACCAATCCAAATTATAAAAGATAATCCCAAAAGAATAATTAAAAAAAACAACAAAAAGCACATTAAAAAATATTGATTCGGCAATACGTTAATGATTGGATCTTTCTTTGGCGTAAAAACCCAATCCTGATTTCTAAAAAGAACATCATGGAAATAAATAAAAACATCTTGAAAATCCAAAACACAAAAGACTCCAAAAAAAATTATAAATAAAATCGTCATCTCTGAAAGCAACTGAAACTTCCATAACTTCTTAAAGTAAAGGAAACGAATCATAATGACAAGTAAAACCATGGATACAATTAACAATACCAAATTATTAGTTAATACCAACGCTCTTACATTGTTAAAATGTACCATTCCATTTGCCGAAATTGGAAACTGGTCCAAACTTAATTTAGACGCAAATGGATTCTGAATGAAACCAATCATTTTATAAAAATTACTCATTAATAATCCACTTGAAACATGAAATTGATTAGTTAAATTCAACACGGAAAATGCAACATAATAAAGCCAACTAGCATTGATAACAAAAAAAACGGCAAATGTTATTAAAAAAAGTAGTATTAAAACAAATACTACTAAATCTTTCAAACTATAAAGTATTCCATTCATCTAAGCTATTTACCTCATAAGTAGGTTGAACTTCTTTCTTTTTTACCTGTTCCCTGGTAGACACACCAGTATAAGTCAGCAAAGTATCTACTCCATCGTTAATGCCGGCCATAATATCAGTGTCATAATTATCGCCTACCATGATTACGTCTGCTTTGCTTAAATTCAATTGATCTAAAGCTTTTCTAACAATTAAGGTCTTGGGTTTGCCAATCATCACCGGCTCAACCCCTGAAGCATACCGAACTGAGTCGATAATTGAACCAGCACTTGGCAGCATCCCATATTCGCTTGGAATTCTCGCATCTGGATTAGTTCCAACAAATTTAGCTCCGTGGGCAATCCCCAGCACTGCTCGTGCTAATTTTTCATACGTCAAGTCACGATCAAGACCAACCACTACATACTCTGGATTATCTGTAAAAATATTGAAACCCATTTTCTCCATGGATTCCTTTAATCCATTTTCTCCAATAACGTACGCCGTTCTGGCTTTATCATCATGCGACTTCGCATCCTCACTAACAAAAGCAGCTGTAGCCATCCCCGAAGTATAAACGTTGTCATTTGTAACATGAATATCGTGATTAAGTGCCAAATTATGGACCACCTCACTTGGAGTCTTGGTTGAATTATTCGTAACAAATAAAAAAGGAATGTGATTTTTCTGGAGTCTCTCAATAAAACGCTTAGCCGCTGGGATTCGCTTTTTTCCTTGATAAACGGTTCCATCCAAATCAATTAAATATCCCTTATAACTCTTCATCAAGATTTCACCTATTTCTGTCTAATGGTAAAGCTACGCTTGCCATCTCTAAAATGTTTTGATTTAAAATTATTATTTGACGTCTGATTAGCATTATGCTTGCTTGCAGTTCCTGCTTTTCTATTTTTTCCACCAGCACGTTGTCTTTTTCTACTAGTTTTATGGCTTTGATTCTTTTCCTTTTCGGCTTCCAAATTGTGTAAGACAAAGTAATTAGAACCAAAATTGGCATCCTCAATAATATAATCTGGAATTGCCGCATGACGTAAACCCTTACTAACATTTCTAAAGTCAGCATAAAAACCCTTTAGCCGTAACTGATTATATCCCCAGTCACCAACAATGTAATCAAAACGTGTCAAAATGGGATTAAATTTATTGGCAAATTCACCTAAATCAAAAGCATTTCTAATATTAGCTTCAAGAACGTACACGTGGCCATTAATGCTTAAAGTTGTTTCATCAACCTGCTTAATAGTAGCCAAGGAATCTCTCTCATCATTCCTTGTTTCAATCAAACTCTCAATTTCGTTGTGATCCATTTTACTTCCCCTCGATCGGAAACTTCTTTGCTAGATAATCACCAAAAACATCCCGCAAAGTTTCACCATAAAAAATGTTATTTTTACCCACAATGCTAATCGCCGGGAAAAACGGAATAAAACTATAATGATCAATCAAAGCAATCGTGTATTTTTTATCGGGTTCTACTAGTTGATTATGATAGAATAACTGCTTTTTATTAGTGTCGTATCGAATCCCATCATAAATGAGCCTTCCAAAATATTTTCCCCGAAAACCCATTCCTTTTTGCTCAAAACGAACTAAAAAGTCCTTGTTCTTTTCCATTTCCATAATCATTTCCCACAAGTTATAACCATAAAATTGACTTTTCATAACGTGAATTGAATGTGGTAATAATTTATGGAGTTCGTTTTTGTCAACAATTCCCTTTTTTAAATCACCTAAAAACAAACCCGTGTTCAAAACGGCAGCAGTCGTCCCAGCTTTAGCTTCAATGGCCTTTAGTCCCAAGTCAACCAGTTCATTATCATCAGTTAGTGACGTTGTCATTGTATGAGGAATGTCAGCAACCTTACTACTTGCTAAAATTCTCTCACCGCGATCTTCAAGACGCTCAATCTCCTCTGCATCTTGCACATCGGTTTCCATTTCAGACGTTTTATATACACGTGCCTTAACGTTCTCTACTCTTTTTTCAGCGTTAACGTCAAAAGTAATTTCACCGACGTAGTGGCCCCATTTCTCAGCCGCGGTTAACATGGTTTGATTAACCATTTCACCATGAACTAACAAATGATGAGTGTGGCCCCCAACAATAATATTGATATCAGGAAATGCTTTCGCAATTCTTCGATCATTGCTAATCCCTAAGTGGGAAAGCAAAATCAGAACGTCATATTGCCTTTTCCAATCATTCAAGCAACGCTCAATAGTACTTTTAATTGGAAGTGAATTCCAATCCATGTATTGGTACGTGGGATAAGGTGCCGTTAAGCCCATAAAACGGACCCGAACATCATTTTTTAGCTTAAAATCACGATACGGGATCGCCCATTTTGGAAGTTGACCAGTTCTTTCATCAATCACATTATCCAAAACAACGGGAAAATTGGCATCATCATAAAGATGCGCCAGTTCGTCATGTGACATTGTTAGTGCTTCATTATTTCCAATTGTGGCAGCATCATAACCAACCGAATTCATCAATTCAATGTTGGCCTTACCAGTAGTAGCATCAGTCAGCGCGTTTGATCGGTCAATGGCGTCACCGTCATCAACTTTAAACACTCGATAACCCTGCTTTTCCAATTGTTTTGTTCTTAGTTTCATAAATCTTCTGATCTTGGGCCAATTTTCAAAATGAGAATGAAGATCATTGGTATGCAGAATTGCTACTTTATCATCCATAAAATTACTTCCTCAAAATGTTTTCTGTAACTATCGCTAATTTCTATTTTAACATCCATCAATAACTATAATCAAAAAGTCGATGACTTTAATCATCGACTTCTTTGTTTTCTCTTCTTTTATCATTTAAAACTTTAAATCCATATAGAACAAGAAGCCAAACAACCGATCCAATTAATGCGATCAATGTTTGCATTTTGAAAATTAAAACAAAAGCAACGAAGACCATAAATCCAACAACGAAAAAGTCAGAATATGGGAAAAATGGCATCTTGAAGGTAAGTTTGTTTGTCTGTTCTTGGTTAAGTGACTTGCGATATTCATAGTGTGTAATAACAATTAAAGACCAAACAAACAAGAAACAAGTGGTAGCGATACTTGAAACTAATTCAAAAACACCGTCTGGCATCAAAATGTTTAACAACACTGAAATAGCAATCACAATCGTTGAAAACAAAATTGCATTTGCAGGAATGTGCCTTTTTGAAAGCGTTCCAAGCTTCTTTGCAAATTTATTTTGGCTCTTGTCGGTTAGAGAAAATAACATTCTACCGGTAGTAAAAATAGCACTATTACAAGAAGAGGCTGCAGCGGTCAAGACCACGAAGTTAATAATAGCAGCTGCTGACTTAACTCCAATGTTTGAAAACACTTGGACAAAAGGACTCGAATTTGCTGAAATGTACTGCCAAGGAAAAATACACATCAGAGCCAATAACGAACCAACATAAAAAATAATGATTCTAGTTGGGACTTCATTAATACATTTAGGAATGATTCTCTGCGGATCTTGGGTCTCTGAAGCAGTCATCCCAATCATTTCAATTCCTGCAAAACTAAAAAGAACCATTTGAAAAGAAAGGACAAATCCCGATGCACCATGGGCAAAAAAGCCATCAGAATACAAATTAGACACCTGTGCATAACCAACACTTGTCTTGTAATGCATCAAAACCAAAACAATTCCAATAATGATTAACGCCACAATGGCCACCACTTTAATCAATGCAAACCAGAATTCGGTTTCACCAAAAGCAGACACGGTGATTGAGTTCAACAAGAATAAAATCAAAATTAAGAAGGCAGCAGTTACCCACTGTGGCAGGTCAGGAAACCAAAACTTCATGTATAGACCAGCAGCGGTTACTTCTGCCATTGCAATGGCAATCCAGCAAAACCAGTAGGTCCAGCCTGCCACAAAACCAGTTTTTTCTCCTAGGTACTTATTAATAAATTCAATGAACGAAACACTATTCGTATTTGAAAGTAGTAATTCACCAAGTGCTCTCATTAAGAAAAAGCAAGCAACTCCAGCAATTATATATGCAATGATAATGGATGGACCAGCCAAATGAATTGATTGACCAGCTCCTAAAAACAATCCGGTTCCAATGGTCCCGCCTAGTGCCATTAATTGAACGTGACGACTTTTAAGTCCACGTGACATTTGGTTTTCATTATTTGTATTTTTTTCCAACAAAAACATCCTTTCTTTACGTATGCCTACATTATACACGGATACGTGAAGCTGTTTGCTACTTTTTATGGAAATTATACAGATATTTTGTAAGAAAAACTACCAAAATTTCAAAAAAGGTTAAATCAATGACATAAAAAAGAAATCTTGGATTTACCAAGATTTCTTTTAGGTTATTTACTTGCTTTCTTTTCCTTTTCAAGTCGCTGAACATCAAGGGCAATCATCAATTCTTCGTTGGTTGGTACCAAAAGGGTCTTAATCTTTGAGCCATCAGCACTCAAATCTCTAACCACCCCACGCACATTGTTCTTTTCTTTATCAACGCCAATCCCGAAGTATGACAATTGGTCAGTAACTTCTTGTCTAACGGTAATACTATTTTCACCAACTCCAGCAGTGAACACGATTGCATCAGCACCACCAAGTTCAGCTAGGTAGGATCCAATGTATCTAACAATTCGATTAACATAGATCTGCCGAGCAATTCTAGCACGATGATTAGTCTTTTGAGCAGCCTCAACCTCACGCATATCAGCAGAGACGCCCGAAATACCAAGTAATCCAGACTTAGTATTTAAGACTTTAATCATATCGTTGATATCTGTCATTCCTTCTTTTTCCATAACATAGGCCAAAAGAGAAGGATCAACATCACCTGAACGCGTAGCCATGGTTAAACCAGTAACTGGGGTAAATCCCATCGATGTGTCATAGGACTTACCGTTCTTAACGGCACAGATTGAGGCACCCGCACCTAAATGCATGATAATCATCTTTAAATCTTCTACGGGTTTACCCATTAACTCAGCTGCTCTTTGAGAGACATAGCGATAACTAATCCCGTGGAATCCATATTTACGAGCCGTATATTTTTCGTAGTACTCATAAGGAAGACTGTACAGATAATTTTTCTCGGGGATGGTTTGATGAAATGATGTATCAAAGACGGCAACGCTAGTCACGTTTGGAAGCACCTTTTCAAATGCCTTAATTCCTAAAACATTGGCTGGCTCATGCAAGGGTGCCAATTCATCCAAACTTTCGATCTTTTTGAGAACTTCAGGAGTAATGATTACCGATTGATCGAAATATTCTCCCCCGGCAACGACTCGATGTCCAACTCCGGTAATTTCGTTATAGTCCTTGATAATATCAAGATCGAGTAATTGATCTAACAAAATTTGGATTGCTTGTTCATGATCCTTAACATCTAATGTTTCCTCAAATTTCTTCCCATCATCATATTTAATTTCAACATGTGATTTTGGTAAGCCAATCCTTTCAATTAAACCTTCTCCAAGAACTTCTTCTTCTGGCATTTTAAACAACTTAAACTTTAAAGTCGAACTACCAGCATTAATTGCAATAATCTTACCCATGAGTAATCTCCTTAATTTCAACTATTTCTTCAATAAATCGTTTTCTTCCCAATCAACAATCTCAGCCATGAACTTTTGAAAGGCAGTCGTATCCTTAAACGAAGGAAACTCTCCTAACATCACTTTTTGAACTTGGTGACTATCTCCACCACGATTCTGCAAAATTAAAATGGCTTTTTGAGCACTTTTATCCCCAAACAACTCTTGGGGTAAATTCAGTACTCCCTGTAAATAAACCGAATCTTGAAACCACTTCAAAAGTCCCTTTGCTTCACTCGTTTCAAAAAGATTGCTTGGAACTAGGAACACTCCAAATCCAGCAGGCTTTAAGTAATTCATTGACTGCTCAATCAATAAATGATGAACATATGAATGACCAGATTGTGACCGCGTCGCATAACTTTTTGTCTTTTCATCAATTGGATAATAACCAACTGGGAGATCAGAGACAACTAAATCAACCTTAGGAACCAACAGATATTCAATACTATCCTGCTGAATTAGTTCAACATCTAAATCTTGCATTTCAGAACTAATACTAGCAATTGAAATCATTGAATCATCATTATCGATTCCATATCCCTTAACAGTATCATGAAGTGAATCGTGTAGCTGATTCATGACCGCTGTAAGTAAATTCCCAGTTCCAACTGCTGGATCAAGGATGCTCACGCTAGACTTGTGTTCATAAATCCGCGTAACTATGTATCCCATGATGTAAGCGATTGTATCAGGAGTTATTTGATGATTTGCCTGAATCTTATCTTCTTTAGTAGCTTTGATCATAACCATTTGAATAGCACGTCTAATCGATTCATTATCCATCTTTTTATAGTCAACCGTTTGATACAACTTAGTCAGTTCATCAACAACGTTGGATTTCGGAATACCATCCTCGACCCGAACGGTATTGTTATCAATCATATTATCGGCGGTTTCGATGAAAGCGTCTAGATACGAAGTACCTAACGCCTGACTCAAGACTTTACTGGATTGATCAAAAACTTGAAACAATGATATTGATTCTTTCTCAGACAGAATATCAACCCCTCTTCTTATATATCTAGGGTTAATATTACCAGAATTCACGCATATTATTCAAGATTTCTCATTTATCTATTAGAATTATTCAATTCTTTCGTTAGTCTTTGATATTTTGCGGTTCGAATATGATTATTTTGAATTTGAAAATTAATCTTTTGGTAACGATAAACAACTATTCCAGACAAAAAAGTTAAAAACAAAATTGCAACTAACGTTAAACTCCCGCTTCTCTTACAGGTGACTTTTGGCTTCATAATTGACCCCATTAATTCTAATTTGACTAGTTAATATATGATGATGTAATGACCAAGATGCCTTACTAACGTTTAATATGATTGGAATATGTCCACCATTTACTCCACGCAATCGAACCATGTCATGATAATGTTCCATTATATATTCCTTATTTTCCTTCTTACTCTTTAATTTAATGGCATCTTTAGTGACTTTAATCATCTTAAACTGATAATCAGGTGATTCAATCACATCAAGATAACGATAAAAGGTTCCCTGATTATCACTCCACTTTTCCTTTTGAACTAATTGACTAGTAATCATAATCAAGCTAAACGCCAACGAGACCAACAAAAGTGAACAAATGGACTCAATCAACGAAAAACCGGCTCGATCATTTATATTTTTTAAGTAATTCACGTTCATAGTTCATCCTAACCTGATGTGTTTCATACTGACTTTTTCTTAAGCAATGATATTCAAAATCATTAACGTTTAAATAAAAGACCACACCGCTGCAAATCAGAATTAGACCAACTAAAGAGTCAATCAACGTGAACCCTAATCTAATTTTACTTAATAGTCTCAAGATGATATGCACCCCATCCAAGTTGAATTTTTTGTAAAATCGTTTTCCTTTGGTTCTGCGAATACCATCGAATTGTTTGCGGTTTAACGTATCCATCACTTTTGATCTCAATATCATGGTAACTTTTAACGCTTAATCCCTTTGGCATCCTAATTATCTTATCTTTTTGTTTCGATTTGCCACACTTAGCAAACACCACTTCATCATCTGGATAAAACAATACGTCCGTTGAATGATGACTATTCTGTGACTCTAGTAACGCGTCGTTCCACCCTGAATCTAAAGTTTGAAAAAAGCGTTCCTCTTTACCCTCAAAAAATCCCAAATAGTTCCCGGCAACCAATGTGATCCCTAAAATAAGGGATGTTACAAACAAAACGAGGAGACTTTCCACTAACGTAAAACCCTCTTGATTATCTTTGAACGGCATGATTTTTTACTACGACCACTCTTTCCACTTGAGCTTGTTTAGCCTGCTTACTCGTTAAATAATGGCTTCTAACTAACTTGTTAATGGTTATATTTCCGTCATGCTTTTCGTCTTCATAAGCATCGATTTGAGTTTGAATAACCGACACCATCGCCGATCCATGAATTTTTTTGGCGTGATCCTTTTGATTGCTTAAGTTCGGAATAATAATTAGAACCAGTAGCGAGATAATGAATAAGACAATTGTCATTTCAATTAGTGTGAATCCTTTTCTCTTCATTAGTAAATTCCTTTCATTGAGTTATACATTGGCAGTAACATCTGCAAGTAAGCACCCACAATTAGGATGCCGATCACCGCAAATGAAATCGGCTGGATTAACTTAATCAGTAAATTCGACTTTTTGATCATGTCTTTAAAGCTGAGCTGACTTAAAGCTTTTAAATTTTGGGCTAATTCAGACTGAGTACTTCCATTTGATAGAAATACAATCATTTCCTCGGAAACAAAGGAATAATGAGCTAAACTTGATCCAAAACTAAGTCCATTGTTAAAACCATCTTGCATGGTCTTCCCAACATCATATAGAAGACTCTGATGATCAAATTTTAATAAACTAAAAACAACTTGTTTTAAGTCCAATCCTCCTTTGATCATTAGCGCAAAGTTGGAGGTCACAAAATATTGGTAATATGACTTAAACAATGAACCAAGTAATGGGATCTTTACCAACAAATTAATTCGATCAATACACTTTTTATTTTTAAAACTTTGATAACCAAAAATTCCCGCCACAAGCGCCATGAATATTAATCCATAAACGACATATTGAATAAAATGACTTCCATTAGAAGCTGATTTACCGGTTAAATCAGCAGTTTGGGGCATGATCAAAAACCTAACTGCAAAAATAATACTAAACAAGACCACAAACAAAAATGCTGGATAAATTACAACTCCCTTAATCTTTTCATTTTGAGCAATTCTTAACTTTAAGAACTCCCCGACCTCTTTCATCTCATTAATCAAATCTCCATGTTTATCGGCAATTTCTAATTGGTAATAAATTGATTCACTCAAAAAGAATCTCATCGATTCTGGCAGCGAATTCCCGTCCGCCAAACTTTGCATGATCCTAGTAACTATTTTCTGATTTTTTGTTGACACCACTTTAATAAACTTCAAGCTTTGTTGGATAGAAAATCCCATCGATAAAAGGTCTCCCAAGGTTGAGAACAAGAATGACTGTTGTTTAAGGGAAACACATTTACCCGTAATAGTATTCATCTTTAACTTTTTCACTAATTATTCCTTTCCTCGAAAGCTCATCAATTCGATTCTTCCAATCACTCATATCGTCTTTTAACAGCGCATGATCACCAAATTTATCTTTAATAGTCATAAGAGTCTCAGTCTTCTTTGAAACGGTTGGTATTAATCGTTGATACACCACTAAATTCAAAGCTGATTTGATTCTTTCATAATCAACCCCGAGCTCTAGCAATCTTTGAATTGTTCCTTCAGGAGACCTTGCATGAACTGTGCTTAGCACTAAATGTCCCGATAGAGCCGCTGAGATTGCCACTTCGGCCGTTTGATGATCACGAATCTCACCAATTATAAAAACATCAGGACGTTGTCTTAATCCCACTTTAAGTAAATCAGCGTAAGTCATTTGGGCCCGATCATTAACCTCAAGTTGTAAAAAATTTTCTTCATAAATTTCAACTGGATCTTCAATTGTCATCACGATCTGATTTTTACTAATGCTTCTAACGATTCGATAAATCGTGGTCGTCTTACCAGAACCAGTAGGACCAGCAAACAAAAGTAAACCACGTTTTTTACAAGAGGACTCGATCTTTTGAATTTGATCAGCATAAAAAAAGCCACTATCGACATGATTACTGTCATAGATAATCCTAATTACCATTGATTCATCTTGACTGAAATTACCCACCGATGACAATCGTAAACGTAATTTTTGACCTTTGATTACATAGTCCATCGATCCTAATTGGGGCCTGCGATTATCCGTAACCGACATCCCACTTTGATATTTACAATATGAAATGACTTTTTTAGCCATGTCTTTGCTCAAATCCGTAATTTGAATCGTCCGAACGGCCGTATGAACTTTGATACAATAGTCTTTTTCCTTAGGTAAAATAAAAACATCCGAAGCTTGTCGTTGAACTGCAAATTCCATAATATTGTTCAACCATTGTGTCACTTTCACTTTAATCACATCCTTCATAACTAAATACGAAAAAAAGATGCAATCTAATTAAAGATTGCATCTTTTATAAACTAATTTAATTATTTAGCTTGATTAGGTAATACGGCAGCTTCATAAACATCTTGAACATCGTCGTTATCTTCTAATTCATCAATTAGACCACTGTACTGTTCAACTTTATCTGAAGGAACTTCTGTCGTATTCTGTGGAATCAACTTAACTTCGGCATCCAATTTGTATCCTGCATCTTGTAATGCATCACGAACACTAGCCATGCTAGCAGGATCAGTAAGAATTTGATACTCATCATCCGTTGATTTCATATCATCAGCACCAGCATCCAACGCTGCCATCAACATACTATCCTCGTCGTCATCAGTATCTGACTTTGAAATCGTAATAAGACCCTTTCGGTCAAACATATATGAGACCGATCCGTCAGTTCCAAGGGAACCACCATGGTGAGTGAAAGCTGAACGAATAGCAGCAGCGGTTCGGTTTTTATTATCGGTTAAAGCAGAAACCATAACGGCAGTTCCACCAGGTCCATAACCTTCATATGTTACTTCTTCAAATTTAGCTCCACCAACTCCTGAAGCCTTGTCAATTGCTCGTTGAACGTTATCTTTTGGCATGTTTGCTTCACGAGCTTTTTCCATTTCTAGTCTTAATTGAGGATTTCCTTCGGGATCACTTCCACCAGCTTTTGCAGCTTGATATAAGTTACGTGAGATCTTCTGGAAAATCTTTCCACGCTTAGCATCTTGGGCGTTCTTTCGTCCTTGAATGTTATGCCACTTTGAATGTCCTGACATGATCACAACTCCTCTCTCTTTAAACATATTAACTCTACAATTATATCAATTGGTGGCCCTAGTATCAAGCATAGTTCTATTTGGTCGATTCACGCTTCTTTAATCCAAAGGGTAAAAAGACCTTGTTTTCATCAATTTCTTCATTATTCATCAACTTGGTTAAGAGTCGCATGGCAACAGCTCCAACATCATAAAGCGGCTGAGTAATAGTTGACATAGTTGGTCTAGTCATCTCAGTCAGTTTAGTATCATTACTAGTGGCCAGTTCAAATTCCCCGGGGACACTGACACCGTCATCGGTCATTGAGTTCATCACCCCAGCAGCCATATCATCATCGGTAACAATTGCCGCAGTTACTTCATTCTTTTTTAGTTGCTCTCTTAAAGCATATCCACCAGAATAGCTTACATCGGTCTCAAATAATAATGCTTTCTCAAACGGAATTCCAGCATCTGAAAGCGCGTCTTTATACCCTTTTAACCTGAAATCTTTATTAATCGATCGGTTTAAGGGTCCGGAGATAAAAGCAATACGATCGTTCCCGTTACTAATCAAATGGGTAACCTCGGAATACACGGCTTGGCGATAATCAATGTTCACACTAGGAATCTTACCACTAGCATCAACTGAACCTGCCAAAACAACTGGGGCGTGTGACTTTTTAAATTCAGTCCGAAGTTCATCAGAAATTTCATTTCCCATAAATACAATTCCATCAACTTGCTTGGCTTGCAATGTATTCATTGAAGTGAGTTCACGCTGATTGTTCCCATCCGAATTAGTCAAGATAATATTGTACTTATACATCGTTGCTATATCGTCAATCCCGCGTGCAAGCGAAGCAAAATAGGTATTGGTAACATTGGGGATAATAACTCCAACCGTCGTTGACTTTTTGCTTGCTAGTCCCCTAGCAACTGCGTTAGGTCGATAGTCAAGTTTATCAATGACACTCAAAACCTTTTGTTTGGTAGCATCTTTCACATTCTGATTCCCATTTACTACCCTTGAGACAGTTGCCATTGAAACATTGGCTTCACGAGCTACATCATAAATTGTCACATTTTGTTTTTTCAAATTTGGTTTCTCCTATTATGTACTACTAGACCATTAATTATTATAAATATATCAAAGTAAAAGAACTCATTCAAGTGAAATCGGTTACATTTTGAGGCAAAAAAAACCGGACTACCGTCCGATTTGGGTAAATAAATTACTTTTCGTGATGTTCGTGAATTGGATAAATTGTTTCTGCTCGATCTTGATCACTAAAGGCATCATCAGGATCAATCACAATGTCATCAGATTCTTTTTCTTTAGCAAGATCATCTAATTCATTTCTAGGAGCAGGATGTTCCTCAACGTTCGCCCTTAATGAATTAACAGCCTCTTGCAAATCAGATAACTTATCCCCCAGTGATTCATTTACTTTTTGCACTGAGTCTTTAGCATCATCCATCTTATCTGAAGCAAGATCCTTAAGGTCTTCAGCAGTATCATTTGCGTAATAGACGTAATCTAGCGCACGATCTTTAACATCTTCAGTGGTATCAAGAAGAAAGTCTTTGATCTCACGCTTTCTCGATTCATCTAATAATTTGTATGCTATAAATGCAGCAGTTCCACCGATTACTGATCCTAAAAGCATTCCCTTTTTAAAATTCATAACCAATCCACCCCTTAATTTGTTCCTTCAGAATTTTTGTTGCGTTTGGAGAACAATCTACCAATCATTTTACCAGCAAAAGTTAAAGCCGAAGTCTTAGCTAACAAACCACTCTTCGATCTAACTTTTTCAGTTGCAGTTCTAGTTGCTTCATTTAAATCTGAAACACTAACACCTAAATCAGCAGCAGCCTGAAAAACTGGGTCGACTTGATCCAACTTTGAGTTAACATTATTTAACAATGTATTTGAAATCACCATAATCTGCTCACACTCTTTGCTAATATGATTTGCATCATTAGTAAGACTATCAACATTTTCACTTAAGTCTTTAACCGTTTTTGATAAACGGACCAAAAACAAGCATAAAAATACAACTAATACTAAAAAAGCAATTGCAGCAATTAGCGCTGCTAACTCACCAATCCCCATTTAATTATCCTCCTAATGGCTTCTTCTCCATTTAGAATAGCATTATCTAACCCATATGACAATTTAAAAAGCTTAATTTTATTTGGGTCTCGTCTCTGTTAAAATGTTGATAATCGAAGAATTAGGAGTGGAGGACATTATGAACATATTTATCCAATTAGTGGCTAACGGAGCTAACGCTTCATCGGCCCTTAAATCAGGATCCGTTGAAAACGTAGCAAATCCATCGTTTTTAACTAAGTATTTTAGAAGTTTTGACTGGGCTAAAATATTCTCTAATCTTACTACCAAGATTATCAGCATTATCTTAGTTTCAATTTTATTCTTAATTATAATAAGAATTGGAAGAAAATTTATTAAACACTATTTTAACAAACGTCAAAATGATATCTCGCAAAAACAAGATAAATTGCCAAAAATAACCGGAACGTCAGAACCCATTGCTGCCAGACGAAATAAAACGATGTACACCCTTACCACCAACATTTACTACTACACCGTCGTTTTCTTCTGGTTATATTCCCTATTGTCAATGATTGGAATCCCAGTTGGAACGTTACTCGCAGGAGCCGGAATCTTCAGTTTAGCAATTGGACTTGGAGCACAAGGATTCGTCAGTGATATTGTTAGTGGCTTTTTTATCCTAGCTGAACATCAAATCGACGTGGGGGAACGCGTTATTATTAACAATATTGAGGGGTACGTTAAAGCCGTTGGACTTCGCACGACTCAAATCACAAGTATCAATGGAACTTTAAATTTCATCCCTAATCGTAGCATCACCACCGTTTCCAACCTTTCCCGTGGAGAAATGATGACCATCATCAATATTCGAATTACTCCTGAAACCCCAATCCACAAGGTCGAAGATATCATTGCTAAAGTTAACGAAGAAAAGTGTCCCAATGACCCTGACATTGTTGGTAAACCAGTCATCTTCGGGACTAACTTCTTACAAGATGGCTCGCTTGCAATCTCCGTTTTCTTACACACTAAGAATGAACGTGAATTCGACGTTAACGCTGAATATCTAGGAGCATACCTGACTGCTATTAATAAGGCCGGAATTAATCTCCCACTTTCACCTTTAGTGGTGCCAGAACCACCACAAAGCACAAACTAAAAAAGAGCCTATCACTAATCGTGATAGGCTCTTTTTTACCACCAATCTTCAATTACACTAGTTAACTTACGCAAAGCACTGCCACGAGCACTGTAGTGATTCTTTTGGGCGTCCGTTAACTCCGCCAAAGTTTTACCAACGTCAGGAAGATAAAAGAGAGGATCATAACCAAATCCATTTGTCCCTTTTGGAGTTTCTACAATCTGACCGTTAACTCTTCCCACCACCACTAGTTGTTTACCATCCGGTCTTCTCACAATCAGTGTTGTATTAAAATGGGCGGAACGATCCTTTTGACCCGCCATGTTCTTTAACAATTTAGCTTTATTAGCCTCATCATTATGATTGCCAGCATAACGCGCTGAGTGAACTCCGGGCGCTCCACCTAAAGCATTAACCACCAAACCTGAATCATCAGCTAACACCGGCAAATTTAAGTAGTCAGAGACGACCCTGGCTTTAATACTTGCATTCTCTTCAAAGGTTGAACCATTCTCATCAATCGGTGGAACATCTTCAAAATCATTAATTGATTTCACGGTTAAGCCTAATTTTGAAAGCATCTCCGAAAACTCATTGATTTTACCAGGATTTTTTGAGGCAAGAACAATTTGATTATTTTTCATCAGTATTTCTCCAATTGTTTAACAGGAATCAACTTAGCATCAATATCAGTATGCAACCAGTTTTTACCCACTTTATCAAATCTTTCAACATCGGCAGTGGTGTAAAAACAATCACTAGCCGATTCCACGTTTGCTAGTTCACCCTTTTGTTTTAATTCATTTTTAACAGCATTAACCGTTTCATACCCAGGATTAACCAAAGTAACATCGGGACCCATCACATCCGCAATTAAGTCCGCAATAATTGGAAAGTGAGTACAACCTAACACTAATGTATCAATGCCACTATCCTTAAACGGTTTCAAACCGTCAATAATCGTTTTCTTAGCAGTCGAACTTTGATAATCACCACTCTCAACAAGTGGAATAAAATCTGGACACGCCACTTCTTTCACAGTGATATTAGAATCAATGCCTTTAATGGTATCTCGATAAGAGTGACTAGTAACCGTGCCCTTGGTTGCAATCACACCAATTTTTTGATTTTTAGTTTTTTTAACTGCAGCTAAGCTTCCCGGTTCAATAACTCCAATCACGGGAATTGGAAGGATCTTTCTTAAATACGAAAGAGCTGCTGCCGTGGCAGTATTACAAGCAATCACCATCATCTTAGCGCCTTGATCAACAAAAAAACTCCCGATCTCAGCTGAGTACTTGCGAACCTCATCTGCGGTTTTTTCGCCGTAAGGAAGTCGTGCTTCGTCTCCAAGATAAATCATGTTTTCATGTGGTAATTTTGAAAGTGCCACTTTTGCAACTGTCATTCCACCAATTCCAGAATCCATATAAGCTACTGGTGATGATTTCATATTATCCCTCCTATTAACTTCAAATCTAATTATGGCGTTTTTTTAAATTTAGTTCAAGTTGCCTTTCTCCTTTATTTCACGGTGTTCTATGATAAAATGTTATTTGTAAAGTATCTTTTTGGAAGAGGACTCTGATATGAATAAATACGAAAAGTTTCGCAAAGAACATTCTGATTCACCCTTTTGGGGAATCGAACTTTTAAGAGATAGTCTTTTACCAGATTTGTTGGATCAAGATATTCACGACATCTTATACTGGGCTGGCAAGGATCTTGCCACTAAGTTCCCACTAGCATCAAATGATGATCTTCAAGTATTCTTTAAACAAAGTCAGTTTGGTAATCTAGAACTTAAAAAGGAAAGTCTCAAAAAAATCAACTGGAAATTAGCTGGACCAGAAGTCGAAACCAGATTAAAGCTGAACAAGGATCCCGATTTTATGCTTGAAGCTGGCTTTTTAGCACAAACGAAACAGCAGATCGATCAAATCGCAACCGAATGCGAAGCAACCATTAAATTAAACAGTGTGAACTTTATAGTTGTTTCTGATCCCAATGCTCCGGTCAACAATCCTAGTGATTTTAAACCAATTATCATCGCAAAATAAAAAAGAGCCATTTGGCTCTTTTTTTATGCTGTATATGCAGACAACAATTTCTTTAACTGATCCTTTGAATGAAAGCCGACAATTTGGTCGATAACCTTGCCATCCTTAAGCACCATCAAAGTTGGAATACTCATAATTCCAAATTCACGTGAAGTATTTGGATTATCATCAACATTCATTTTAAAGAATTTAACCTTATCTGCTACTTCAGGATCCTCAGACAAGTCTTCAACTACTGGTGATTGCATCTTACATGGGCCACACCATGGTGCCCAAAAATCAACAACTGAAATCCCATCGGCAGTGTCTTCTTTAAAGTTTGCATCATTAGTTTCATTAACCATAACATTTGCCTCCTTAACTTCTTACTATGAGTAAGTATAAACACGTATTGATTCAAATGCAACTAAGTTGCATACAATCTACTTAAACTTGACAACAGTTGAGCCGTCCCCACCAGCATTTGCTGGTGAAAAACCAAATTCCTTAACGCGGCGATTGCGTTTTAGATAATTTATGACTCCCTTACGTAGAGCCCCGGTTCCCTTCCCATGAATAATGGTAACGGACGGATAACCAGCCAAAAGAGCGGAATCAATGTAACGATCTAGTTGTTGCATGGCTGATTCATATCTTTCACCACGTAAATCAAGGGTTGGTGAAATCCCACTTGAACGCGTTCGCCGCACACTAGGCGTGTGCTTTTTCGGCTTTGAAGTCTCTTTTTGAACCTTTTCAAGGTCAGACTCGGAAACTTTCATCTTTAAAATTCCAAGTTGCACTTCCCAATTATCTCTACCAATCTTATTAAGCAGAACACCCCTTTGCCCATAAGACTTAACCAGTACGTCATCACCCTCTTTAAAGTTATGCTTTGCTTTTTCTCGTTTCAAAACACGATTATGTTTAAGTTCTGGGTGCTGTTCAAGAGAATTGATCTTTCCCTTAGCATCAATTAATTCATTTTCTTTGACTGATTGTTTACTTTGACGTTGAAGGTGATGAAGATGATTAATAATTTCGTTAGCTTCTCGTCTTGTTTTTGAAACAATTTGATTGGCCTGACGCTTGGCATCATTAACCATCGTATCTTTATTATTATTAAACTTAGTGAGTTGCTCGTCTAACCTAGCGTGCAATTGTTCATTATCTGCCAGTTCCACCTTGAGTTTACGGGCACGTTCATCGGCAGCTTTAGTCTGTTTTGTTAGTTGCTTAATCATTTTATTAATATCTTGACTATTAGAATCCATTAGTGAACTAGCTTCAGAAATGATCGACTCATCCAATCCCAGTCGCTTAGCAATGTTTAAAGCATTACTTTGCCCTGGAACCCCCATCAATAGTCGATAGGTTGGCTCAAGGGTCTTCTCATCAAATTCCATTGAGGCGTTGATCGTTTCTGGCCGATTGTATCCATAAACTTTCAGTTCTGGGTAATGAGTGGTAGCCAACACTTCACTACCTGATTCACTGATTTTATCTAGAATCGACATAGCTAATGCAGCTCCTTCTTTAGGATCCGTTCCAGCACCTAGTTCATCAATTAAAATTAAGCTTCTCTTAGTAATGTGTTTTAAAATGTCAATCAAATTATCCATATGAGACGAGAAGGTACTAAGATTAGCCTCAATCGACTGTTCATCCCCAATGTCAGCAAACACATTATCAAAAACACCAATTTGACTACCTTCATTTGCCATTACAAAAATTCCAGATTGGGCCATTAACTGATTTATCCCAAGCGTTTTGATGGTAATCGTCTTACCACCCGTGTTCGGACCAGTAATAATAATTTGTCGAAAATCAGATCCAATTGAAATATCATTTCCAACAACTTTTTGCTGGTCAATTAACGGATGCCTGACATTTTTTAAATTAACATGATTATCCCTTGAAACACTTGGCTTAGTTGCATTCATCTGATCTGCAAACTTGGCTTTAGCATTGATCAAGTCAAAATGGCCTAATTTAGAAGCATTTTCCATGAGTTCCTCTTGATAAGGTCTAATCATGTCGGATAATTCACCCAAAATTTTATGAATCTCTTTGCGCTCATCTAGTTGTGATCTTCTCAGATCGTTATTAGATGAGACTACACTTTGAGGTTCAATGTACAAAGTCAATCCACTTGTACTTTGATCATGAACGATTCCACCAAATTTTTGTTTGTCTTCTGCCTTAACTGGAATAACATAACGACCATCTCGAACCGTGATGATTGGCTCACTCAAATATTTCGATTGTTTGCCATGGATAAACTTATTCATGGTAGTTTTGATATTAGCTTCTAAGCGCGCGATTTCTCTTCTAATAGAACGCAACTGATTAGATGCCGAATCTAACACTCGTCCATCTTCGTCAATTGACGTCTCAAGTCGTTTTGAAACTTCCGGAAGATCATTAAAGTTCTTGGCTTCATCGTACAAAACGTTCAAATCAATTTTATCATCCGCTAAATTATCAAAGAAAGTTTTAACCCGCACACTTGCAAGTAAAACCGCACTAACTTGAGCCAACTCAGTACCGTTTAAATCGGCATTAACCGCTAATCGTTTCACGTATGGAGTAATGTCATTTAACCTAGGAACTGGGATCATTTTGTTTAGGCGATAAATATGTGAGCCGTCATCTGACTCATCCAATGAGTGAGAGACTACATCATAATCACTACTTGGCCTTAATTGTTTTAATTCTCTTGATCCATTTTCAGTAGTTAGAAATTGACCCAGCAACTGCTTCACTCTGTTATATTCTAATGTATCAAGTACTTTTTCGTTCATTTTTTCATCCCATTTTACCGATTTATCATTTGATTAAATAAGTGTGGAGAATCCATCGTGATCATCTGTGAGACGGTTGAATTTTGATATTCAGTATTTACCCAATTATTGTTAGTCAATAATAATCCATCAAGTATTAACATTATCACTAACAAACTAATGATTACGCCAACAACCGCACCCAAGAGTGAATTCAGTTGTCTTAACACTGGCAAAGAAACAATTCGATTCAATAGATGTGAAACCCATCTTAAAATAACCGCCACTACTACAAAAGTTATCAAAAATGATAGTCCCCGCCAGAAGCCAGTATTGCTGTAAGCATGGGTCGCTAAAATCATATTAGAGACGGTTCTTAAAAAATCAGCAACCGGAATCACATAAACAAACGCAATTATTGCAGCAATCAAATAACTAATAAAGCTGAATAACTCATTTACCAGGCCACGATGATAACCATGGACAATCGAAAAGATTAGTATAATTATGATGATAATTGTAAATAACATTAGTCTTCGTCATCCTCCGCTTTATTGTTAATCTTATCAAGTTCTAATTGTTTTTTTAATTGATCAGAAATTGCATTAAACGCAATTAAAATGGCAGCATCTTCATCACTTACACCCTTGGAGATGTTTTTTAACTGTGCCAACTGATTGTTTAAGATACGCGCAGTTGTCTCCATGTGTTCATCTGAAGCATCCCCAATAAAAGTATATTCCTTCCCACCAATTTTAGTTTTAAATCTATTTTTACCAGCCAAAGTAAAACCTCCCGCAATGCTTCCATTTTATCATGAAAATCATTTAAATTAATTAAAAAAAGGATGCTGGATTTCCAGCATCACTTAATTATTTAATTATTTTTGATCTTGTCCTGATTGCAGGAATGTATCAAGCATTTCTTGAACCATTTCCCACTCATTGTCATCTTCAATTGGTTCTAATTCTCCACCACTTGGATTAGCAGGATCATCATCCTTTGGCAATGCATAAGCCTCAATATCTACTTCATCGTTATCATCATCTGTTGCTGGATAAATAAAAATATAGGAACGATTGTAATCATCAGATGAGAAGGTAAATAAAATATTATACAAACTTTCTTTTCCATCTTCATCGACAAGCGTAACTTGTTCTTGTTGGTTGTTCTCGTTTTCTTTACTCATATTAGTTCCTCTTTTCTAATTAGAAATTACATAACTTACCTTTACGATCAAGGTAACTCTGTAAAATCAATTCAGCCGCAACCTTATCAATAACTTTTTTTCGTTTTGCTCTTGAAACATCAGCTTGTTCAATCAGCATTCGTTCAGCTTCAACAGTGGTGAGTCGTTCATCTTCAAAATCAACTGGCAGATTAAAATTTTTCTTTATCAAATCCCCATAATTTTTCGAAGCTTCTACTCTTGGACCAGAAGTATTATTCATATTCTTAGGTAGTCCAATGACAACGCCTTTGACATCATATTTCTGGATTAATTCCTTCATTCGTTTTAACCCAAACTCTTTTTCATCTTCGTTGATTTTAACGATTTCGATTCCTTGAGATGTCCACCCTAAAGCATCGCTCATGGCTACACCAACGGTTCTCGATCCAACATCTAATCCCATTAATCTCACTAATCTGACGTCCCATCCATTGATGGTGTTCTACCCTTCAAATATGAATGTAAAAGCACATCAATTATTTCTTCTCGATCGTAATGACACATTAGCGTCCGCGCATTATTCAATTTTGGAAGATATGCTGGATCGCCAGATGTTAAATAACCAACTAATTGAACATAAGGATCATAACCCTTTTCAATTAAGGCTTGGTAAACAGTCGCCAGCGTCTTATGAATATCTAGATTCGACTTGTCTTTAAATAATGAAATGTTTTCTTGTTTGTGCTCCATCATAGATCCCTCCCCTACAAAAAAGATAATACACGACTAATTTTCAAATAACAACTATTACTTATGTTCCTTAATCCAGGTCTTGGCAGCTTTTAAAGCATCATCAATACCAGCTGGATTTTTACCACCAGCTTGGGCCATGTTAGGACGACCCCCTCCGCCACCGCTGATATTTTTAGAAATTGATTTAATTAAATCACCAGCTTTAATTCCAGCCTTCACTTGATCCTCACTAACTGCAACTAATAAATTAGCTTTGTCATCAGTACCAGTCCCAAGAACAAGAACGTCTGAAGCGTTTTTATCTCTCCAGGTATCAGCTAATTCTCTTAGTTGACTCATATTAGCATTTTTTAAGTGTCCTGCAATCAAAGTGACTCCGTTAACGTCTTGAACATCATCAAAAATGTCTACGGCTTCCTGGTTAGCTAGCTTAGTTTCAAGTGATTCTTGTCGACTTTCCAAATCCTTAATTTGACCTTGTAATTGTTTAACACGGCCGGGAATTTCATCGGTTGTTGGCGACTTAACTGTCTTTCCAATTTCCTTTAACATTCGTTCCTCATCATTTAAAAGATTAAAAGCATCTTTAGAGGTAACAGCTTCAATTCTTCTGACTCCAGATCCAACTCCGGTCTCAGAGACAATTTTAAATAATCCCAACTGACTGGTATTTTTAACATGATCGCCACCGCAAAACTCAATTGAAAAATCATCAATCTTTACTACTCGAACTTCATCGCCATACTTTGCGTCAAAAAGTGCAATAGCACCCATTTCTTTTCCGGTTTTTTGGTCGGTCACAACGGTTTGAACGGGAATGGCAGCAAAAATCTTTTGATTAACCATGTTCTCAACTTTTTGCAGTTCAACGTCAGTGACTTGACCAAAATGGGTAAAGTCAAAACGAAGATAATCAGGACGAACTAGTGAGCCAGCTTGTTGCGTATGACCACCAAGAACATTTCTTAGTGACTGATCTAATAGATGAGTTGCCGTATGGTTATTCTCAACCCGATCATGGAAATTGCGGTCAACAACTAACTCGTACTTCTCACCTTTCTTCATATCACCGGTAATTTTAACAGTATGAAGATTTTGACCATTTGGAGCTTTTTGGACATCCTCAACTTCAGCCACTTCGTCACCATTTTGGTTATAAATCTTACCACTATCGGCTACTTGACCACCCATTTCAGCATAGAATGGTGTTTTATCGAAAATTAATTCAGCTTCTTTTTGGTCCGGCGTGATCTGATTTGTCAGCTTTTCATCAAAAATAATATCATTAAGTTTAGCAGCATCAACGGTTAGTCGATCGTATCCCACGTATTCACTAGGAGTTTTAATATCAAGTAACAAATCTCGTTGAACTTTCATCGATTTCTTCGACCCACGAGCGTTTCTAGCCCGGTCTTGTTGCTTTTGCATTTCAACATCAAAACCAGTTTCATCAACTTTAACCCCTTCATTACCAGCATATTCCTCGGTAAGTTCAAGGGGAAAACCATAAGTATCGTAGAGTTTAAAGGCATCTTTACCAGAAATTTCTTTTTTAGAATTGGTCTTAGTCTCAGAAATAAGGTTATTAAGCAGTTGCAAGCCATCGCTTAGCGTGGTGTTAAAACGCTCTTCCTCATTTTTAACGATCTTTTTAATATAACCACTCTGTTCAAGAACATCGGGGTAATAAGATTGCATGATTTGACCAACAACGGGAACTAGTTTATACAAAAAGGCATCATTAATACCTAATTCGTGTCCATTAACAGTTGCCCGTCTAATCAGGCGTCTAATGACATAACCTCGTCCTTCATTTGAGGGAAGGGCCCCATCACCAATGGCAAAGGTAATTGCCCGAATGTGATCAGCAATGACCTTAAAGGGGATGTCATCTTTCCGATTACCATCATACTTCTTACCATCACTTAATTCCTCAGTTTTCTTGATAATTGGCATAAATAAATCGGTTTCAAAGTTAGTTGGTGCATCTTGGAAAATTGATACAACCCGTTCAAGTCCCATTCCAGTATCAATGTTTTTTCTTGGAAGTGGCTCATAGGTTCCTTCAGGCGTGTGATTAAACTGAGAAAACACAATATTCCAAACTTCCAAATATCGTTCGTTTTCACCGCCAGGATAATTTTCGGGATCATCAGGTGCCAAGTTATCGTACTTTTCACCTCGATCATAAAAAATTTCCGAATCAGGACCTGAGGGACCCTGACCAATGTCCCAAAAATTGTCCTTTGCTTCAACAATATGATCAGGCGCAATCCCAACCTTTTCCCATAATTCCTTTGTTTCTTTGTCATCAGGATAAACGGTGACGTATAAATTATTTGGATCCCATCCAAACCACTTCGGACTAGTCAATAACTCATATGCCCATGGAATGACTTCTTTTTTAAAATAATCACCAACCGAAAAATTACCAAGCATCTCAAACAGAGTTTGGTGTCTTGCCGTTTTACCAACGTTCTCAATATCATTAGTTCTAATACTCTTCTGCGAACTAGTTAATCGTGGATTACTTGGAACTTCTGAACCATCAAAATACTTTTTCATGGTGGCAACCCCAGAATTAATCCAAAGTAAAGTGGGATCATCCTTTGGGACTAGTGAGGCACTTGGTTCCACGGTATGACCCTTCTCTTTGAAAAAATCAAGAAACATTTGACGAACTTGACTACTGCTGAGCTTTTTCATGATATCCTCCATAATAATAAAAAATAAAAAACACCCTTGCTAGCAAAGACGCCGGGACGCGGTACCACTTTACTTGCAACGATGTTGTCATTACCTCTTTAGTCCCTATAACGTGGGAAACGATCTACTGTTTGGTAGCATCAAAATAACTAAGTACGGTCTGTTTTCATTTTTCAAACCTTCCTGTAGTACTTCACTAATTTGACATATCCAACTAATTTAAATTATATCCAGAAAATAAACTACTGTCAATTAGACTCTTACTGATAACGCTGCGAGCTACGCTTTTTTTGCTTCTTGCGGGCTCGAATTTGATTTCTGATCTCAATTTTACGATCTTCATCACTTTTTTGCTTAATAGCACGGCGAATCTTCTTTTTGTATCCAGGTTTAACGTTTTTCTTCTTTTTCTTAATCAAACCAATCATAGTAGGATCCAATTTATTTTGGGGCTCACGACGTTTAGCTCGCCGTCTTCTATCATAAGTATCAACTACTTCTCCATGTTTAATTTCTTTAGGAGTAAATTTAATCCCCATTTTCTCCAATTCAGAGATCTTTTGTTCTTCACCTGGTGCATATAGAGTGATGGCAGTCCCTTTCATCCCATTTCGACCGGTTCTTCCAACTCGGTGAATAAAATATTCTAGATCAGTTGGAATATCATCATTAATAACATGAGAAACTCCTGAAATATCAATTCCACGGGCCGCTAGATCAGACGCCACCACGAATTGATAATCAAGGTTTTGAATCTGCTTCATAACCCGCTTTCTAACTCGCGGTTGCATTCCTCCATGGATTTCAGCAACTTTTAATCCACGTTGTTTTAGATAATCATAGATCTCATCTACCCGCTCACGCGTATTCGCAAAAATAAGTACCAAATACGGCTCACCCATCGTGATCAGCTGATAAATTAAATCATTTTTATCTTTTCCCTTAGTCGAAATCAACCAGTTAGAAACATCCTGATTGATAACCGTTTTGGTGGGAATATCATCCATGACCGGATTCTTCATGTACTTTTTTAGAAATGGCCTTAACTTCGGTGGAACAGTAGCAGAAAATACCATCATTTGTAAATCCTCGGCCATTTTAGAAGCAATCTTGTCAATTGTATCTAAAAAACCCAAGTCTAGAGTCATATCGGCTTCATCAATTACTAGCTGACGAGCACGATGGATTTCAAGATCACCATTTTTAACAAGATCCCAGATTCGACCCGGAGTACCAATCACTACTTGTGGTTGTTCATGCTCAAGCTTTAAAACTTGGCGTTCCTTATCAGTTCCTCCGACATAATTTCCAATGTGAATGGTTTTATCAGAAAATTTAGCAATTTGTTTTGCATTGTCATAAATTTGATATGCTAATTCCCTACTGGGGGTTGTAATGACAACCTGAACATCTTCTTTATTAAGATCTAAACCATCAAAAATGGGCAAAAGAAAGGCATGAGTTTTTCCACTACCAGTAGCAGACTTACCAATCACACTTTTTCCATGTTTAATGGTTGGAATTACCTTAGTTTGAATTGGAGTAGGATTATGAAATCCCAGGTCCTGAATGGCATCACTAATGAAGGGTTGAAAATGATAATCTTTAAATGAAGCTCCCATTAATTGTTCTCCTTTTTGTACTGTTTCACAATTTCTCCTAGCTGCTTAACAACTTGTTTAATCTCATCCTCATCAGCAGCTTTAGCTCCACTTGCAAGCGCATGACCACCACCGTTGTGTTCTTTAGCCAATTCGTTAATGGATGGTCCTTTAGAACGCAATCGAATGCGATAATTTCCTTCTTTTTGTTGGACAAAAATCGCCCAAGAAACCACAGTGCCAATATTACCGGGCAACGGAACCACTGATGACGTACTATCATCACCTAGGTTGAGGTCCTTAATTACTTCATTAGTCAAAACTACATATGCAGCCCCATTGTCGTCAATTTTCAAATTATTGTATACATAAGCAGCCAAACGGGCTTGGGCAGTATCAATTTCATCTTCAATTTGGGCCACGTTGGTAATCGAAAAATCGTACTGGTCTAATTTGCCTGCCACTTCAAACGTATGCGATGAAGTCGATGAATACTTAAACCTACCGGTATCTCCGATGATTCCAGCATACAATAAACGAGCTGCATCATCTGTCATCTTTAAATCATCATTAGCAGCAAATAAATCATAAATTAATTCGGAAGTGCTTGATGCTTCTGGTTCAACCCACATCAAATCCCCAAATTGATCGTCATTTGGATGATGATCAATTTTAATTAAATATTTTCCCTTTGTATAACGATCATCATCAACTCGCGGCTGGTTAGCAGTATCAACCACAATCACTAAAGCATTCTTGTAATCATCGTCACTTGCTTTCGTAACTTTTCCTAACCAATCAAAGCCTGGATACTGTTTTCCAACGGTCAAAACCTTTTTATTCGGATAAGATGCCTTAATAATGCTAGCCAACCCAATTTGAGAACCAACCGCATCTGGATCAGGACTCTGATGTCTGTGAATAATAATCGTCGGATATTCCTTGATTTTTTCGTTAATTTGCTGCTTTGTATTCATTAAAATAGCCTCTAATAATCTTAATTATTTAACAGTTAAGTATAACCCACAAACACTATAATTCAAAGTGAGGATCTGAATACAAGGGAAGCTTAACGTTTTGAAACCCTAAGTCTGAGAGACTAGTAAGTGTTATTCCCAACAATCTAACGCCATTAGTGGCATCAGGAAGCAAATCAAAAAGCTCCATTGCCAAATCATAAAAAAGACGGGCATCGTTTTCCATAAAATCATTCCACGAAACTCTTTTGGTTAACGTAGTAAAGTCACTGTACCTGACCTTTAAGACTAAAACTTTTCCATGTTTCTCATGCTGATTTAATGACTGCTCCACCATCTCAGAAATCTTATGGAGTTGTGATTCCACTTCTTGTCGGCTTTTTAACTCAGGACCATAAGTTCTTTCTTTTCCAATTGATTTGCGCTCTCTTTGATACTCAACCGGTCGATCATCGGATCCGCGAACTCGACGATACAAAAAATAACCAAACTTACCAAAATTCTTGATAAGATCCATCTCTGATTGTTGGTATAAATCATAACCATTTTGGATGTTTAATCGTTGCATTTTTTGAAGCGTCTTTTTTCCAACACCCCGATAACGTTCAATGGGAAGTTTCATCAAAAATTCGTGACTATCTTCCACATCGATCACAGAAACTCCAGCAGGTTTCCGGTAATCAGAAGCCTCCTTGGCCAAAAACTTATTGTAAGAAATCCCGGTGGAAGAAGTTAGATGAGTCTTTTCCCATATTTCACTTTGAATCAAATGAGCAATCAGTACCGGATTATCAATTCCCTTTTTGTTATCTGAGATGTCAAGGTAAGCCTCATCAAGCGCAACGGTTTCAATTCGGTCGGTATATTCATGAAAAATCGCATGAATTTGATGCGAGACGCTTCGATACAATTCAAATTCGGGTGCCTTAAAAATTCCCTTAGGACAAAGTTCAAGTGCTTTACTAGCAGGCATTGCTGAATGAACACCAAACTTTCTCGCTGGGTAATTAGCAGTGGTCACTACTCCACGACCACCAGTCGTCCTTGGATCTTTAGAAATAATGAGTGGTTGATCAACAAATTCAGGATGCTCACGTTGCTCAATTGAGGCAAAAAAAGCATCCATATCAACATGTAAAATCCGACGTGAATGATTGATTTGAATTGATTCTTCCAAAAGTTCACCTTCTGTCCCAAACGTACGTTCTTGTTCATCCAATAAAAAAGATCGGACTCATCCGACCCTCTTATTAAGCGTTGTCATCATTTGAATTATTACTTACATCAGATGCTTTTTCTGATTCGTCCTTTTTGGAAGTATCCCTCTTTTTTGAATCATCTGAAGCACTATCTTCTCCTGGACGACTTGCACTTGCAATCGCGTTGAGGTCAAATACTAAATAAAGACCATCACAGTCTAAAGTAACCGTTCGCTTTTCATTATTAATTTGATCAACAATTCCATGAAGTCTGCCAATGGTAACCACATGATCACCCTTACGCAAGTTCTTCAAAGTGTTTTGATGCTTTTGTTGTTGCTTCTTTTGTGGTCTGATCATCATAAAATACATTAAAACGAACAAAAGAATTAATACAATAATTCCAGCATATTGTGATATGTTCTGCATATTTTCACCTCATTCTTTATTTAACAATAGCTTACCAAATTGTCGATAAAATTTCCAATTAATTTAATTAGCTTCAGGATATTTTCGGCCCAAGTGTTTGTAACCAGCTCTTGTTACCATCCGCCCCCGAGCAGTCCGCTTGAGATATCCAATCTGTAACAAATATGGTTCATACATCTCAGAAATTGTTTCTGATTCTTCGCCAATATTGGCGGCTAAGGTATTTAATCCAACTGGACCACCATCGTAAAAGTCGATCATCGTTGAAAGCAAATTGAGATCAGTTCGATCTAATCCGTTCTTATCAATGCCTAAGGCATTAAGTGCGGTATCAACGCTATCAACATCAATCTCATCATGATTGGCCACCTGTGCAAAATCTCTCACCCGTTTTAACAATCGATTAGCAATTCTGGGAGTTCCTCTGGAGCGCAGCGCAATTTCGTGAGCACCATCTTCTTTAATCTTACTATGAAAGATTTTAGCTGAACGTTTCACAATCTTTTCTAAATCACGATCATTATAATAATTCATCCGTTCAACAATACCAAACCGATCTCTAAATGGTGAATCAAGCAATCCAGCCCTTGTGGTAGCTCCGATCAGCGTAAACGGTGGTAATTCAAAGTGAACGGGGTGCTTGGTTGAATCGTCATTTCCAATGATAATATCAACATAGTAGTCTTCCATCGCGGAATATAACATCTCTTCAACTTCTTTAGGTAGACGATGAATTTCATCAATAAAAAGAATATCACCGGGTTTTAATTCGTTTAAAAGAGCCACCAAGTCACCTTTTTTTTCAATGGCGGGACCAGTAGTTGTCTTCATATCAACGCCCATCTCATTTGCAATCACGTTTGCTAGTGTGGTCTTTCCAAGACCAGGTGGTCCATACAATAAGACATGATCAAGCGATTCTTCTCGCTGCCTAGCGGCTTGAATGTAAATCTTAAGTTTCTTTTTTAAATCATCTTGACCAATATACTGGTCAAAATTTTGGGGCCGAAGTGACATTTCAAAAGAATCATCGTTTTCATCATCACTTGATCCAGAAACTATTCGATCATCTGCCATTAACTTCCTCCTAATCTACTTAGTCAATAGTTTGAGACCTGAACTAATATATTGATCAGTTGTATAGTCTGCTTCTATTTTCTGTAGTTTTGTTTTAACTTTATCAACCTCGCGTTGCTTAAAGCCAAGAGCTTGTAATGCACTCAGTGCATCATCTAATTGCTTATTTCCAGTGTCTTCAACGTCATTTACCGAAACACTACCAACAAATACGTCATTAGATGTAATCTTATCCTTTAGGTCCAACACAATTTGTTGGGCAGTCTTTTTCCCAATTCCGGGAAATTTAGTTAAATACTTAATGTTTCCAGCATTAATGGCACTAATTAAACCATTACTGTCATTACCAGCCATAATTGCCAAGGCACTTTTTGATCCAATCCCTGAAACATTCAGTAATTGTTCAAAAAGTTGTTTATCCGCTAACGAAATAAATCCATATAATGCAATCCCATTGTCTGAAACCGATTGGTGGATATAAACTCGCACCTGTTGGTCAGTACTATAGTGATATGGATTAGCTACATAAACTAAGTAACCAACTCCATCAACGTCTAAAACAATGTACTTGGGGGTCACATCCGTAATCATCCCATACAAGTATTCATACATACAATCAACTCATTTCCTATTGGATTAAAAATTCACATCTCTACTTTGATGCGGGTCCTGAATTCGCTTAAACATGGTCTCCAGATCTGAATTAGAAAAATGAACTAAAACAGGACGGCCATGGGGACAATTAAAGGGATTCTCACACTGTGGTAATTTATCTAACAAGGCTTGAGCCTGGCGCTTATCCAGATGATGATTAGCTTTAATTGCTCGTTTACAACTCATCATGATGGCAGCTTTTTCTCTAAACTGTGCAATCGAAAGCTGTTGATTACTCAAAACCCAGTCAATCATTTCTTTAATGGTATCTTCTTCCTGACCAGCTTTAAACCAAACCGGATGCTGCCTAATGACAAAACTATTTTTCCCAAATGACTCTAAATGGATTCCATTCTGCTCTAAAAGATCCAAATGATTTGAAATAATTAAAGCATCACTGGAAGTGTAATCAAGAACAATTGGAACCAATAATTTCTGCTCGTCTTCACTCACATTGCCAACTTGTCTTCGATAGTATTCATAATTAATCCGTTCTTGAGCAGCGTGCTGATCAACAACATACATCCCATCTGAACTTTCAGCAATTAGGTACGTACCATGAACTTGACCAACATACCGTAATTGTGGAAAATCATGAGACGAATTTGGACTTTGCTGATTGTCACCAAACGGTAAGTCGACCTCTTCATTTTCGTACTTTGCTTTAAATTTACGAGCGGAATTCGAATCTAAATCATTTTTTCGATAAATCATAATCGGTTGATGATGAGCTGGATAAGCATTGTGATTAGCCACTGACTTCATCGAGTCTGACTTACTAACCTGTGGAATCGAACTTTTTTGTGTATTTTGATCTTCATAGAGTTGATTTAAATTAAGTGAAATTTCCGTAGAGTTATGACGTGCAACCCCATTTTTTAAAGTCTGGTTATTCATAGCATCCGGAATCAGATTTTGTTTGGCTAAAGCATCATAAATTGTTTGTGAGACGAATGAACTTAATTCCTTCTTTTTGGAGATTCTGATTTCCTCTTTTGAAGGATGTACATTAACATCAACTAAAGTTGGATCCATCTCGATACTTAAAACGACAATCGGATATCTTCCAACCATCAGTTTTGATCCGTACCCATCAATAATCGCGTGATCAATGCCAAAGTCACGAATAAATCGCCCATTAACGATCACAGATGTATATTTACGGCTTGCTCTAGTTAACTCTGGCAAGCTGACGTAGCCGCTTAATTTAAAGTCCGGATTTTCAGCACTAATCGGAATCATTTGCTTCATACTTCGATTGCCATAGATTCCAGCAATAACTTGTTGCATGTTGTTTCGACCCGAAGTCCGTAGGAGTTCTCGACCATTATGAGTCAAAGAAAAAGCAATTTCAGGATGGCTAAGAGCCAATCGATTGACAATATCAGATATCTTAGATAGTTCCGTAGATGGTGCCTTTAAATATTTTAGCCGGTTAGGGGTATTAAAGAATAGATCAGAAACGACGACCGATGTCCCTCTTCGTGCCTGTGATGGCTCCATCTTTACAACCTTGCCACCATGAATTTTAATTTCAGACCCCTGTTCTCTACCATCCGAAGTCCTCATTTCCACATCAGAGACAGAGGCAATACTAGGCAACGCTTCGCCACGAAATCCTAATGATTTAACTCGAAACAAATCACGTTTATTATTAATTTTACTCGTAGCAAAACGTCGAAACGCCAACTCAACTTGATCAGGAGCAATTCCAGATCCATTATCAATCACCTTAATCTTTTTAAGGCCATAATCAACCACTTCAATGTCAATTTTACTACTACTGGCATCAATTGAATTTTCAACTAGTTCTTTAACTACCGATGCTGGCCTCTCAACAACTTCTCCAGCCGAAATTTGATCGGAAAGAATTGTCGGTAATTGATGAATGTCGGACACAATATCACCACCTTAATTTTCTAACTTAGTTTTCCATTTATACACCAAATTCATAATCTGAATTGGAGTCTTACTCATAAGATCAGTATTCTCAATGTCCTCAATAATCTTACTTTTATTTTTATCTAATGACTTATCACTTTTGGGATCATCCACTTTAAACAACGCCATTTGTTCCGAATCATTTAAATCAATTGAACTAGATGGCGTGGTAGATGCTGGGTTATCCTTATGAACGGGATTTTGAGCTTGAGTAGCATGATTATCATTACTTTTTTGTTGCTCATCATCTTCTAGCTTTAAAAGAACCGTGCTAGCCCGCTTCAACAACTGATCAGGAAGGCCAGCTAACTTAGCAACATTAATCCCATAGGAACGATCGGCTGGTCCATCCATAATTTTATGAAGAAAAACCAGGTTGCCATCTTTTTCAACTGCCCCAACGTGAACGTTCTTTAAATGCTTTAACTCTTGATCTAATTCGGTTAATTCGTGGTAATGAGTCGAAAATAGTGTTTTAGCACCAATATTATCATGAATATACTCAATGATAGATTGTGCAAGTGCCATGCCATCATATGTGGAAGTTCCTCGTCCAATTTCGTCAAACAAAATCAGTGAATTAGCGGAAGCATGTTTCAAGGCTTCATTGGCTTCCCTCATCTCCACCATAAACGTACTTTTACCCGAAATAAGGTCATCGGCAGCACCAATTCGAGTGAAAATTTGATCGAATATGGGCATCTCGGCTGCATCAGCTGGAACAAAACACCCCATTTGTGCCAGGATTACAATTAGAGCTAGCTGTCTCATGTATGTGCTTTTACCGGACATGTTCGGACCAGTAATTAATAATTCAGAAATATCTGGATTCATTATCACATCATTTGGAACATAACTTTGAGCCCCCATCACATGCTCCACAACGGGATGACGTCCTGCTTTAATGTTCAAATCATGACCATTATTAAACTTGGGCTTTACAAATTGATACTTCTCAGAAATAGTCGCAAAGCTCTGCAAAACGTCTAAACGTGAAATCCCACTCGCTAACTTCTGAATTCGCGGAATCTGCTTTTTAATCTTATCTCTGACCTGTGCAAAAATTTCATATTCTAAACTTTTAGATTTCTCTTCTGCTTCTAAAATAATCGATTCTTTTTCTTTTAGTTCTGGTGTTGAAAAACGTTCCGCATTGGTAAGTGTCTGAAGACGTTCATACCTACTATCATCAAGTTTACCAAGATTACCTTTCGATACCTCAATATAGTAGCCAAATACTCGATTATAACCAATCTTGAGGTTATGGATCCCAGTTTCCTGACGCTCTTTAGCTTCCATATCAGCTAACCATTTTTTACCATTTTTCATGGCATCCCGATACCGATCAAGTTGTTTATTATAACCATTTCTAATGACTCCACCATCCGTGACAGAAATTGGGGGTTCTGAAACGATGGCGTCTTTTATTAATTCATACACATCATTAACATCATCGAGTTTTTGATAAATTTCATCAAACTCTGGAGTATCTAGGTCATTTAAAACATGCTTAATTTTGGGAATTTGTTCAAGTGAAGTCTCCAGCTGAATCAAGTCTCTACCGTTTACTCCGCCAAATGAAATTCGTCCAGAAAGTCGCTCTAAATCATAAACTTTAATCAAATTGTCGGAAAGCTCACTCCGCTCATAATAATTATCTAAGAGCGTCCCAACTAGATTCTGGCGTTGCTCAATCTCTTTCCGATTAATTAGCGGCCGCTCTAACCATTGCTTAAGTTTTCTACCACCCATTGCCGTTTTAGTATCGTCAACGATCCATAGCAACGTGCCACTCTTTTTGCCGGTCCTAATGTTTTTAGTTAGTTCCAGATTATATTGCGAATTATGATCAATTTTCAAAAAAGAACTTGGCTCATATCTAACTGCTGGTTGAATATGAGATAAACTACGCTTTTGTGTGTCCGAAATATAAGTTAATAACATTTTAAGGGAGTCAATTAGCGTTGGATCATCAATATTAGTAATGACATTTGACCCCACCTCAGAAGTTTGATTCTCTTTTGAAATAAGAACACCGATTTCCTTTAGTTGATGAATCAAATTATCATCGATCGAGTCGTTAACTACAATCTCTTTTGAATTAAGATTAATCACTTCGTTTAAGACAGCTTCATCGCTTGCTAACAAGCTAACCTTTAACTCACCTGTAGAAAGATCAATGTAAGAAAATCCAAAAGAATGCTCATCTTTATTATAAGTAACCGCGGTTAAGTAGTTGTTGACCTTGGCATTTTCGGCATTGGCATCAGTTTGAGTTCCAGGCGTAATTAGCTGAATAACATCCCGATCTACCATTCCCTTAGCAGTCCGAGGGTCTTCCATCTGTTCACAAATTGCTACCTTGTATCCCTTATCTACTAAGGTATCAATGTAATTTTGAACGGATTGATGAGGAACGCCACACATCGGAATGGGATTATCTGACTTCCTACTTCGTTTGGTTAAAGTTAACTCCAACAATTGCGCACCCTTAATAGCATCCTCGTTAAACAATTCATAAAAATCGCCAATTCGATAAAACAAAAAAGCATCAGGATATTGATCCTTAACTTTTTGATATTGTTGCATCATTGGCGTAGTTTGTTTTGATTTTGCCATTAACATCGCTCCTCTTTAAAATTCTTGATATGGGTGATCCTTGTTGATTAAAATATTCTTAATTTTTTTAGCTTTGCCAGACTGGTTATCGACATCAATGTAGCAACCTGACAACACTGCTGCGCCAGTCTCTTGAACCTCAAACCGATTAGGGCGTGCCGTCATAAACTTATTAATAACGGGTTCAAACTTCATCCCAATCACTCCATCATCTGGTCCAGTCATCCCTGCATCAGTTAAAAAGGCCGTCCCACTTGGTAAGATTTGCCCATCACTAGTCTGCACGTGGGTATGGGTACCCACTAATGCGGAGATTTTCCCATCCAAATGAAGCGCCATGGCCTTCTTTTCACTAGTAGTTTCGGCATGAAAATCCACAAAGATGATATTAAACCCATTGGTATGTAGCTTATCAAGAAGCGCATCCACTTTACTAAATGGATCATCAATTTCATCCATAAACACGCGACCTTGAAGATTAATCACAGCTACCTTACTACCATTAACGTTCATTTCTATGTAGCCCTTTCCTGGGACATCTTTTCCAGGATAGTTAAGGGGACGAATTAAATTTTGGGTTTGATTAATAAAATCAAAAATTTCTGGATTATTCCAGGCATGATTCCCCAAAGTAATCACGTCTGCTCCGGCATGCATAATTTTTAAATAAAGATCATGATTAATCCCACGTCCCACCTTTGTTGCATTTTCGCCATTCACAATGGTTACCTGTGGTTTTAAGTCATGTTTTAGCAAGGGTAGATATTTTTCTACCGTTGCCACCCCAATATTGCCAACCGTGTCACCTAAAAATAAAAATCGCATATCCGCTCTCCATCTTCTACTGTAATACCTTTATTTTACACTGATAAATCAAAATAAAAAAGACCAGGATAATCTCTGATCTTTTACTTGGCATATTCAACTGAGCGGACTTCCCGAATCACATCTACCTTGACATGACCAGGATGATTCATTTCCTTTTCAATCTTATCTTTAATATCTCTGGCAAGTACAATTGCTTCTGTGTCAGAAATCTTTTCGGGTTTGGCAATCACTCTAATTTCGCGACCCGCCTGAACTGCATAACTCTTGGAAACCTCGTCAAAACTATTACTAATTTTTTCAAGTTTATCTAAACGATGAACGAAGCTTTCAAGTGAATCACTCTTTGCACCAGGTCGTGCCATTGAAATCTTATCGGCAACATCAACTAATTCTGAAATCATATAATGTGGCTCACTTTTTTGACCACCTAATTGAATTGTATCAATTACTTCTGGGCTCTCACCATATTTCTTTGCAATATCAATCCCAGCATCAACATATGAAACATCAGTTCCACTATTTGACGACAGACCAATCTCACGCAACAATCCCGCTCTTTTCGCTAATGTAACATCTTCACCTAACTCAGCAGCAAACACTCCCGCCAATTTTGCTACTTGAATGGAGCGTGATAAAACATTTTGTCCATATGAAATTTTATATTTCAATTGACCAATTAATTTAATCAAATCAGGGTTCATTGAATGAATCCCTAAATCAAAGACAACGTTTTCCCCAGTCTCTTGAATTTGAGCATCGAGTTCTTTTTTACTCTTCTCAACCATTTCTTCAATACGTGCTGGATGAATCCTTCCGTCTTTAATCAACTTTTCAAGTGCCATTTTGGCGACTTCACGTCGAACTGGATTAAAACCACTTAAAACCACCGCATTGGGAGTATCATCAATAATTAGATCAATCCCAGTCAATGATTCAAAGGTTCTAATGTTTCGACCCTCACGTCCAATGATTCTACCTTTCATATCATCATTGGGTAAAGTTACTACAGACACAGTAGTCTCTGAGACAATATCAGCAGAACTCTGTTGAAGTGCTTCAACAATCAAGTTTTTAGCATCCTTAGCAGAAGCTTCTTTAGCAGCATCGTAACTCTCTTTAATCATTTGAACACGGGTATCAGCCAATTCTTGCTTAGTCTCATCAATTACCATCGTACGAGCTTCCTCTTTAGTTAAATTAGAAACTCTGGCAACTTCCTGTTGCCGTTTTTCAATAAGTGAATCTGCTTTTTGTTGTTTCTTTGTCAGTTCTTGCTTTTCTTTTTCAAGTTTTTCTTCTTGCCGTTCCAAAGAATTATCACGTTTCTCAAACGCACTATCCTTTCGATCAAGCGTTTCTTCACGTTTCAACAAACGATCTTCTTGTTTTTGAACTTCAAGACGACGCTTTTTCAACTCTTTTTCTACTTGAAGTCGATAAGCATTCCCCTTCTCTTTTGCCTCTAAACTAGCTTCTTTAAGCGAGTTCTCAGCTTGCTTTTCAGCATCAGAAAGGATATCTTTTGCACTTTCATGAGCAGCATCTAACTTCTTCTCAGATACCTGCTTATAGGTGAACTGACCAATCAAAAAACCAACAACGACAGCGATAACAGCGGAAACAACTGTAACTATCATTTACATATGCCTCCGTATCACTAATAAAAAATTTATTTAAATAACTAGCATAAACGTTATTCACTTCTTAATTCTAAAGTTTAGAAAAATTAGTGTCAACTAGTATGTACAAAATAGGAGAACCAATATCCTCCTATTTTCACTTTAAATTATCATAAATCATTTTAAGACCGCATTTTGTAGCGTAATCACGAATTTCATTTCGATCCTTGCCAAAATTAAATTCACGGGTCTTAACCTCACCATCAGGTAATGAAATTCCTACCCAGAAATTCCCAGCAGGATGTCCTTCCAATTCATCAGGTCCAGCAACTCCAGTAAAAGAAACCGAAACGTCAGTATTGAGAATTGCTTTCGAATTTTTAGCCATCCAAACAGCCGTCTCAGATGAAACCACTCCATGCTTATCAATCACTTCGCTTGGAATGTGCAAGACATCCTCTTTCACTTTAACCGAATAAGTCACAAATCCACCTGGGAAAACCTCAGAGACACCTGAGACATCACCAAGCCGACTCTGAAACATCCCAGCAGTAAGTGATTCTGCCGCAGTGATCGACAATGCTTTCTTTTTAAGGATATTAACAGCTACTTTAGCCAATGAGTTATCATCACCAAAACCATAGAAATATTTCCCTACAATTGAGTTTACTTTAAAGATCATTTCATCAATTAAATGATCGACATCTGATTTTTTCTTTCCACTCGCAGTAATTCTTAGGGTAACTTCATTTCGCTTGGCGTACGTTGCTAAAGTTGGATTCGTTTGATGAGAAATCAAGTGCTTTAATTGGTCCTCAAGTTCTGTTTCACCAATTCCAAAGAAACGCATTACTTTGGAAGCAATAACGGGATTACCACTAGCTAATTTAGTTAAAATTGGAAGTGCATATTTAGTAAACATGTGTTGCATCTCAACTGGTGGTCCCGGTAAAACCAAGTAATCACAGTTTTTAGTCCTTAAAAACATACCAACAGCAAAACCATTATCATTTGGTAATACAGTCGAACCGTGGATATATTCAGCTTGAATATCAGCATTTTGAGGCTTTTCCATTGGATAATTTTTATGAAAATGATTAATTTTTTCCAGTGCTTTTTGATTAGTATCTAACCCAAGACCCAAACGCTTAGCTAGCACAATCTTAGTAATGTCATCTTCGGTAGGACCTAACCCGCCTGTCAAAACCACTAAGTTACTTCGACTTTCAGCAAGCTTTATAACAGCTTCTAACCGTTTGTAATTATCTCCAACGGTGTCTTGAAAGTAAACATCAATTCCTAAATTTGCCAGATGACGCGCAATAAAGGGCGCACTGGTGTCAGTAATTTCACCAAGGAGAATTTCCGTCCCAACTGATATTATTTCAGCATTCATCAAACCACTCCTAACTGTATTAATTAAAATGAATCAGAAAAAACTTTTCGGTTCTTGTAAAAGTACTCAATACCAGAGTAAATGGTAAAGAATAAGCAGATGTATAAACAGATTTGGCCCATCGGAAGATTAATGTTATTAAATAATGCATTATTTAATAACAGAATAATAATCGCAATCATCTGGAAAAAGGTTTTAATCTTGCCTGGCCACGCAGCCGCAACAACTTCACCATCATTTTCAACAACAATTAAACGTAAACCAGTCACGGCTAATTCACGACAAACAATGATAGCCGCAATCCAACTAGCAACACTGCCAAGACCAACTAAGACAATGAAGGCACACATTACCAACATCTTATCCGCTAACGGGTCAGCGAATTTCCCAAAATTAGTCACTAGGTGTTGTCTTCTCGCAATTTGACCATCCAAAAAGTCCGTTAACGCTGCCACAATGAATACCACGGTAGCTAAAACCTGTGTAACTGGAATCATGGTTCCCACGATCATCACGCTGCCAAGATCCATTGGCACAACCAGTAAAATTAAAAATATTGGTATTAAAATTATTCTAAATAAAGTTAATTTATTTGGTAAGTTCAAAAGTTTATCCTCCTGAGGTTAAACGCTAAAATAACGACCTGCTATCTTTAACAGATCGTTATTTAGGTTTGGGTTAAAGTTTATTTGTAATTTTAAAAGTGACATTTCTAACTTGAGCATTCCCATTGTTAGCGGGCTTCTCTAAATTAGCTTTTTGACCGTTAATCGTGATGTCAGTAGCGGGGGCATTGCCGAGGTTAACGTTAAATTCTTTCGTGTTAGCAGGAATGGTGACATCATGAGTCTGGTTGGGATTTAAAGTTCCCTGCCAAACCTGTGATCCATTAACCGAAACAGCTGACCAAGACTTAGCATTTCCCTTTAAAGTGACCTTTGTTTCTTTTTCATTGGTTTTAACATTGTACTCGTTCTCATTAGCACCCTTAGCAATCTGGGTTCCTTGGTTATTCTGATTCTTTGTTTTGGCCTCTTTGGCCTTATCCTGAGCGGCCTTCTTCGAACGCGAGCTGGCCATCGAACTTGAACTATCCGAAGATACGGAAACAGACGTTGTACTTGAAGTAGTATCTGAATTGTGATGAGCTAACTTTCCGGCTCCAACCCAGATGACGCCAATGATAATAATCACAATGACCACAATTCCAACAATCGGAATTAGTTTCTTCACACCAGATCCTGAAGGACCTGATTCTGGACTCGTTGAGTGATGTCTAACAGAACGTTGTTTGGGCATCTCAGACTGAACTGGTTGAGGATTTTCCTTAATGTTATTTTGACCCTCACCGTTATCGTCCTCAGAAGAGCCAAACTTTTCTCCACCAGGAAGCTCGGAGTCATATTTTTGAATAAACTCGCTTCCGTTTAAACCAACTGCATCTGCAAACTGTTTAACAAAAGCACGAACGTAAAAATCACCAGGCAGTGCCTTAAAGTCATCTTGTTCAATTGCTTCTAAATAACGTTTTTGAATTTTAGTTTTCTTTTGAACGTCATCAATTGAAATTCCTGAGTCAACTCTAGCCTTACGCAATAATTGACCAATGTTTACACTTTTTTGATTTTTTTCTTCTTTATCCATATGTAAAACCCCATCGTTTTAGATTTCATTGTCAGTATATCACAACGCGTTACCTTAAAAAAAGATATACATTAGGAAATAACCTTCAAAGTTGTTTTATTAAAGTCAAAGAATTTACTAGCAAAATCAATTACCTCATGAACGGAAAGTTGGTTTAAGATTTGAATTTCATCAAAAAGATTGGTATATCCATTTAGTGGATCTCCCATTTGATTCGCAATAGCCGAGTTGGAATTCATAAGTGAAATATACTGTCCAATCTCTTCTCGTTTAATTAGGTTAAAAATCTTAGACAATTTTGCGTCGTCATTTAATCCATTCTCAATTTCACGTTCAACGGCTTTTTGAAACTCTTCTGGACGATTTGAGTCTTCGGCAAAGATCACAAATTGATAACCATCTTCTAGATCAAAGTCATAACCAAACGAATCATTTATGATCTCCTTGGAATAGAGTTTTTGATATGGCTCAGCATCTTCAGAAAAAATCATCGACAAAAACAATCCCAGTGATAATTCGTTTTTAGTGAATTGGACCCCACTACTAATCTCGTCAGGTCCTCTAAATCCAACCGCAACTTTCCCTCTTGTCAAATTCATAGTAGTGTGCTCATCTGATATAATCGAGCTTTTCTTAATGGCATCGTTCGTTTGCCGCTTCAGGGTTAAAATCTCAGATTGACTAATTGAGGGAATGGTTCTTTCAAGTCTTTCAATCCTTTCAATCGCATCACTCTCGTTGACATTTCCAACGAGCATTAAATCCATATTGTTTGGAACATAATACTGGTTATACATTGCATACAAGTCTTCTGTCGTAATTTTGGCAATTGAATCAATTGTGCCCGCAATATCATGATCAAGTGGAGAGTTATGATACATATTTCCGATCGTATCAAAATAAATTCTAGAACCGGGATCATCTTGATACATCATAATTTCCTGTCCAATGATGCCCTGCTCTTTTTGAACTTTTTTTTCGTCAAAATACGGATGCTGAACCAAATCAACTAAAACATCTAAATTATCACCAACATGATTAGTTGTATTGAAAAGATAACTGGTTTGATCAAAACTCGTAAACGCATTTGAATCCGATCCAAATTTGCCAAACTGATCACTTGAATCATAATTTTGTTTATCAAACATTTTATGTTCCAAAAAATGAGCAATTCCGAGCGGCATCTTTCGGGATCGTTTATTTTCCAAAATCAAATTATTAATTGCACCAAAATGAACGTTTAAAATACCGTAGGTCGAATGAAAGCCTGGCTTAGAGTCAATAAATACTTTCATTCCGTTATCTAATTGATAGCGGTAAACCGTTTCATTTAGCTTGTCATACTTAATTTCAACCATTATTAATTCCTTCCAATAAAAATTTAGCCCGCAATTTAAACTTCGAAGCTACTTGACTTACATCGTCACTGGTAACCCCTCTAACTCTATTAATCCATTGACTGGGGCTCAAATCGATCCCATATAGTTCATTAATAAAATCACCATTAAGCGTTCGGCGTTGGCTATCAAATTTAGAATAATATCCATCAATCAATGCTGATTTAATGTCTAAAAATCGCTGATCCGAATACTCTTGTTTCTGAATTAAACTAACTTGCTCATCAATTAACTGGTTAACTTGATCCACATCTCCCGAGTTAATGCCACTTTCAATTAATACATACCCCAAAGTAGAATTATAATTACTCGAAATGTAATATGCTAAGCTATGTTTTTCACGAATATTATGAAACATTAATGATTGTTGGGCTCCCCCAAGTAAAGCATTAAAAACAATTGCCGCGTAATAGTCATTATCATTTACGAAAATAGGAAAATCAAAAGCTAAATCAAACTTGGATTGTTCTCCATTAATTTTTTCAACCTGAGTCCTGATCGGTAAGGAGCTAAAATTGCGATTCATTGGCTCATTAAATTTCCTTCTGGGTAAAAACGGTAGATGCGTCTCAATCATCTGAGTTTGTTTCTCCGAAAGATCGCCTAAAATCGAAATATAAATATCGTCGTTTTTAAGAAGGTTTTCCCACTCTCTTACAACAGCTACATTTTCTAAGTTTTTAATTTGCTCCTGATTTCCAATGATTGAATTGGCATAATTGGGTTGGTCGGAAAAGTAAAGCTCTCGAACTCTCTTCGCTGCATAATAACGATGGTCATCATTAAGAGAATCTAAATATTGAATTAAATTTTTTCGTTGAATTTCAAATTGTTCCTTGACGTAATGTTCACCATCAAGGTTGGGATGAAAAATAACTTCTGAAAGAAAAGTCAACGCATCGTCAAAAACGTCAGAATTATCCAGCGTAAATTCATCATTAACAAAGCTCATAACCACTCTCAACACACTACGATTGCCAACTTTAAACACATTTGTTCCAAAGCTGGCACCAAATAGTTCGGAAAGTCTTCTAGCCAACTTTAATTTTGAATCGTACTTGTGACTATAATTTTCCATCATTTCAGAAACCATGGTTCTAGCAGAATAATCTGCATAGTTTAACGGGGCAACAAAGTCAATTGTGATCGATGTTGTTTTGAATTTATTACTCTCATGAACATTTAAATGAACCCCATCTGTGATTGTTTTTTTCAAACTAATTCCTCCAAAATAAAAAGTTCCCATAGAAAGAATTCTAAGAGAACTTTATCAATTAGTATAACTAATTCTTTGTAAATACGTGTTTGAATTTAGACCAAAAACCTTTTTTCTGTGGCTTAATTTTCATCAATGGAACGGTTTCTCCAAGCAAGCGTCGTGCGATGTTACGATAAGCCGTTGATGCAGGATCATCAGTGTCTAAAACTACTGGTTCGCCATGATTTGAAGTAGTAATCACCTTATCATCATCAACTACAACTCCAAGTAAACTAATTCCCAGGTGATGAGTAATTTCGTCAACATCCATTACATCGCCATTGTCCATCATACTTGGTCGAACTCGATTAATAACCAACCTTGGAGCTTCTTTTAAAGGATGCTTCCCTAATAGCCCTACAATTCGATCTGCATCTCGAACTGCAGAAATTTCCGGTGTGGTAACCACAATGGCACTATCTGCCCCAGCAACAGAATTAAGAAACCCTTGTTCAATTCCTGCCGGACAATCAATCAACACGAAATCAAACTGTGGCTTTAATTCATCAACAATATCTTTAACTTGGTCCTCTTTTAAGGCCGATTTATCTGTATTTTGAGCGGCTGGTAATAAGTATAAATTATCGTCAAAGCGTTTATCCTTTACCAATGCTTTTTGCAGTGGAACCCGTCCATTGGCAACGTCAACGATGTCATACATAATTCGATTATCTAGTCCAAGAACCACGTCAAGGTTTCTAAGGCCGATATCCAAATCCATCAAACAGACGCGCTTCCCCATTAAGGCTAAAGCAGTCCCGATGTTAGCTGAAGTAGTTGTCTTACCAACTCCACCCTTTCCAGAGGTAATAACGATTGCTTTTCCCATTATTCGGTTCCTCCTATTCGATTATAAAACTTCGGACTAATGTCTTTAATCTGATCTAAATTGCCATACTCGATAGTATGTAAGTCATTAATGTAAATAACAGTACGGCTGTTTTCAGAAATTCTATTCTTATTATCGCTGACGATATCAAACTGTTCTCCGATCCGAACCTGCTGGGCATCGTTTAAGTTGCCAATTACAATGGCCTCTTCATCGTTCGGAAATCCAGCGTGCACAATTCCTCTCACATATCCTAAATTATAAACGTTACCGCCCGCAAGTAATTTACCTCCCTCATGAATGGCACCAAAAAAAAGGACGTCGCCCTTGGCTGTAATCTCTTCACCATTTCTGATGGTTCTCCCAATGACGGAAACCTTATTTAAGTCCCGGATTCGGTATGCTTCTGATGTAGTAACCACATCAGCCATAAATCGCCTGATACTCATCCTTGGATATTTAGAAACAATCTCCCTTAATGTTTGCTTTTGCGCTCCAGTGAGAATCCGATTCCCGGTAAAAACATCAAAAGAAAATTGTTTAGCATTCCCTAACTCTTTTCCACTACTAAGTTGTTCCATCAAGTTCTTGAATTCATTAATGTCACTATCAAAACTACTGGTATCAGAAATATTAATTTCATAACCATTTTGAGTACCCTTTAAAACTACATTTTCCATACAGTCAATGCTCCTAGTTTAACTAAAATAATTGAAAAGTGCCCTGATTGGGAGATACAGAATTACAAATAAGATCAGGTTCAACACTAACGTTGGCCCTAAAGTATAAATCAATAACTGTACACCACTAAGAGAGGCAATATGTGCAATTCGGTCACCTAAGTAGCTCAAAATAAATACCACCAAAACATCCCCAACATAAAGTAGAGATGAAGTGACCATGTTTTCACGCACAAATTTTAAAACCATTCGATTAATATAAACCACCAGCGGAAATGCAAACGTAAAGATCCCAATAATTCCAACGTAATAAATATCATAAACGATTCCAATTCCTAAGGCCCACCAGCCCATGTGTAATTTTTCATGGCGCGCAAAAAGAGTGGCCATTACCAACCACAATAAGGTTAAGTAAGGTACCATTGAAAATTTGCCAAAAAGTACTGGTGAAAAAAGTTTAGAAATCGTTCCTTCCAGTAGAAATGAAATGACCAACCCAATTGGATATAAGAACTTTAACCGGGAAGGACGTCTCATTGGACTTCCTCTTCTAATCCTTCTTGCCAATTACGGTCACCGCCTCAATATCATCCATGTTTGCAGCTGGTTTAATGTTGACTTTTTCAGAAATACCATCACTATTTTGTTTAGTTCCAGCAACTTTTCCGACATAAAGTCCCTTAGGAGTCACGCCACCAAGACCATTAGTCATAACTTTCGTCCCAGTCTTGATCTTGTCTTGATTAGTAACACTTCCCATTACCAACTCATTAGTATCACGATTATAACCGTCAATTAATCCATTAACGACTTTCTTTTCTCCTTGAACCTGAACCGCAAAACGACTAGCAGTATCACTTTTGTCGGTGATTAGTTCGACTTTACTGTTGGTCTTATTAACTTCAGCAACCCGACCAACTAATCCAGAATTAACAATTACAGACATGTTCTTTTGAACTCCTGCAGCCGATCCCTTATTAATGATCAGTTGATTTTGCCATGAGGATGGCGTCCTAGTAATTACGCTAGCATTAATCGCCTTGTAGTCCGTGGGAGTCCCCTTGATATTTAACTGTTGTCTTAATTTTTCATTTTCATTTTCCAGTGCTTGATTTTTAACTTGAGTTTGAGCTAATTGTTCAACCTGACCCTTTAAATGATTATTTTCCTGATAAGTATTTAACAAATTATCAGTGGCACCAAACAATGAGCCAACGCCATTGGCAGGAATACTAACAATTCGATCGCCAAATCCAACAACATCATTTCCAACTTGTTGAATCAATGGAGGAGTAGCACGATTTTTTCGCACTGCCACTGACCCACTAATCAAACCTAAGCCAATAATTAAGCAAACGACAATGATTACTAGCTTTCGACTTGAAAAAAACTTGTGCATAATAATCCTCCGTACGTGCTTAAAATAAATAAGCGGGAATTCATCCCCGCTTATCCAATTTATTTTCTATTCATTGCCTCAATACTTTTAAGCGATTCACCGGTTCCAATTGCTACACAATCCATCGGATCTTTGGCAATTGTCACAGGAACTTGAGTGGCATCTGATACTACTTCTGGGAGATTTTTGAGTAGAGCACCGCCACCGGTAAGAACAATTCCATGATCAATCACATCAGCAGAAATTTCAGGAGATGTCTCTTCTAGAGTTTCTTTAATCGTAGTGATGATCTCAAGAATGTCTTCGTGCATTGCAGAAGCCACATCCTCCGCAGTTACTTCAACTGACTTAGGAAGGCCAGTCAGTAAGTCTCTTCCACGAACGGTTTCATCATTCATGTCCTTTGCGGCACCAATTGATGCAGAACCAATGGTGCATTTCAAATGTTCTGCAGTTGGTTCACCAATTAGCACATTATAATTTTTTCTAATAAAGGTAACGATCACTTCGTTCAACTTATCACCAGCCATTCTCACCGAACGTGATGATACGATCCCACCAAGAGAAATAGTAGCGACGTCGGTAGTTCCACCACCAATATCAACAACCATGCTTCCAGTTGGATCCATAACTGGTAGACCGGCACCAATTGCAGCAGCAAATGGTTCTTCGATTACATAAGCATCCTTTGCTCCAGCAACTCGAGTAGCATCAATTACGGCACGCTTTTCCACAGCAGTGATACCACTTGGAACACAAACCATTACGTAAGGCTTACCACCGTGGCTTCCCAATGCTTTATCGATATAATATTTCATCATGGTCACAGTAGTATCATAATCAGCAATTACACCGTCTTTCATTGGACGAATAGCTTCAATGCTGGCAGGCGTTCTACCAATCATAGATTCGGCTTGTTGACCAACAGCAACAATCTCGCCAGTTTTTGTATTTTTAGCAACCACAGAGGGTTCTCGTAAAACGATTCCTTTTCCATCAACATAAACAATGGTATTAGCGGTTCCTAAATCGATTCCGATGTTTTTTGTACCTAATCCGAACAATTTATTCATCCCTTCAATTTTAAGTTTTAATTTTTAAGTAATTACTTTGATAAGACTAGTATATCATACTGCATTTATATCAGTCAGAAATATAAGGCCAAAATTAGTTACTTAAGTTTTTCTTCATTTTCTTTAATATATTTTCTAACTTCCGAGATAAATAACAGCGATCCAGTAACCAAAATTAACTGATTATCATTTTTACTGTCACGGACCTTTTTTACCGATTTGTTCAGTGCTTTATGCCAATCGCTAACTAATGAAACATTGGGAAAGTTATTGATATCAAGTTTAGAAAAGTCAGCACTTGCTCGCTTTTCTCCCGCAGAAAACCGTGTCAAAATAACGTCACTATTAGATAAAGACTTAACAATTTTTAGCATTTCTGGATACTGTTTGTCAGCGAAAACCCCCATCACAATTGTAAGATGAGAATTCCTCCACTTACTACTTCTAAAACGAAGCGACGACAAAAGGCTCTGAATTGCTGGGACATTATGTGCCCCATCAATCATAATCGTGGGATCATTATTAATTACTTCCATCCTTCCAATCCATTTTGTTGAACTAATTCCCGCTTTGACCGAAGAAATCATGGATGGTTCTGTCATGTTTAAATAATTAAACGCATAAACCAAGAAAGCTTCAATCGCAATTGCAGCATCTTCCATTTCAAAGCTTCCAATTTGTTTCATTGAAATGTTATCAATGTTCAAATGATCACTTGAAAAATTAAAATGATTTTGATTTACCGGCACGAATTGATAATCACGCTTTAATTCCCAAATTGGACTATCTAATTTTATAGCTGCTCGTTCAATCACCTTTCTCGGACCTTCTTTGATTCCTCCAATCACACATGGACGGTTTTGGCGAATAATTCCAGCCTTATTATCCGCAATTTTCTCTTCCGAATCACCAAGCAGTGCCATGTGATCCATCCCAATGGTAGTAATAATTGACATTTCCGAATTAACCACGTTGGTTGAATCGGATCTTCCTCCAATTCCGGCCTCCACAATCACAACGTCAACGGGATGATCACGGAAATAGATGAACATCATAGCGCAAATGATTTCAAATTCAGAGGGACCTAAATCAGGATCATTCTTATCAATTTCATCGACAATCGGCTTAATTTCACGCACCAACTCTAAAATTTCATCATCTGAAATTGGTTGATTATTCACACTGATCCGCTCGTTGAACTTAATCATAAATGGTGAAGTAAAGGTTCCAACTGAGAGTCCAGAAGCCATTAACATGTTACTCAAATAGGCAACACATGAGCCCTTTCCATTAGTTCCCGCTACGTGAATGCAGTTTAGCGTTTTTTCTGGAAAATCCAATTTCTTCATAAAGTGAGCCATCCGCTTTTTAGGTGGTTCTTTTTTAATTCGTGGTCTACCATGGATATACTTTAATGCTGCACTGTAACTATCAATCACCATTGCAACTCCTCTAAAAAGAAGGCTCAGCTGTTTAGCTGAGCCTCGTATTTTACTTATTTAAAGCATCGATTACATCTTTAAGTCGGATTTTAACGGCTTTAAGTTTAGCCTCATTGTCGGTTTGCTTTTCTTTTTGCTCATTGACAACTGTCTCTGGAGCATTGTCTACAAACTTTTTATTAGCTAGTTTTTTCTGTGCTCGTTTGACTTCCGATTCAAATTTTTGGACTTCTTTTTGTAGCCGTTCTTTTTCATCATTGAGGTCAACCAGTTCATCCAGTGGGATGCTGATCTCAGCATCAGTAATTATCGATGTCATAGCCAATTTAGGAATATTAATGTCAGAACCAATCTCTAACTTATCAGGGTGACCAAATCGTTCAATGTAGTCACTGTTATCTTCTAGTACCTTTTTCAAATCGGAATTCTTAGTTTTAACTAGAATGTCAACTGGACTAGATAGGGGTGCATTAACCTCCGAACGGATATTTCTGACTGCTTTAATAACATCAATCAGATGATTCATATTTGATTCTGCTTTTTTATCATCAAATTCATCATGAGTTACTGGATACGCAGCTACCACCAATGATTCACCAACGTGCGGCATTGAAAGCCAAATCTTTTCAGTAACAAATGGCATAACTGGTTGGAGTAATCGCAAGATTTGATCCAAAACGTACGCTAGGATATTTCGCGTGTTTTGTTTGGCTTTTTCATCTGAGCCAGTCAAAATTTCCTTACTCATTTCAATGTACCAATCACAAAAATCATTCCAAATAAAATCATAAAGTGAACGGTTGGCTTCACCAAAGTTAAACTTGTCATATTCTTCGGTAACATGCTTAACAACAGAGTTTAATTTCGAAAGAATCCATCGATCGGATAAATTCCATTCTGATTGAGCTGGTAACTCTGGTTTAGACATGTCACCTAAATTCATGATGACATAACGACTGGCATTCCAAATCTTATTGACAAAATTCCAGGCTGATTCGACCTTACTATAACTAAACTTCATGTCCTGTCCAGGCGTTGTTCCAGTTGAAAGGCACCATCTCAAGGCATCGGCTCCGTACTGATCAATAACATCCATTGGATCAATCCCGTTACCTAAAGACTTACTCATCTTAACCCCATGTTCATCACGGATTAAACCATGTAACAGCACGTTTTTAAATGGACGCTTACCGGTAAAATGTAAACTTTGAAAAATCATTCTTGAGATCCAGAAGAACACCAGATCATAACCAGTTACAAGCGTGTTGGTAGGAAAATAGCGTTGATAATCTCTTGAGTCAGTATCAGGCCAACCAAGGGTTGTAAATGGCCATAAAGCTGATGAAAACCAGGTATCCAACACGTCTGGATCTTGCGTCCAGTTTTCGGGATCCTTAGGAGCGTTTTCGCCAACGTAAATCTTGCCAGTCTCATTATTGTACCAGGCAGGAATCCGATGTCCCCACCATAGTTGCCTTGAAATAACCCAATCATGAACGTTTTCCATCCATTGCATAAAGGTATGCTCAAATCGTTCTGGAATGAAACTAACCGCATCATTGGTCTTTTGATTCTCCATTGCCTTTTTGGCCAATGGTTTCATTTTTACAAACCATTGAGTCGAAAGACGAGCTTCAACCTGAACTCCGGTTCTTTCAGAATGACCAACTGAGTGAACAATGGGATCAATTTTAATCATCAAGCCTTGATCTTCAAGGTCCTTGACCATTGCCTTTCGAGCATCAAAACGATCCATGCCTTCATACTTCCCAGCATTTTCGTTCATCGTAGCGTCTTCGTTCATGGTATTAATCCGTTTTAAATCATGTCTGTTCCCAACTTTAAAATCATTAGGATCGTGGGCTGGGGTAATCTTAACCATTCCAGTCCCAAATTCAGGATCAACGTACTGATCGGCAATAATCGGAATCGTCCGATTTACGAGTGGAACAACGACCTCTTTACCTACTAAATCTTTATAACGATCATCACTTGGGTTCACTGCGACAGCAGTATCACCCATCATAGTCTCAGGACGAGTTGTAGCGATTTCAATGTAATTCTTTCCATTAAATTTAGTATCATCAGCAAACGGATACTTAACGTGATAGAAAGCGCCTTTATCATCTTTGTGAATAACTTCAATATCAGATAAAGCAGTCCGAGCCTTTGGATCCCAATTAATAATGTATTCACCACGGTAAATTAACCCTTGATTATACAAGTCAACAAATACTTTCCTGACGGCTTTTGACAAACCATCATCCAACGTAAAGCGTTCACGACTGTAATCAAGTGATAACCCAAGTTTGGCCCACTGTTTATGGATCGTATCAGCAAAGTCGTCTTTCCATTCCCAAACCTTATCGACAAATTTTTCACGACCTAAATCGTACCGCGAGATCCCCTTCTCGTTAAGCATGGCTTCAACTTTTGCTTGAGTTGCAATTCCCGCATGATCCATCCCAGGAATCCAAACTGTATCATAACCTTGCATCCGTTTCTGTCTAATTAACATGTCTTGAAGAGTAGTATTCCAGGCGTGACCCAAGTGAAGCTTACCGGTCACATTTGGCGGAGGTAAAACAATTGAATATGGTTTTGCCTTTTTATCCCCATTTGGCTTGAAAACATCCTCATCAAGCCATTTCTTATACATCCCTGCTTCAACTGAGTTGGGATCATATTTCGTTGACATATCTACTTCTTTTGCCATTTCTTCACCTCATTTAAAATAAAAAGCATCCGTCCAGAATAGGACGAATGCTCGCGGTACCACCTAAATTGAATTATTGCTAATTCCAACTTAACTAGATAACGGCTAGTACCGATTACATCTTAATTCATTCAACATAACTGCTCACAAGCAACAATGACCATTTTAACGCATGGACTTTCCAGCACGTGCCCACTCTCTGCGCGTCATAACAACCAACCTCTTGATCAAAGCATTTAACATAATAAATATTACTCAATTTATAATCTTTAGTCAATCACATTAAAGTAATTCTGAAAAAACATCTTCATTAGCGTTCAAATAATCATCATTTGGGTGAATCTTACTGATCGTAATACCGTCAATGGCTTCTTTCATTAAACCATCCACGTCAATGTTTCTTTCAAACTTTCTGGCTTTCTCCACGTCCGGCTTCGTTTTCGGTGCTGGTGGAGTAAAGATCGTACAGCAGTCCTCATAAGGAAGAATTGATAAATCATAGGTATCGATCTGTTCAGCAATCTTAATAATCTCAGTTTTATCCAAAGAAAGCAACGGACGTAGAACTGGCAAATTAGTCACATCATTAATGGCGCGCATACTTTCTAAAGTCTGTGAAGCAACTTGTCCTAACGACTCACCGGTAAATACTCCATCACAATGACGTGCAATGGTAATTGCTGCGGCAATTCTCAACATCATCCGGCGCTGAACCGTCATCAAGTAACCTTCTGGAACTTTTTCTTTAATCTCTTCTTGAATCTTAGCAAATGGGACCTGGATAAAATCAACGGTTCCACCCAATGCCGAAAGTTTAGCCGTCAAATCCTTAGCTTTTGCTAGCGCTTGTTCACTAGTGTATGGAGGACTGTAGAAATGAATCATATCTAACTTTACCCCACGCTTCATGGCCATGTACGCCGCAACGGGTGAATCAATGCCTCCTGAAATCATCATGGTACCACGTCCGCCAGTTCCAACTGGTAGTCCTAATGCTCCCTGAATCGTCTCACTTGATAAATAAATGCCAGACATTCTGACATCAATCTGTAAGTTAATGTCAGGTCTTTTCATTTGAGCTTTAATCCCATCTAAATGATCTAAGACATACCCGCCAACCTCATCATTTACTTGATAAGTGTTTAATGGATAATCTTTATTTTGACGGTTAGTTGAAATCTTAAATGTTTGACCACTCTGGAATTGATTCGAAATCATTGCGAGTGCCTTTTTCTGAATATCTTCAATTGGAGTATTTTTTTCCAACTTAACAACTGGTGAAAAAGTCTCAATTCCAAAGACCTTTTTTAGGGCTGCCATCACTGGGGCTGCATCTTCACCATGCAAACTGACATGTAACCGATCCCGTTGGGCGTCAACGGTGACTCCATCAAACTGTTTTAAAACTTGCCTAACGTTATGTCCCAATTGCCCAATAAAGACCCTGCGATTTTTTCCCTTTGTGGACAGTTCGCCGTAACGAACCATAATCTCACTATACTTCACACCCTCACTCCTTTACTATTCTTTAATGATTATCTAACTTAACTTTTTGAATTCTTCGTACAATTCATCAAATACTTGATTAAACTTATCAGCTTCATCTAAAGTATTTTTGTCTCCTAAGGAGATTCGAACGGCACTGCGAGCGATGCTTGGGTCTACTCCCATAGCATCTAAAGTTCCTGCCGTTTCCTCTTTTTTGGATGAACAAGCGCTCGTAGTAGAAATGTAAATCCCATGTTCTTCAAAGGCATGCACGATCGTTTCACCTTTCACTCCTTCAATTGCAAAGCAAAGAATGTGTGGAGCAAAGTGGTCTGATAAACCGGAGAAAGGATGAACCTTGTTGAACTTAGTAATATGAGCATAAATTCGTTCTCTGATCTTTTGTTCACGTGCAATGCTTTCAGATTCATGATCCGAAATGATTCTGAGTGCTTTAGCCATCCCTACTATCGCAGGCAGATTCTCAGTCCCACTCCGTTGCCCTCGTTCTTGGCCACCACCATCCATTAATGGAGCAATCTTACGACCGTTTTTCCCATATATCAAACCAATTCCTCTGGGAGCATGAAATTTATGCCCAGAAAATGTGACAAAATCAACTCGATCATTGAAAACCAAATCGTGTAGACCTTTACCAACAGCCTGGACGGCGTCAACATGAAAATGAATTTTGGGATATTGTTTTAAGACATCACTAATTTCATTGATGGGTTCAATAGCGCCCATCTCATTATTAACCGCCATGATTGACACCAAGATAGTATCCGGTCTAATAGCGGATTCTAAATCTTTTGCTGAAACTCGTCCCTCTTTATCGACGGGTAAATAAGTAACGTCAAATCCCAAATCTTCTAAAGCGTGCATTGAATTTTTCACCGCTGCATGTTCAACAGAAGAAGTGATGATATGCTTACCAAATTGATGTTTCTCTTTGGCGGTCCCCTTTATAACCCAATTGTCACCTTCAGTTCCTCCACTAGTAAAGTAGATTTCGTTAGGTTCTACTCCTAAAATTCTCGCAATTTGATTTCTTGATTGATTCAATAGATTAAACGATTGTTGACCAAAGTTATGAAGACTGGAAGGATTTCCCCAGATCTTTTCACTTACCTGATTATAGGTATCCAAAACCTGACTATCTACTTTAGTCGTCGCACTATTATCAAAGTAAATCATTTGGTACCCTCTCTTTCTAATTCGTCCAAATTACAACAAGATTTATTATACCAGCATTGAAACATAATAAAAACAAGCTGAATTGTTCCAACTCTAATTCAGCTTGTTCGTGCTTACTTTTGATTTTGTGAATCTTGCTTATTTTTGTAATAAGTATTTTCAATTCGCTTGTAGGATCCAGGATTGGCTTTATCAATCGCAGTGGCAATGGTTTCTAAGCTTTCAGGATACTTATATTCATCGTCAAACAGATGCTTAGCTTTTACCAGTGCTCTATTAATCTCTGGATCAGAATTTCGATAACGATTGGCATATTGCATCACTTGCTCAGCAAGCGATGAGCTATCAATCAAATCATCAGTCTTCTCTTCAAGAGTATCCCGATCTGATTTAATCACGCTTAACTGTTTTTGAACATCATCCATACTAATCTTGACCTTATCCATCGTCCGATTAAGATCCTTAATCTCGTCAGCCACAATGCCAAAGTAGTCAATGTAATCCTGTGATATACCCGGTAAATTCAGCTCATCAATCTTACGCTGAATCCCATGAAGTTCCAAATCAAGATCATCTAAGACCTGATGGGCCTTCTGCTCTTCATCCTTAAAGTCAGCAACCGAATCATTAATGGCCCGTTGTTTCTTTTCAATCTCCGTTAATTGACTATCGCTACTAGTAACGTTGTCAAGGATGTGAGTATAAATGGCTTTCTTGTTGTCAATTGCCTCACGATCTTTTTTATAGGTAGCTTCAATCTCATCAATTTGTTTTCCTAAAGCATTGGCCTTATCAATTTCACCATGTTCTAGTGAGTAATTATGACTGAGTCGATCTAATTCATCGATTAAAACCTGATTTTGTTTTTTGGCGTGTTGGATATATTCTCCGGTGATCTTAAATCCTTTATCAACTTTTTTCTTAGCAATTAATTGCTTTTCCATTAAATCGTAAAGACGATCAATCTTGGTCTCAATCTCACTATCAGAATCCTTGGCCAATTTTAAATCAAGGTGAGCAATATTTTCAAGGTTATCGGAAACGGCTGTTCTTAATTCCTCTAAAGAGACGTCAAATTCATCATCAGCAAATTCATACCCACTTGCATTCATTTTAGAATGAGTTGAGCTAATCTCATCAATTTGATTTTTAAATTCTACATTATTAGTAGCATATAAATGAGGAATTTGTTGCACATCAGCTTCTAACTGATTAGTTGACTTATTTAAATCACCAAGAATTTTATCAGCCTTTTCGTGATCACCATTTTTTGATAGATTAGAAAAATCATCAAAGGTCCCTTCAATCGTCGACAACTGATTTTCAAGCGCATCAATTGCGGGCCCAAAGGAAGCATTCTTAGTAAGCAATTCTTTTCGAAGTTCTTTATAACGACCTTCTAAATCAGTAATGGCCTTCTTATGTTCAGAATTCAGCTGATTCATTTTAGCTAAAAACTGACGAATTACCCTTACATCATCTTCTGAGGTTTTAATTTGTTGTTCCACATCTGAGCAAACTTCCCGTGTCTTAACAAAGTTAATTCCCTTTGCGTCACTTTTTACCGCTTCAACGTTATTTTTGACGGAAGGAAGTAAGTTATTAGTAACGTTATCAAAATCAGCTTGAGCACTATTAACGCTACTTAATGAATCACCGGTGAGGCCGATATCTTTCACCTTATTAATCTCATCTTGCAGATTCAAATCATTTAGGCGCTTAACGCGTTTTTCAATTGTTTCAGCAATTTTTAATAAATGGTGCTGATACATGACCACGGCACAATAAATTACAGCTACTACAACTAAAATTCCAATAATGACGTTAACCATTAAATACCCGTCCTTCAACAAATTAATTATGTATAAACTTTTCCTCGTTATTAAAGTAATTATATCATAAATGAGAAAAATTTATGATAGCATTCTGAGTTTTAAGATCATCAATTGCAACGTTGCATTGACTTTTAGGTGCTAATTTCATATAATTGGGCTTGTGTAAAATAATGCAGCAGTATGCGGTAAGCTCGTCAACATGTCCTTGCTACTTGTAGTTTAATTAGTAACCCACTGGCTGCTGAGGCGAAAGTTCAGAGGGATATGCACGAATACTAAGCATACATCGTTATTTTACTCCAAATATTTTATTGGAGGATTCATTTATGTCAAGATATACAGGTCCAAGTTGGAGAATTTCTCGTCGTCTTGGAGTTTCTTTATCAGGTACTGGTAAGGAATTACAACGTCGTCCATATGCTCCAGGTGTTCACGGCCAAGGTCGTCGTCAAAAACTTTCAGAATATGGTGTTCAATTACGTGAAAAGCAAAAATTACGTTACATGTATGGTTTAACTGAACGTCAATTTTACTCATTGTTTAACCGCTCTGGTAAAATCCGTGAGGGTAAGCATGGTGATAACTTTGAAATTATGCTTGAAAGCCGTTTAGATAATATGGTTTACCGTTTAGGCTTAGCTACCACTAGACGACAAGCTAGACAATTAGTTAACCACGGTCATATTACCGTTGATGGCAAGCGGGTTGATATCCCTTCTTACGAAGTAAAGCCCGGTCAAGTGATCGGTGTTCGTGAAAAGGATAAGGACATGGGCATCATCAAAGAAGCTGTCGAATCAGTTGTGAGCCGCCCTGCTTATGTATCATTTGATGCTGATAAGCTTGAGGGTTCATTGACTAGATATCCACAACCAGATGAATTAAATGCAGACATCGATACTTCATTAGTTGTTGAATACTACAACCGTTAAAATATTGTGTCTGTTAAAGAAAAGGCGATCTCGATTGAGACCGCCTTTTTGTATCTCCAATTTCTTTAATGTTAAAATGTAGTAAATACTCAATAAGGAGCAAATATTATGACAGATGACAAAGGATCAGTTCAAAATCGACTTGATCAAGCAATGAGTGGAAACTCCCCTCAAATTAACCCAGATGAGCAACGAAAATACTTGGGAACTTTTCGAGAACGGGTCGACTTCGCCATTACGGTTTCTGAAGATAAAAACCAGGATGCAATCGATCAGTTAAGTAAAGAAATGAAACAACATCCCACTTATCAACTCTTCATTAACGGCAATATAGCTGAAGAACAGCAACAACCGTACATGAAGTTGGCTAGCCAAAATAACACTAAGTTCACTTTAAAAAATAACAGCGCTTATGGTACGATGCCTAATCAATACGCTGTGGTCTTAGTTGCACCTGACGCAATTAATAAAGACCATATTGATTTTGATCCTAGTAAGGTTAACGCCAAACATGATGACGATCAACCTAAAAAACATCAATCATGGTTCTCACGGTTATTTAAGTAGAAAGAAGCTATAAAATGCAAAAGCCCCTCGCCTACAGAATGAGGCCCACTAAAATTGAAGATATTGTTGGCCAACAGGATTTGGTTGGCAAGGGCAAGATTATTGATCGCATGGTAAAAGCTAAAATGCTTTCATCAATGATTTTATATGGGCCACCTGGCACCGGAAAAACCAGCATTGCAAGTGCAATTGCGGGTTCGACTAAATATGCTTTTCGGATGTTAAATGCAGCAACTGATACCAAAAAGGACCTCCAGGCGGTAGCTGAAGAAGCTAAAATGAGTGGAACGGTAGTGTTATTACTAGATGAAATCCATCGGTTAGATAAGACCAAGCAGGATTTTTTGTTACCACTACTAGAAAGTGGGCAAATTATCTTAATCGGGGCAACGACAGAAAATCCTTATATCAATATCAGTCCGGCCATTCGTTCTAGAACAGAAATATTTCAAGTTCATCCATTAACCAGTGATGACATAACCAAAGCCGTTAAGCGAGCACTAGCGGACAAGCAAAATGGCTTAGGTAATCTAAAGATCAAACTTGACCATAACGCCATGAGCTTTTTAGTTCACAGTACCAATGGCGATTTGAGAAGTGCTTTAAACGCCCTAGAATTATCCGCCAAGTCCACTAAGCCTGACCAAGATGGCGTCATTCACATTACTCTGGCTGATATTGAAGCTTGTTTACAAAAGAAAGCATTGAGTCAAGATAAAAATGGCGACGCTCACTACAACGTGATGTCAGCACTTCAAAAATCAATTCGTGGCTCCGATGTTAACGCATCCCTACACTATGCCTCGAGGTTAATTGAATCAGGGGATTTAAACTCCCTAACAAGAAGATTAATGGTAATTGCGTATGAAGACATTGGGTTAGCTAATCCGGCTGCTGCTTCCAGAACAGTATCGGCAGTGCAAGCTGCTGATAAACTCGGTCTCCCTGAAGGACGGATTCCGCTATCTGATGCCATCATTGATCTTTGTCTTTCACCAAAATCAAATTCAGGAATTACAGCGATTGATAAGGCTTTATCTGACGTAAAAACTGGCAATTACGGAGACATTCCTGATCACTTAAAAGATGCCCACTTCAAGGGTGCCAAAAAACTAGGACACGTCGGTTATAAATACCCACATAATTATCCCAATGATTGGGTTAAACAACAGTATCTTCCTGACAAAATTAAGAATGCCAAGTACTATCAACCAAAGCTGAACGGTAAATACGAAAGAGCTCTAGCTGATCAATATGAAAAAATCAACGAGGCTGAAAGGCATGTCGGAAAGGAATAATTGTCGATGCTCATAAAAGTTTTAATGTTATTTTTCTCCGTAATTTTAATTATTAACGGAATTTATTTTTTGACCCATGCTCATAAAAGTTTCCTACTGTTTCATCCCGAAAAGTTTACCTCATTAAGCATCATCTTACTCATTAGTGGTGTCATTCTAATTGTGGTAGCAATTTTAGGAATTATTTCAATATTTTTCGATAACACTGTTTTTACTCTGTTAGTCTTATGTGCGGGGTGTTTGTGTGCTGTGATTCCAGAACTATTCATCATTCAATACATGGATAAATAGCCTTTATATCTGACTTTTCAATTAAAAAATACTAGAATTAAGTTAAATAAAACATCGAGGTGGTTTTTATGCTACAAGAATACAATAATATTTTAGTTCCCGTTGATGGTTCATACGAATCCGAGTTGGCTTTTAAAAAGGCCGTTGCCGTTGCCAAACGTAATGATGCTCATTTACACATTGTCCACGTTGTAGACACACGAGCATTTCAAAATATCTCTAGTTTTGATACATCAGTAGTTGAAGAAGTAACTCAAAACGCTAAAAAAACACTCGAACAGTACGCCAGAGAGGCTAAGGATGATGGCGTTAACAAAGTCGATTATTCAATCGAATATGGCGCACCGAAAACAATCATCTCAAAGGAAATTCCCGACAAACTCGATATTGATTTAATCATGATCGGTGCAACCGGGTTAAATGGTGTTGAACGGTTACTAATTGGTTCAGTAACTGAATATGTCACTAGGATGGCGGTCTGTGATGTATTAGTTGTTAGAACAAATCTAAATAATCAAAAAGTTGATCCTAAAAAAGGAAAACAAAAAGTTTCTAAGTAAAACAAAAAATCATTCGATGATTATTTCGAATGATTTTTTGTTTTGGCAATTTTTAATAATTTATCAATCCGCCCGCTATCTCTTACTCCTTTCAAAAGATTGATTTTACTTTGGGTGCTTTCTGCCTTTTCAAACAGTTTTTCTCTTTTATAACTCAAATATTTCAAACTATAAAATGATTTCAAACAATAGAAGGAATACTTGCGTTTTAGGTAAGATATCATAACATTGGATTCAGAAATCACTAGTTGATTATCGTTAGCTACAAATGCGAAAGTGACAATGGCAAGTCCTAACTTAATGACAACATATCGATCAATTGTATTCATTTCTCTTCGATGTAGCAATTGCCCCATCCTCACCAAAGCATCATCCAAATACTTACGAGCCAATTTTTGACATCCCAATCTCCGATATGAGATTGCAATGCCCAAATAACTCCATGCAGTACAAATAAAATTTGTTTTGACGGAACACGAGTCAATCATAGTATGAAAGCATAGGATTACTTCATCTAAAGAAAAACCACAAAATAGTTCCGCAAAACCACGTTCACAATAATATCTTCCTTTGATTTCTCTTGAATCAATATTCTCAACTTTAATTGTTTCAATAATCGTATTAGCTTTCTTGAAATGATAATGAAGTAGAATGCATTCAACTTTCTTCAGTATTTTTTTAGCATAGCAATACTTTTCATCAGAACAAACTTCGTCTAAGTTCAATCCCAATCGGGACACAATTTCTGGAATAATCACCCATTGATTAAAACACCCATCATTTTCAAGCGCACTGATGGTTGACTGAGTACATAGTCCTTTGGCAAGCTCCGACTGCGTCATATGAATATCAATTCGGCGTTTTTTAATTCTCGCTCCAATCTTTTTCAATAGCGCTTTTGAGGGCATTATGACTTCCAATTGCACGTCATCTCCCTTGACGATTCAAAATTTCATCGTATCTAAAACAATTAACGTTATGATCATTAATGATCCCCGAAGCTTGTAAAAACGAATAGAGTGTTGTGGGCCCAACTCTTTTAAAATGATACATTTGAAAAACCTGATTAAATTTTTTAATCATTGGTTTCATTTCCGAAATATCGATTTGATCATCAATAATTAAATGATCAACGGGGGTATAATTCACCTGCTGCCATAATTGGTCAAAAAAATGAATCCCCTTTCCCTCTAACTCAAAAACAATCTTGGCATTGGTTAAAATGGCATCAAGTTTCGATCGATTTCTAATTCCACGTTTGTCACTCATTGCAGTGTCTTTGATGGTTTCTGCGTGAGTAGACAAATAGTTAAAATCAAAATTATGATAAATGCTATCCAGTCCATCTAACTTCTTCAAAATTAAATTCCACTGAAGTCCTGCCTGCATTATTTCTAGTGACAGTTCTCTAAATAATGCTTTTTCGTCATAATCTGGAACACCCCACACCGTATCATGGTAATTCATTAATCGTGGACTCTTAGTTGCCCAGTTACATCTTTCCATTATTATCACCTCTTATAAGTATATACGAAGAACAATCTTCAAATAAAAAAAGATTATGACTATGTCATAATCTTTTTTTATTATTTATCCTTATATACTTTTTTCTGATCGCCCTTTTGAAGCGGCTTAAAGTCATGCAAAATTTTAGATTGACGGTCAAATTCAGCATAAGCTAGTTCAATCAATTTATCGATTAATTCGGTATAACTAATTCCAGAAGCTTCCCAAAGTTGCGGATACAAAGAAATATTGGTAAAGCCCGGTAATGTGTTAACTTCACTCAAATACGGCTTAAAATCCTTTGAAACAAGAAAATCAATTCGTGCCATTCCCTTTAATCCAAGGGCCTTATAAGCGTCTAATGCCATGTTCGTGATTTGATCATCGACACCATCTGGCAATTCAACTGGAATGGTAAATTGGACCTGACTGGCATCCACGAACTTGTTGTCATAGGTATAGAATTTGTCATCTGCTGGAACTTTAATTGCCCCTAGTTTTGATGCCTTGGGATTTTCATTTCCTAAAATAGAAATTTCGACTTCTTCTGGTCCCTCAATTGCTTCCTCAATCAAAATTTTGTTGTCATAACGAAAAGCATCTTCTAGTCCGCTATCCAATTCCTCTTGATTATGCACCTGATGAATACCGATGGAAGAACCTTGATTGGCTGGTTTGATAAACATTAATGAACCGAGCTTTTTAGATAATTTAGCATAATTCCAATCTTTACGATTATCTGGAGTCAATAAGACGTATTTGGTATTGTTAATGCCTGCTTCATCTAGGATTTTCTTAGTAATATCCTTATCATAAGACATTGCAGAAGCTAAGATTCCACTTCCAACGTAGGGCTTATTCATTAGACGTAATAGCCCCTGAATGGTTCCATCTTCCCCTAAGTTTCCGTGAATAATGGGAAAGAAAACGTCAATATCTTTAGCGCTATCGAAATTAATAATGGGAGCTAGCGGATTATTCATGTCGAGATTTAAAATCTCATCTTTTTCCACATCCGTTTCATCTTCACCATCAAATACACGATGTGAAGCATCATCGCTCAAGACGATTCCATCCTTAGTAATTAGGAATAAGCTGACTTCATACTTATCCTTGTCCATCGCATCATAAATATTATGCGCGGATCTTTTTGAGACGTCGTGTTCTGATGAATTACCACCAAATAATAACGCGACGTGCTTCTTATTTTTAGTCATATTCGCACCTCTGTCGTTCATAATAGAATCTTAATTATAACACAAAAATTAACCGGTAAATAATCTCAAATAAAAAAGCATGAATGAACATGCTTTATGAGAAATTCTTATCTGTACTAAACATTGAACTCTTGTTATGGTATTGCATTGACATTATCAACCCAATCCCTATCATGTTACCAATTAAGGCAGAACCTCCTTGGCTCACAAATGGGAGCGGAATTCCAGTCATTGGCAGCAACCCAATGCTCATTCCAATGTTTTCAAAAACATGGAATAAAATCATCATAATAACTCCACTAGAAATATAGGCATAGAAAACATTTTTAGTCTCAAAAGTAACCTTGATCATTTCATAAATCAATAAGAAATAAAGAAGAATCAATAATACCCCACCAATGAATCCAAAGTTCTCTCCCATCACGGAAAAGATCATATCAGACTCACGAACGGGAACGTAAACTTTTGAAACATTGAATCCCGTTCCAGTAAGACCTCCTGATCCAACTGCTTTCATACTTTGCCATAGTTGAAATCCTTGGTTACTCGTATCTGACTCAGGATGCAACCAAGTATCAATTCGAGCGAATTGATAAGACTTAAAGCCAAAATGACCAAGTAGCATCCGACCCTCTTTAGTAATGGCAAGTGTTAGTGCAATGGCACCAAGACCACCTGTAACACCAAAGATTGGCGCCAGTATTTTCCACGTAACACCGGATACAATCATCATCCCGGCCAGGATGGCAATGAACACAATGGTAGTTCCAAAATCATTTTGCAACTTTAGTAAAATCACAATTGGAATCGTCCATAGAATCATTTTACCAAGTAACGCCCAATCACTTCGCGTTTCATGAATTGGATGTTCATTATTGTGAGAAGCAATGACTTTAGCCAACATCAAAATATATGCAGGTTTCATGATTTCAGATGGTTGAAATGTCAGTGGCCCTAACTGAAACCAACTTTTAGCACCAGTTTGTGCCGCATAGGAACGACTATACAAGAACAAAACAGCAACTAAAAGAAAGATCCCAAACCAATACGCATAAGGTGCTAATTTCCATAACTGTTCGGAATCAAATTGCATAATCACAACGATGGCAATTGCACCAATTGCGTACCACACTAATTGCGAAACAACCGCCTTTACGACACTTGTTTGACTTGTATCATGACTGGCAGCTACAAAGATCGACCCTATGCCCACCAAAGCAAGCATCAGTACACAAAAAATGATTCCCCAATCGATTCGATTCTCGTCTGTACTTTCCGACCTATTAAACACGATTAGAACTCCTTTTTTTCATAAATCATACTTATCTTTGGTGCAAATTATACTCTCTTATTACCTCAGCAACAGCATCTTCTTCGCTGTTTTCATGGAAAGTTTTGTCACCAACCACACAAATTGACTTCCCGTTCTTTTCTTCAATGGTGCCCACGGTATGACCGCCAATTTGCACCAATTTCAACGCGTTTTCTTCTGGATCATCAATAATATTAACACCGATTCGTTTTTCCTTTCGATTCACGCTTAAAAACCTCCTAGAATAAAAAATAGTTGATAAAATCAACTATTTTAGCTTCATCGAGCGACGATAATCTTCCTCAGCTTTTTTATTTCTTCCCAATGAAAACTTCTTGGGAACTGGATCGTATCCACCCTTAACCAGTGGATTACACCTCAAAATTCGTGTAAACCCCATCAGTGTCCCTTTCAATGCTCCAAAGCGATTGATCGCTTCGAGCGTATAATGCGAACAGGTTGGTGAGTACCGACAACTAGGCGGAAACAATGGTGAAATAAAGCGCTGGTAAAACTTAATTAAAGATATAAATACTCGTTTCAATTTTTTCTCTCAATTATTTTCTACTGAAAAATCCACGACTCTTTTTATTGCTACTCATGTGCTCAAGCATTTCACCAGCACCCTTTGCAACGTTATCTAAAGGATCTTCAGAAATATAAACCGGAACCGTTAATGCATTTGAAATTACAGTATCAATGTCTTTAAGAAGTGCACCACCACCGGTTAACATTACTCCTCGATCAATAATATCAGCTGAAATTTCTGGTGGAATTGTCTCTAAGACTGCCTTTGCACCTGACACAATGGAGTTAATTGAACCACTAATAGCTCTCGCAACTTCCTGACTAGTAATGGTTACCGATTTAGGCATCCCACTAACTGAGTCACGACCTCTAACCTCCATCTCTTTAACATCTTGGGTGGAAACGTCTGCCGTTCCAATCTGCATTTTAATTCGTTCAGCGGTGTGTTCACCGATAATAAGGTTATGTTCTTGTTTCAAGAAGTTAACGATATCAACGTTCATCACATCTCCAGCAATTTTAAGTGATTTACTGGCTACGATATCACCGAGTGAAAGAACCGCAATGTCTGAGGTTCCACCACCCATATCGATTACCATGCTACCATGAGGCTGGTAGATATCCATACCAGCACCTACGGCAGCTACTTTAGGCTCTTCTTCAATGAAAACTTCGCCACCAGCTGCGCGTTCCGCTGCTTGGATAATTGCTTTTCGTTCAATGTTAGTGATGTTTGTAGGAGCACAGATCATCGTCTGTGGTTTAGAAACAACGCCCTTAACGCTTAATTTACTGATAAAATACGAAAGCATTTCTTGAGTAATATCAAAATCAGAAATAACTCCGTCTTTTAAAGGTCTAATGGCTTTAATGTTTCCAGGAGTTCTACCTACCATTTGGTAAGCTTCAGAACCGACCGCCAATACCTTATTTGTTTTAGTATCAACGGCAACTACAGATGGTTCATTAAGAACAATACCCTTCCCCGTAACGTATATAAGAACGTTAGCAGTTCCTAAGTCAATCCCAATATCTTGTGCCATAAAAATACTTCCTTCCGTAACATCGTTTAACTAAATTATAGCATATCCAGAATAGCAAAAGAGAATTATCACATACGAAATTATCTAAATTTTTCTAACGATCAAGTTAGTCATTAGCAATTGCGTCGCTTTCTTTAATTGGGATTCGCTCAACTTCTGCGCCAAGTTTTTGCAGTTTCTTGTGAAATTCGTAGTAGCCACGATCAAGATACTTCAGATTAGTAACTTCCGTATAACCATCAGCAACTAGACCAGCTAAAATCAAGGCAGCTGCGGCTCTAAGATCAGTCGCAGCAACTTTAGCGCCCTCAAAATGGGTTGGTCCATACATGGTGACTGTTTCGCCATTAATGTCGAACTTAGCACCCATTCTGCGTAATTCTTCCATGTGCATAAACCGATTTTCAAAAACAGTTTCCGTTAGCTTGCTGACACCATCGGCCCTTAACTGCAATACTGTCATTTGAGGCTGCATGTCAGTAGGAAAGCCTGGATATGGGGCAGTCTTAACGTTAACTGGTTTTAATTTTGCGGGTCCAATGACACGAACACCATCGCGTTCTTGTTCAACTTTAACCCCCATCTGTTTCATTTTGGAAATTAATGGTAAGTTATGTTCGGTAATCCCGTTTTCAATTAAAAGATTTCCTTCAGTAAGCGCTGCGGCAACCATAAAAGTCCCAGCTTCAATTCGATCTTGAACCACTTCATGACTAGCACCATGAACACTTGGTACTCCGGTAATTGTAATCGTATCAGTGCCTGCTCCAGAAACTTTTGCTCCCATTTTGTTCAATACTTTTTGTAAGTCAACAATCTCAGGTTCACGGGCAACGTTTTGAATCTTGGTAGTTCCCTTTGCAAGGGTAGCGGCCATCATTACATTTTGAGTAGCACCAACACTTGGAAAATCGAAATAAATATCGGTTCCAGTAAGTCCGTTAGGAGCAGATGCTTCTACGTAACCATCATGTTGTTCAATGTGAGCACCTAAGGCTTCAAAGCCACGCAAATGTAAGTCAATGGGACGACTTCCAATTGCACATCCTCCTGGTAAAGCAACTTTTGCTTGACCTAAGCGAGCTAAAAGTGGACCCATCACAACAATTGAGGCTCTCATTTTTGAAACATATTCGTACGGAGCTTCTGGTGAAATTTTTCCAGAAGCATCCACTGTAATTTTATTCTTACTTTTATCAAAATCAACTTGAATACCCAAATGTTTTAAAACTTCATTCATAGTAAACACATCGGACAACATGGGACAGTTGGTTAAAACAGTCTCGCCATCACTTGCAAGAATAGTAGCAGCTAGAATCGGTAAAACGGCATTTTTTGCACCCTCAATGTGAACTCGACCATTAAGTTTGTTTCCGCCATGCACAACAATTTTTTCCATGGTACTCTCTCCTATTACGTATTATTTAAATAGTACTGTTAAATTTTTTAAGTTATCAATGAATGACATAAAGAACGAACTGCATATAAAACCAATTACGATCGAAAGGAGGACAATCAAGACCTTCCCTTGTCGTTCTTGAATTGGTAAAAACCGTTCAAAGTGAATTCCTTGTATAGACCAAAAAGCTAATGCAATAAAGAATAGCTGGCTAATTATTGTTATTAAAGATTCAACTCCAAATGGATTCATTACGCGATACTCCTAATATTCATTCTTACTATATACTATCATAAAATCATTCAATTGTCGTAAATCGGAGGTCCATGTAAAAAATTGTAACAAAAAAGAGGAACTAAAAAGTTCCTCTTTTTTAATTAATGTTGTGCAACATTAATTCTATTAACAGCTCTTTGTAAAGCAACTTGTGCACGTTTCAATGCATCCGTATCGTTCTTAGATTGAGCATCTTTAATCTTCTGTTCTGCACGCTCTCGGGCATGAGTAGCTCTCGATACATCAATGTCACCTTTACGTTCAGCACTATCAGCAACGATGGTTAAAGTATTATTGGAAAATTCGGCAAATCCACCATTGACCGCAACGGTATCCATGTCATTTCCGTTAAACTTAAACCTCGTTTCACCAATTTTTAAAGAAGCAATCACTGGAACATGGTTAGCTAAAATTCCAAGGTCACCCATCATGGTTTCAATGATAGCCATGGTGACTTGATCATTGGAATAAACCTCGCCATCAGGAGTAACGATACTAACGGTTAATACTGACGATTTATTATCAGCCAATTAGATCAGCCTCCTATTTGCTTTGACTTGCTTTTTGTTCTTTCAGTTTGTTGTAGTTTGCAACGACATCATCAATTCCACCACAGTTTCTGAAACAGTCTTCAGGAATATCATCGTACTTACCTTCAAGAATTCCCTTGAAGCCGGCGATAGTATCCTTAACGGATACATACTTACCTGGAAGACCCGTAAACTGTTCGGCAACGGTGAAACTTTGTGATAAGAAGAATTGAATACGACGAGCACGACCAACAATCGTCTTTTCTTCGTCGGATAATTCATCCATTCCTAGAATTGAAATGATATCTTGTAATTCACGATATCGCTGAAGAACGTGTTGAACTTGACTTGCAACGTCAAAGTGTTCTTGTCCAACGATTTCTGGAGAAAGGGCAGATGATGTTGATGCCAATGGATCAACGGCAGGATAAATACCTTGTTGCGTTAATGAACGCTCAAGGTTAGTGGTAGCATCCAAATGGGCAAACGTTGTTGCAGGAGCAGGATCGGTATAATCATCGGCTGGAACGTAAACAGCTTGAATTGAAGTGATCGCACCCTTTTTAGTTGATGTGATTCGTTCTTGAAGTTGTCCCATTTCAGTAGCTAGAGTAGGCTGATAACCTACGGCTGATGGAATACGTCCTAACAGAGCTGAAACTTCCGTACCAGCTTGGGTAAATCTAAAGATGTTATCAATGAATAAAAGAACATCATCACCTTCAGCATCTCTAAAGTACTCAGCAAGTGTAAGACCCGTCAATGCCACACGCATACGAGCACCAGGTGGCTCATTCATCTGACCATACACCATGGCAGTATGCTTTAACACACCCGATCCTTTCATTTCAAAGTACATATCATTACCTTCACGGGTTCTTTCACCAACACCAGTGAAAACGGAAATACCGTTATGACCCTGAGCAATGTTATGAATTAATTCTTGAATCAAAACGGTCTTACCAACACCGGCACCACCGAATAATCCAACTTTACCTCCACGAATATATGGAGCTAATAAATCAATAACTTTAATTCCAGTTTCAAGAACTTCAGTCGATGGGTTTAACTCATCGTACTTAGGTGGTTGTCTGTGAATGGCCCATCTCGTTTGATCAGGACCAAATTCTGGTCCACCATCAATTGGCTGACCTAAAACATTAAATACTCGACCTAGAGTATCATTACCTACTGGCACTTCAATTGGAGCACCAGTATTTTCAACATCCATCCCACGACGTAAACCATCGGTTCCGTCCATAGCGATGGTACGTACCACTCCGTCACCTAACTCAAGAGCAACTTCAACAACTAATTGCTTGTTGTCACCCTTTTTAACGTTCAAAGCAGTATTAATTTCTGGTAAATCACCGTCTAGGGGAAATTTAACATCAACAACTGGCCCGATAACTTGTTGTACTTTACCAGTAGTATTCATTATGCTTTAATTCCTCCCATCTATTAATGGTTCAATGCTTCTTGACCACCAGTAATTTCTGTAATTTCAGTAGTGATAGCTGCCTGTCGTGCCCGGTTATACTTGAGTTCAAGTGATGAAATCAAATCATCGGCATTATCAGTGGCTGATTTCATTGCGGTTGAACTGGAAGCATGTTCGGCTGTCTTGGCATCCAAGATCGCTCCATACATTAAACTTTCAGCATATTGAGGAATTACAACACCAAGCACAGCCTTAGCGGATGGCTCAATATCATAATCTTCAATCAAGTTTTTAACTTTGACATCAGATCCAGCTTGACCACTATTCTTATCATCCATAGATGATTGAATTGACTCCTTATCCATGGGAAGAAGCTTTTCAGCCCTAAAATCAGAGGAAATTCGGTTAACAAAGTGATTATAGCAAATGTATAAATCGGTATAAATCCCATCGTTATACATTGATGTAATGGTCTTAACGATTCCTTGGACTTCGGTATAAGTGGGAACATCTGACACGGTACGATTTTCGTATGCAACGTTTGCTCCACGCTTCTTATAGAAGTCTGCACCATTACCACCAATTGCTAAAATCATATAATCATCAGTATTTGGAGTGTGCTTTTCAATAAACTCATTGGCACCTCTGATTACATTACTATTGTAGCTTCCAACCATTCCACGATCAGATGAAATTACAATATAGGCGGTCTTTTTCTTAGCATTTTTTGAATCTTGACTTGAAGGTTTATTATCCTCTAACAAATCGGACTGAGCCAGATGAGCGATTACAGACTTAACCTTAGATACATACTGATTATAGTTCTCTGTATGTGCCTGAATTCTGTTCAACTTAACCGTTGAAACCATCTGCATCGCCTCGGTAATCTGACGTGTACTCTTGGTCGATGCGATTCTGTGCTTTACATCATTCATCGATTCAGCCATTAGTTGTTATCCTCCCTTCAAGTTAATTACTATTAACTATACTGTCACCTTTAGCTGAAGGCTTAAAGGTGCTTGCAAATTCTTGGATTGCACTGTTTAGCTTCTTTTCATCTGGAAGATCTCCAGTTTTCTTAATGCTTTCAAGTAGGTCAGGATAATTTGTATCAAAGAATTTGAAGATCTCATCCTGGAATCTTAAAACATCATCAACGGCAATTTTATCTAGGTAGCCATGAGTTAAGCAATACAAGATCAAAACTTGTTTTTCAACTGGTAGTGGCGAATGAAGTGGTTGCTTTAAGACTTCCACCGTTCTAGATCCACGATCCAGCTTAGCTTTAGTAGCTTCATCAAGATCAGAACCAAATTGAGCAAACGATTCAAGTTCATGATATGAAGCAAGATCCAAACGTAATGTACCAGCAACCTTTTTCATTGCCTTAATTTGGGCATCTCCACCAACACGAGAAACTGAAGTACCAGCATCAACGGCTGGACGGTCTCCAGAATAGAACATGTCAGAGTTTAAAAAGATCTGACCATCAGTAATTGAAATTACGTTGGTTGGAATATAAGCAGAAACATCCCCTGCTTGCGTCTCAACAATTGGAAGAGCGGTCATCGAACCGCCACCCATCTTGTCACTCAACTTAGCAGCACGTTCAAGTAAACGTGAGTGGGTGTAGAAAATATCACCAGGATAAGCTTCACGGCCAGGTGGACGTCTCAAAATTAAGGAAAGCTCACGATAAGCATTAGCTTGTTTCGTTAAGTCATCGAAAACAATCAAAACATCTTTACCCTTGTCCATGAAATACTCACCCATGGTTGCACCAGCATATGGTGCAATGTAAAGCAAGGGAGCAGGTTCAGATGGACCAGCTGACATGACGATTGTGTAATCCATCGCACCGTACTTTTGGAGGGTGTTTACTTGTTGTCTAACAGTTGAATCTTTTTGTCCAATTGAAACGTAGATACAAATCATATCTTGATCTTTTTGGTTCAAGATTGTATCAATCGCAATTGAAGTCTTACCAGTCTTTCGATCACCAATGATCAACTCACGTTGACCTCTACCAATCGGAACCAAAGCATCAATTGATTTGATACCAGTTTGTAGTGGTTGTTTAACACTTTGACGTTGCATGATTCCAGGTGCTTTTTTCTCAATTGGAGCAGTTTGATCGGTCTTGATCTCACCTTTACCATCAATTGGTTGGCCTAATGAGTTTACAACTCGTCCAACCATATTATCTCCAACAGGAACTTCCATGATTCTTCCGGTTCTTTTAACACTGTCACCTTCACGAATACCTGTAAAGTCACCTAAAACAACGATACCAACTTCGTTGCTTTCGAGGTTTTGCACCATTCCATAAACACCATTTTGGAACTCCAGTAATTCACCGGATAAAGCATTATCTAGACCATATGCACGAGCAACACCGTCACCAACATAGGTAACGACACCAGTCTCGTCGACGTTAAGTTCGTCTTTGTAGCCATCTAATTGTTTTTTAATTAGGGCACTAATTTCTTCAGCCTTAATGCTCATAAAAGTTTCACCTCTTCAATATAGATATCTTATCGACTAAGAGAGCAAATTCCGTACTTCTTTAATTTTAGTACGAACACTTCCGTCGTAAACAACGTTATCTGACGACAAAATCGCACCGCCAATAATACTACTGTCTACTTTCGCAGATAAGTCAACTGTTTTAGCACCAACCCTTTTGGCAAATGTCTTGGTTAACTTGTCTTTCTCTTCGTCATTCATTGGAACTGCTGTAACTACGCTAGCACGCACGATTCCTTGCTTCTTATCATATAATTTGCCAAATTCATCAATAATCGCGACCATATCATTAATACGCCCATAGTCATAGACCATCTTTACAAAATTCTTGACGTACTGAGAAGTTGCGCCATCAATCAAAGAATTAATGATCGAATCTTTTTGCTTAAGATCAAGCACTGGCCCTGCTAATGCGATAGATAAACCAGGGTCACTTTGAAAAATGTCTTTAATCGCCATTAAATCAGCGTTCCCAGTTTCTAACTCATCATGTTCTTCTAGTACTTGAAAGAGCGCATTAGAATATCTTTTGGCAAGCGTAACCTTATCTAGACTCATTTGGATTACCTAGCCCTTCAATATAAGAATCGATTAATGCTTTTTGATCATCAGCATTTAAGTTCTTTTTAATGATTTTGGAAGCAATCTCAATAGATAAATCTGCCACATCATCTTTAGTACTTGCTAAAGCGTCTTCACGTTCTTGTTCGATATCTTTATGAGCTTTATCCTTTAAGGTTTTAGCATCATCTTGAGCATCGGAAATAATTGTGTCACGACGTTTTTGACCAGCTTGTTCAGCATCACTAACGATTTTGGTTGCTTCGTCATGCGAGTTTTGTAATGCATCGGCACGTTCTTTGGCTAACTTAGCAGCATCGTTACGTGATTGTTCAGCAGAATCAATATCGTTGGCAATTTTAGTTGCACGATCTTGCATCATCTTTGTGACGGGTTTCCATGCGAAAATCTTAACAATCCACATCAAGAGTAAGAACAAGATGGCATAAAACAGCATATCACCAACATTGAATCCAGCCGCAATAACTAAATGTGTATACATCTATTGACACCTCCTTTTTCTAAACTAAGAAAATGTTTTCTCTATTTGTTCATAACCAAGAAGGCAACAACAAAGGCCAAGATGGGCATAACTTCAACTAAGGCAACACCAATGAACATATTAGTTCTAAGTGTTCCTGATAATTCTGGTTGGCGTGCCATACCTTCAAGCATCTTGGAAATAATTAAACCGTCACCAATTCCGGCACCAATAGCGGCACCACACATTGCGATTCCAGCAGCAATAGCTCCCATAATATAATCCTCCTATTTTCTTATTCCTCAATTGATAATTTTTGAGAAACATATACAGATGATAATGTTACAAATACATAGGCTTGAATACAGCCAATAAACACTGAGAATCCTTGCCATGCTAACTCAAGTGGGGCAGCGACTGGAATCAGCCACAATCCATTTGAAAATGCTAAATTAGCAATTATCCCGGCCAACAATTCACCAGCAAAGATATTCCCATAAACACGAATTCCAAGTGTTAAGAAGTTCGTAAGCTCCTCAAGCAGGTTGATCGGTAGGAACAAGAAGACAGGTTGTAAGAATCCCTTAAAGTGTCCCTTATAACCTAGTTTCTCAACACCACAATACATAGCAAATGTCAGAGACATTAATGAGAACGTCAAAGCGACGATTGGATCGGCCGTAGGACTCTTGACATAGACAATATTACCTACCTGAATATGCAAGAACAAACCAAGTAAGTTAGCTATTAAGATGAAATAGAATAGCGTAAATGCCCATAGTCCATAATTCTTAGGCGCATCATTACCAATCGTTGACTTTATAATTCCATTTGTAAAATCAATCATGTACTCCAATAAATTCTGTTTCCCCTTTGGTTTCAACTGCAGGTTTCTCGAGCAGACGAATATAAAAGCGAACAAAACAACAGCCACAATCACACCAGAAATCATATTGCTGACGTTGAAAGTAAGACCTAAAAATTGAAAAGTACGAGTTGGCTCCACAGATATCACCTCTTTTCGCAACTATTATCACTCGCAATAAAAAACGTGCCATAAAAAGTAGTTGAATAATTGCGATTCTATATTCAAACAAGTCAAAAGCTCACTTATTCAAATCTGATGAAATAATACCACCATTTCAGGCAAATTTCAAAGCTATAAAGCACCAAAAATTCTAATTTTATAGTCTTTATAACAATTACTTCACAATTGAAATTGGTAAAACTTAAACCCGGCCTTTACGTAAAGCAATCTAACAAAAAAGTGGGAGTTCACTAACTCTCACTTAAAATTATTATTTCTATTTTGTTCCAAACAAACGGTCACCAGCATCTCCCAACCCAGGAACGATGTAACCATGATCAAGATGATCGTCAAGTGCAGCGGCATAAATGTCAACTTCTGGTTCAGCTTTTTGAACCGCTTTAACTCCCTCAGGAGCGGCAACTAGACAAACAAACTTAATGTTCTTGGGATTAGCGCCGTGTTTCTTTAATGCATCGAGCGCCATGATTGCAGATCCACCCGTAGCAAGCATTGGATCAACAACGAAGATCTGCCTCTCACCAATATCACTTGGCAACTTTAAAAAGTATTCGTGGGGCTGAAAGGTTTTTTCATCACGATACATCCCGATATGACCAACTTTGGCTGTAGGAATTAGATCAAGTACCCCATCTACCATTCCAATTCCAGCCCTCAGAATTGGCACAACAGCAACTTTTTTACCAGCTAATTTCTTAGCGTGCGCAGTTCCTTCAGGTGTCTCAACTTCAACGTCTTTAAGTGGCATATCACGAGCAACTTCAAAAACCATCAAACTAGCAATTTCATTAACGACTTCTCTAAACTCACGTGTCCCACAATTCTTATCTCTAATAATGCTTAATTTATGTTGGATCAACGGATGATCCATTACGTGAAACTCGCCCATAACGCACTCTCCTCTTCGTATTATATTTATACCTATTATAACACAAGGAATACCAAAAAATTTCTAGCTCCTTATCGTGTAATTGGGTTTTCTTTACACAATTTGGATACGTCACTCTTGATTTGAGCCAAAACATCGGGTTGATCGTAATTGTCAATGGCTTTAATAATTAAATCAGCAACTTTCTTTGAATCATTCTCATCAAACCCTCTTGAAGTGATCGCGGGAGTCCCAATTCGTAGTCCACTAGTTAAAGTTGGTTTCAACTTTTCATTTGGAATTGCTTCCTTGTTAGTGGTAATCATTAATGAATCCAACATGTCTTGAGCTTGTTTACCATTTAAACCGGTATCAGTCAGATCAACGGTCATTAAATGATTATCAGTTCCACCAGAAACTACTCGTAAATGTTCGGAATTATTGAACTCGTCAGCCATGGCATTCGCATTTTTAAGAATTTGCTTGGAATAAGTAACAAAATCGGGTTGTAAATCTTCATGAAAGGCAACCGCCTTAGCAGCAATTACTTGTTCTAAAGGACCACCTTGGGTCCCAGGAAAAACAGCCGATTTAATCTTTTTGGCGTACTTATCTTGGCTTAAAATCATTCCACCACGAGGGCCACGCAAGGTTTTATGCGTTGTAGTTGTCACTACATCGGCAATTCCTACCGGACTAGGATGTAACCCGGTTGCGACCAACCCGGCAATGTGAGCCATATCTACCATTAAGTAGGCGCCCACACTATCAGCAATCTCTCTAAATTTCTGCCAATCAATGATTCGACTATAGGCAGATGCACCAGCTACGATAATTTGCGGTTTTACTTCTTCTGCAATTGTTTGAATATGATCGTAATCAAGTTGCTCAGTCTCTGGATTAACTCCATAAGTGAACGACTGATAAATCTTACCAGAAAAGTTGACCTTAGCACCATGTGACAAGTGTCCACCGGCATTTAGGTCCATTCCAAGGATCTTATCTCCTGGCTTTAAGAAAGCAGCATATGCAGCTTGATTAGCTTGAGAACCAGAATGAGGTTGCACGTTTACATACTCAGCACCAAATAACTTTTTTGCTCGTTCAATGGCCAGCGTCTCCACTTTATCAACATACTCACAGCCACCGTAATAACGATGACCAGGATAGCCTTCCGCATATTTATTGGTTAAAACGGAGCCCTGGGCGGCTCGAACACCCTTTGAAGCAATGTTCTCGGATGCAATCAATTCAATTGTGTCCTCTTGACGCTTTTTTTCACCGTGAATGGCATCCCAAAGTTCAGGATCCATCTTTTCATACTCTTTGTCTGACATGATATCTACCTCATTTCACTATTTGAATTAAGTATACTATTCAAAGTGCTTTTGTCCTGCGGATTTGTTTAAGCGGTTCATGTAAGCCTCCCCTAATTCAGTTGGGGTAAATCCCTGTGTCAAGATATTATCAACACCATCTTCTGAATCAAATTGACGAAGTCCGGCAAATAGTAAATGACTGGCCGTATTAATATCACTTCCAAGACTGTAAGTTTCTGCATTGTTTGGCCAGTCAACTGCATCAATTACATCGTCAGTTGCCATAACTCCCACAGTCCCATCTTGTTTTTTAATCCAATCAGCCGCTCGCTTCCAGTCATCTTTATGGTCAACAATTTGAACCTGAGCATCTGGGGCATAATGACGATACTTCATTCCAGGAGCCTTTGGAACCTGATCCGCACTAACATGGTGAACGGCATCGTCAACTGGGCCTACGACCTTTTCAATCTGGTCAACGGTAACTGCACCTGGACGCAAGATTGCTGGCTTCCCCGTTGACATATCAATAACCGTCGATTCAACCCCAAAGTCAGTGGCACCGTCGTCTAAAATCCCCGCAATTTTACCATTTAAATCATGATAAACGTGCTTTGCAAGGGTCGGACTGGGTTTGCCAGACGTATTTGCTGATGGACCTACTAATGGAACACCAGCGGCTTTAATCAAATTTAGAGTTGACTGTTTATCAGGATTTCGAAAAGCAGCGGTATCAAGTCCACCAGTAACTTCTTTAGCAAGTGCACCCCTTTTTAACTTTAAGATGATTGTCAATGGACCTGGCCAAAACGTTTTCATTAATCTTTTTACTTCTTCGTCTAACGGTTGAGCATACTTCTCAACCGTCTCAACATCAGCAACGTGAACGATTAATGGGTTATCACTTGGACGTCCCTTAGCTTTATAAACCTTTTTAACCGCTGAGACATTAGTAGCATCGGCCCCTAGTCCGTAAACTGTTTCGGTGGGAAAAGAAACGAGGTTCCCCTTCTTAAGTTCTTCTGCGGCCGCATCAATCTGATCCGGCGTAAATATCTTTGTATCCATTTTAAAAATTCTCCTTTATTTCATTTTAATCATTCGATCACGCATTGCCATGTCCTTTCGGAGACGAACCGACCGCCTTTTATTATCATTCATCAAAATCTTTTGAACCGGATCTCCCTGTCTAAAGCCAATTTCTAAATAAAGAGAGCCATCCCCCTCTAAATGAGCATCAACATCACGCGAAATTCTCTGATAGATTGAAAGTCCATTATTATCAGCAAATAAAGCCTGACGTGGTTCATATTTTAAGACACTTTCATCCATATACTTAATCTCATTTTGACCCACATATGGTGGATTAGAGACAATCAGGTCAAATTTTTGTTCACTAAAAGCGCCAAATAGGTCACTCTGAACAAAATTAATTTCGGTGTGATTTGACGTTGCATTTTTTTGAGCAATTTTTAATGCATTAAGTGAAATATCAGAACCAGTTACTTTCCAACTTGGGCGTTGCTTTTTTAATGAAACCGCAATGGCACCACTACCAGTTCCAACATCCAATACGTTAATAGGATGATCATCGTAATCATTTAAGATCCATTCCACTAATTCTTCCGTTTCAGGCCTTGGAATCAAAACACTGGGATTAACTTGAAACGTGTATCCATAAAAATTAGCAGTTCCAATTACATATTGCAGTGGCTCATGATTTAGAACCCGTTCTATCATTTCAATAAATTTAGCTTCCTGATCATCAGACAAATTAAACCGATAATTCATCAGCAAATCCGTCAAATTCCATCCCATCAAAGACCTCATCACCTGGCGTCCTTGATCAGGATCCAAACTTTCTTGCTCCAGACGCAAAGAAGCCCATTTAAGGGCTTCAAAAACAGTTGCATTATTTCTAAGCTTCTGAGTCATTCAATTTCTCCAATTTTTTAGCTTGATCAGAAACAATTAATGCATCAATGATGTCATCTAAGTCACCATCCATGATTTTGTCTAGCTTGTTCAAGGTCAATCCAATTCGATGGTCAGTAACTCGATTTTGAGGATAGTTATAAGTCCGGATTCGTTCAGAACGGTCACCCGTTCCAATGGCATCTTTCCGTTTCTCATCGTACTCATTCTGTTCTTTTTGTTTGTAGTAGTCATAGACACGCGCTTTTAAAACCCGCATTGCCTTAGCACGGTTTTGTTGTTGAGAACGCTCATCTTGCATTGCAACCACAATCCCAGTTGGGAGGTGGGTCATTCGGACGGCTGATGAAGTTTTGTTAATATGTTGACCACCAGCACCAGAGGAGCGATAGACATCCGTTCGAATATCGCCTGGATCAATGTCAATGTCCACATCTTCTTCCTCAGGCATTACACCAACGGTAGCTGTGGAAGTGTGAACTCGTCCAGCCGATTCTGTCGAAGGAATTCGTTGTACTCGGTGAGCACCATTTTCGTACTTTAACTTGGAATAGACTTTATCACCAGTGATCATTAAAACAATCTCTTTAAAACCACCAACTTCAGTATCAGTTTCATCGATCACTTCAATCTTCCATCCCTGCCGTTCAGCATACTTGGTGTACATGTTATACAAGTCCGCTGCAAACAAACTGGCCTCATCTCCACCAGCTGCTCCACGAATTTCCATGATAATATTTTTCTCGTCATTAGGATCCTTAGGAATCAACAACAACTTCATTTGATCTTCAAGTTGCGTTTTCTGATCCTTTAAATCACTAATCTCGGATTTGACCATGTCTTCCATTTCGCTATCAAGTTTCTCTCTTAACATGGTCTCATCATCATCTAATTGTTTACTAATCTTTTTATACTTATTGTAAGTTTCAACCGTTTCTCTGAGACTGCCCTCTTCTTTTGAGAGTTTCATGAATTTCTGGGTGTCAGCAATCACTTCTGGATCACTGATTAGTTCGTTTAATTCATCATATCTGTCAGAAACGGATTGTAATTTATCAAAAATTTTATCCATATCGGCTTCAGCCATTCTTATTACTCCTTATTCTTTTGTGCTTCAATCGGAGGATTGAAATAATGATAACGACAAACAGGATAATATGACTCGTTACCACCCATAAAGATCTGCTCGCCCTCGTAAACGGGCTTCCCATCATGGACTCTTAGGTTCATAATGGCTTTCTTTTCACAAAACCAACAAATCGTTTTCATTTCTTCAATCTTATCCGCATACAATAGTAAATACTTCGATCCCTCAAACAATTTATTTTGAAAATCGTTTTTAAGTCCAAATGCCATGACCGGAATATGTAATTGATCAACCACTTCGGTTAATTCGAAGATGTGATGTTTATTTAAAAACTGGGCTTCATCAACTAACACACAACTAATGGGTTCATCGCGCTTTTCAATTTCATCTTTTACCATTTTAAATACGTTTGAATCGGAATTAATTGAAAGGGCCTTACGGGTGAACCCAATCCGAGAAGCAATGGTCCCCTTCTTTTCCCTGGTATCAACACCACTTGTCATCAAAATAACTGATTTACCCTGTTCCTCATAGTTATAAGCGACTTTAATAATTTCGATTGATTTTCCACTGTTCATTGCTCCGTAACGAAAGAATAGTTGTGCCAAGCTATCACCTTTTCTCTATTTTCACTAACTTTTTCATTATATCGAATTTACCACTTTTTCGCATCCAAATTCAAAATTTGTTCTACCATTTGAATAATTGCTTTTTCTTAAATTAGTTACTATTCTTACTTATAAGCGTAATTTTATGATAGAATTATTTTAATTGTGCAAAACTAATCATTTCTAAGGGAGAACTCATTATGTCATTTCAGAGTAGAATTGCCACCATGGCTGGTAAGTCATCTTACTGGTTCCTGCATAATTTTTTGCACCGTGGTAGCTCATTACCAGGAAAAATAACCACTGCAATTGATCCCAATATTTTAAAGACGCTGGGTAAAAATTACGATGTGATTATTGTGTCAGGAACGAACGGTAAAACTTTGACTACCGCACTGATCGTTCAAGTCCTAAAGGAAGAATATGATCAAATTCTGACTAATCCAACTGGATCTAACATGACTCAGGGAATTGTCTCAACCTTTTTACAAGCAAAGCATCCCAAATATGGTGAAAATCCAATTGCAGTCTTAGAAGTTGACGAGGCCAACGTAAAACCGGTTGTTAAGGCCATCAAACCAAAGATGTTTGTTTTGACTAATATCTTCCGTGACCAACTGGATCGTTATGGTGAGATTTACACTACCTACCAAAAAATCTTAAATGGGATCTTACTAGCTCCAGAGGCCTTAGTGGTTGCAAACGGTGATTCCGCCATTTTTAACTCTAAAAAAATGCCAAATCAACAAGTGTTCTATGGCTTTCAAGATCAACCAGCTGATAAAGACATCAAGGCAGCTCCCAACACGGATGGGGTCCTTTGTCCCGTTTGTTCACACATTATGCACTACCATTACATCACTTACGGAAATTTAGGTGACTATTTCTGCCCCAACTGCGGTTTCCATCGCCCAGAACTAGATTACAAAGTCACCAAAGTGGTGGACGAAACCCCTACTAGTTCGACCTTCGACATTGATGGAAATCAGTATTCGATTGACGTCGGTGGGACGTACAATATTTACAATGCCCTAGCTGCTTATGCGGCCGGTCGACAAATGGGAGTTCGTCCTGATCAAATTAAACACGCTTTTGAAACCAACAAACGACTCTTTGGCCGACAAGAAGAAATCAAAGTTGGTGACAAGGAAGTAACCATTGTGTTAGTTAAAAATCCAGTTGGACTTAACCAAGTCATTGATATGATTTCTCATGAAAAAGAACCATTTTCGTTTGTCTTTCTTGAAAATGCTAACTATGCTGACGGAATTGACACGAGTTGGATCTGGGATGGCGACTTTGAACGTCTGCCAAAGATGAACATTAAAAAATTCATTTCAGGTGGTGAACGATACAAAGACATTACTTTCAGGCTAAAGGTTGCTGGGGTTCATGACGACAATCACATCATTGAACCAAACATTGAAAAAGTCTTAGAACAAATTAAACAGCTCCCCACTAAAAAGGTTTACGTTTTGGCCACTTACACGGCTATGCTTCAATTCAGACACTTACTAGCACAAAAGGGATTCATTAAAGGAGGAATGGACTAATGACAAAAACCATTCGAGTGGCTCACTTATATGGTGACTTAATGAATACTTACGGTGATATTGGGAACATTTTGTCGTTACGATATTACGCTAAACAGATTGGCGTTGAGGTCACCTCAAACGTTGTTAGTTTAGAAGAAGGGTTCAACGCTGACGATTATGATTTCATGGTTTTCGGTGGTGGACAAGACTTTGAACAAACCATTGTTTCAAAAGACATTCAAACCAAGAAAGATGAAATTAAACGTTTCATTGAACAAGGCAAGCCTGTTATTGCAATTTGTGGTGGCTTCCAGTTACTTGGAAACTACTACGTTGCAGCTAATGGCGAAAAGCTTCCTGGCATTGGTGCCCTTGATCACTACACGGATGCAATGAAAGACAATCGTTTCATTGGAAACATTGAAATTCAAAACGAACAAACCAAGGAAAAATACCATGGTTTTGAAAACCACGCTGGAGTGACCTACTTAGGACCAAGTGAACGAGCACTGGGAAAAGTCATTAAGGGACATGGGAACAACGGAAAAGATGGAACTGAGGGTGCCATTTACAAAAATACCGTCTGTACCTACTTTCATGGCCCTATTTTAGCCCGAAACGGTAACTTGGCTAAGCGTATGATGTTTAATGCCCTTGAAAAGAAGTATCCCGATACTGATTTTTCGGGTGATACGAAAAAAGTAAAAGTTGAATCATTCTAAAATTAAAGCACTACCGATTAATTGGTAGTGCTTCTTTTTTTACATAAAATGAATAAACGGTCGACCGCCTGCTAGAAGCAATCCAAGAATCGCCACCACTATAATTGCAATCACGGTCATCCACAAAAACCATCCTGAAAGTTTCTGTTGTGATTTAAAGGCAAACGCCATCTCAATCAGACCAATCAATAGTAACGCGCAAACAACCTTGATAATCGTCAAGACTGGATCACGTCCCCATGCAAATGGGATCAGAAAAATTCCTGAAATAATTAAAATCACATAACAGAGTCTGGCAATCATCGTCATGACTTTAAAATGCCAGTTCGAAAAAAGAGCGATACAAACCACAATAAAAAGAACCAACCACGTTAATAAATGAATCCAAATTAGCATAATAACACTTCCCCATTTAGATTAACTCCATTATACACAATCCATAAGGACTTTTAGTCATAATTCGTTAACACCGTTCTTTGGTTATGGCATAATTACTGAAAAGAGGGAGTGGTGGATGACATGAAAAATAATCAGTTCGCACAAATACCAGTTAACCTTAACACCGCTAAACGGGAGTTAGCCCAAGTTGGCTTTAATCCAACCGAAATCGAAAATTCTAAAACCGTTCCAGAAGCATTTTTGAAATTACTTAGTAAAACGCTTATTAACGTAAACAATAAAAGTGGTCAAATGGAGCAATTGAATAATCGACTAGCGACTCCAGATAAACGACTTGGCGATTATTTGCAAAATAATGGTGAAGTCAACCAACGGGTTTTCTACCTAGTTGCCCTCCAACTGCTTGAATTTCAAGCAGACGTCGACTTTCATGTTGATGAACCACTGAAAGCAATGAAAAAAATTAACTTGAAGTACCTCAATAAACCTGATAAGTGGGACATAGACGACTTACTTCAAGCTTGGTACCTTCTACTAACCACCCATAACAAGACTGGTCAAACCTACCTTGATCACTTAGCAAACCAGGGATTCTTTAAGGGATTTCCAAAAGATAAGCCCCTCTTCTTTAATGGCAAAGCGCAGGCTATTTTTGAACCAGAAGACCTCATTTATGAGACAGTCTACGTTGAAACCGACACTGATTCTGATAAGGACGGAAAAGCTGATCTAATCAAAGCTGAGATCACCCGTCCCAAAACTAGTTTCAAGCTAGGAACTCTTTATACGGCTAGTCCGTACGACCAAGGGACAAACGATGCGTTTGGAGACCAAATCACTCATGATGTAAACAAACCAATTATTCGAAAAGAACCAGATGATACCATTTATTCTGACATTATGTATGAAGAACAACCCCAAAAGTTTAGTACTAGAACGCCAAAAGGTTTTTCCGATGAAGCCATTGAGAGACACGTTGCAAAGCCCGGTTATACTTTAAATGACTACTTCTTAATGCGGGGATATGCAGTGGTTTATTCAGCTGGTATTGGAACCAAAGATTCTGACGGAATTCAGACGTGCGGTTCTCCCGAACAAACCGATTCAACAGTTGCGGTGATTGAATGGCTCAATCATAAACGGCGGGCATTCACCAACCGCACGGACAACATCGAGATCAAAGCTGACTGGTCCAATGGTAATGTAGCAATGACCGGACGGTCCTACCTAGGAACCCTTGCCAATGCTGCAGCAACCACTGGAGTGAACGGCCTTAAAACCATTATTTCAGAAGCCGCCATCTCTTCTTGGTACGATTATTATCGTGAAAATGGCCTTGTAATGGCTCCCGGCGGATTTCAGGGAGAAGACGCTGACGTTTTAGCGGCTGAGACATTCAGTAGAAGTCTCAATCCTGGTGATAATTTCCAGATCCGGCCCTTCTTTGATCGCTACTTATCAATTATGCAAAAACAGATGGACCGTACTACCGGAAATTACAACGAATTTTGGGACGAAAGAAACTATCGAAACAATGTTAAAAACATTAAAGCCGATGTCTTGCTTGTGCAGGGCTTAAACGACTGGAATGTTAAACCAGTCAACGCAGCTAAACTATGGCAAGGAATCAGGTCTCTTCCAATCAATCAAAAGATTATCCTTCACCAAGGTCAACACATTTACATCAACGCCTTTCGTTCGTTTGATTTCAACGATATCGTCAACATGTGGATTTCACATGAGTTATATGGGATTGAGAATAACATAATGAACCAAATCCCAAATATGATTGTGCAAGACAACGTCAAGCCGGAAACGTGGAACAAAAAGAATAACTGGCTTGATAATCATAGTAAAAAATACTACTTAAATGATGAAAAACTAAGCAAAACTTCAAACAAAGGCCAACTTAAATACCAAGACCAGTTGGATTTGTCGCGATTTAAGGCATACTGTTCTCATCCAACACGGTGGGAAAAAGACTTACTTGATTCAAACAGTTCATTAAAAGGACACCGTTTGATCTTTAAGACAATATCTTTTAGTGAAGATCAAATCATTTCGGGATTTAGTACCCTTCATCTACGCATCGCCACGTCTAAGAACGTCGGACTCTTGTCAGCCCAATTGGTCGATTATGGGGACGCTAAAAGATTGAATGTTACCCCTACCATTCTTGAGCCCAAGGGAATTCTACTAGGACACAAATGGTACACGGATGATCTACGGGAATTCACTTTAAATAAGCATTCAACACCAAATAAAATGATTTCGTTTGGACATATGAACCTTCAGAATCGCCATTCTGCTTATCAAAACGATCAATTGGTCCCAAACCGATTTTATGATATTGACTTAACTTTACAACCAACCTTCTACCACCTTCCAGCTGGCAGAAAACTTGGACTAGTACTATACGGAACTGACTTTCAGATGACTCAGCGCGGGAATCAAGAGATTGAGTACACGATTGATTTGGAAAACAGTCATCTTAAAGTTCCTTATAAATAAGAAAAACACGTTTGTCTTAAATTAAAGCAAACGTGTTTTTAATCTAATTAAATAATTCATCAAGATAGGTGTTAATTAAGTCATTTCGATCTTCCATGAAATGATCACTTAAGTGAGGGTGAACCCGATTAGACAAAAAGACAAAGCCACTCTTTTGGTCCCGATTGAGTACGATTACCACCCCTGTGTAACCGGACTGCCAAATGTACGGATGACCTTCGTAATCAGCTAAAGCCCATCCAAATGACCGGGTGCCATCTTCCATCGGCGTCTGATCGGTATACAATTCATCAAACGTCTCATTATTAAAGATGCTACTACGACTATTAACCTGAAGCATCCACTGGGCAAAACGAGACAAGTCATTTAAAGTACTAAACATCCCAGCTGAACCACAATCATCGCCCAAGATTTGCGCCTTCGGGTCATGAACTTCACCCTGCAAATTAGTACGGGTTTCTTCATTGTATGTAGTGGGAACAGAACGTTGCACTTCTGGGTGAAAAGTCGTGTCATTTAAACCAAGTGGTTTTAGGACCATTTGCGTAATCAGTGGTTGAATAGGAATTCCCATTACCAACCCAGCAATCCATCCTAAGAAAATATAGTTCACGTCTTCGTATTTCATTTGCTTGTTAAAATCATCACCTACATGAAGGCCTAAGAGTGCCTCACGAAGCTGATTGATATTCATCTGATTTCGATTGGGAATGTACCCTTCAATTCCAGAAGTATGGGTCAACAAATGACGAATTGTAACCTCCGGATACTTCCATTCTGGTAAATAGTCAGAAACAGAATCATCTAGGTGAATCCGTCCATCTTGAAGTAATCGCATGATAACTGGCAGGGTCCCGACCACTTTGGTCAAAGAAGCAATGTCGTAAACGTCGTTTGGTCCAACGGCTTCTTTCGTTGGCTCCACTTGCTTTAATCCCATCTCATCGCTTTCAACGTTCATCCCAGTGATAAACGAAAATGCCGCACCTGGGATACTCTGGTTTTCAATCATTTGTTTAATCTTAGCTTTTGTCTTTGAAAAATTCATTTTTATTCTCCTAATAACCTCAATTATACCAATTTCTCTAAAAATTAAGAGAGCAAATTGCCTCCAGATTGAATTTACTGAGGCTCATTAACTTTCCACGTCTGATCAACGTCAAATTTCTCAATTTCAGTGCGGTTAGGATCAAGAGTAGCACGGGTCATCGTCGGACAGCTTGGTGTTTGTAAATATAAGGTCCTGTTTTTAACATCATAACCAACCCAATACTGAGTAGAATCACATTGTTGCGGCAAATCAGGATTTCGACTGATACCCTTTGGAACGATGAATGGCTTAAAGCAATTGTATAAAGTGCTTATTCCTTCAGCATCGGAAAATTCATCAATGTTTTTCGAGATAAAAGTTGCCCGAATAAACCGCGATGGTGAAGAATAATCTCCTGGAATCCCAAACATTCCATATCCAGTACCACCTTCAATTGGATTAACCGGAAATTTTCCACCAATCTTAGTCGGCTTCTGATTATAAGCATTTAACGAAACGTAATTTCTAAGGTTAGTAGTATGAAATGAATATTGTGGACTATTGGTCATCACTCCAATACTATCGTATATTTTAAATCTACCATTGTCCGTCGCTTCAAGCACAATGGAATTCCCGTTTTCATCAGAAAAGGTGTAATGAAGATGAAGCTTACCAGCTTTTCCATGAAAAACATAAGGTTTATCAATCAATCCAGTGGCCTTAGCGAGTTTTCTGATGTCATCAAGCGTTGCACATTGAGTTAAAACATATGTCCCAAATTCCTCACCAAAAACTGGTGTTAGATTACGAGCTTTTAAATCTGTTTCACTTCCATGAGTGGTTTCCAGAAGAACCTGAAGATCTCCGGTGATTCCTTTTTCGTTGATACCATCAAACAGAAGACTTCCTTCGTCAGGGCCAATCCCCATAACCGCATACTTGCTACGCCAGTTTTTTAATTCTGACTGAATTATCTGATTTGCGGGAATATTTACGATTTTAGTTGAGACAGCTGCTTTTTCGTTAGGGGAATCAAAAAGTGGAACCATAAAGTCCATCGTACGGCCCCAAAACGGATGACCATCTGTAGATTTAATAATAATTGAAGTGCACATATCCAAATCCTCCTCATATTTATTTATAAAAAATTTTATTTATAAAAAATGCCCTCAAACATAATTATGTTTGAGGGCATTATCATATTTGAATTACCCGTATGGTCATAAATACCATATTTATTCACTGTTTATAACTATTCAAACGCTAATTATCTAAATAAAAGTAGCATTAAAATGAATAAAAGTAAAACTCATGAGACCAAATGTGAGACCAAACCAATATCAATTTTTATTAATTCATTTAGTTATTTTAAGTTCTTCTTTTCTATTTTCTATAAGTTCTTCTAATTTGTTTAACATCTCTAAATCAGTTTCTTTTTTGATAAAGTTTTTTGTGATTGATCGTTTATTTAAATACTGCTTACGCTTTTTATTTCTTTCGTCCCACTTTTTATTAGCACGTTTTCTTGAATCAGAAATTGGCATTATGCAATCCACCACACAATCAAAATTATAAACAAAACAATTACAAATACCAATAATCCAAATTCGACCAATTCTTTAATGCTCTTTGGTTTATGAGCTTCAAATTTAACAGTTAAGTGTTTACCAAATTTCTTTTTTAGTTCCATTTTAATTACCTCCCTGTTATAATAAAAATGTAGTAAGGGACGAGGGCTAGTCGCCCCTTAAATGAATTACCACTTAAAAACGATTGTTAAAGTCACGATTACTAAGTTTATTTGAACGGTGAACTCAGTGGTTTGTGGCTTTTTCATTTTCAAATGAGGCAATTTCATCACCTCCCTTACTACAATTAATACTATACACTCATATTAGTACAATGTAAATAGTTTTTTTAAATTAATTTAACTTTTTTCTGCATATTTCTTTCGAATTCTAAACCTGTCTGAATTCACCAAATTTAGAATGCAAAATAGAAGGCCCACTTCAATTAAGAAGTGGGCCTTTGCTTACTTACTTATTTTTATTTTATTAATATTCTGTTTGTTAGAATCTACTATAATTTTTTCCATATTTTGATTAATGATCTTTTGTTTTTCCTTTGATAATAAAGTGTTTTGAGGATACTCATTAACTTCAAATTCTTTTTTTAAATTATTAGTCATTACTATTTTCTCCTTTTCAAATATCCTTCATTCATTTCAGGGTTAAAATACTTTTTTCTTTTAATCCAAACTGGTCCATCGCTTAGTGAAATGACTAGCACATCAATAGGACCACCAACAGTTTGTACGTCCCCAGAAAACTTTCTTTTAAAAGAAGTTAAACTTACGAATGTTTCAGCCATACTACCAAGTTCACCCAATGATAAATTACTTAACATATTAATTATAGGTCCAGAAATATTTGATTTACTATACTCATTAAATAGTTTATTGTTTTGCTCAAAAATACTTTCAATACTTTTCTTAGAATCATTACCTACTATATTTATTAACTCATTTTCTAACGACGTTAGTTGCTGAAGCCTGAAAGAATTTAACTGAGGATCAATACCAGCCATTATTGTATGAACCATTTCTTGTTGCGCAAATGGAATTAAAGCAGACTTACCATTACGTGCTGTTTCATTTTTGGCTTCTTTATATTTTATTTCTCCCTTATAAATACCATCTATATCTAACTGAATTAAATTAGGAAAGATTTCTTTATTTCCATAACCTGCAAATACTAATCCAGTTTCCGATACAGAAAAGATTTCACTAGAAATAAATTCATACAATTTATGTTGAAAAGTTTTAATTGTTTCATCAGAAAAGTTATTATTATTATAATATTGATTTAAAAAACTATTAACATATTCCCTTGTAGAAGCTAAAAAATCTTTTTCATCCAAATTAAAAAAAGATTTCTTATGTTTGCCAAAGTCAATACTACTTTCAATACTACTTAATGCACTTAAAAACATACTTTCGAAGTTTTTATTTTGATTATTATTATTTCTAATTTCCCTATTTATTACATTATTTATTACATTCAAAATATCAATCATATAATTATGAACTATAATATTGTCGTCCCAATTAATATCAATATTTTTAATAAAATCAATAAATTTTTCTTTATATTCATTTAAAGTATTAAGAGTGTGATTTTCCAGTTCTTGTCTAAATCTCTTAATTAAAACACCCCATGGAATTCCAGAAAATTCTGCATTTCCATATATCATTATTCCAACATATTGTTCACTATCAAGTGTAAATAACTTCGTAGCATTATTATAAGTTTTGTTTCCACCAATTGTAACTGCACTATCTGCTGCAAGAGCAATTCCATTTGGATTCATAACACAAATTTCTGCTGTCATAACAATCATTCCTTTTCAAGTCATTATACTATAATAACAAACAATTCAATACTAAAAAAGCCTCACTACTTTTCAGTAGTGAGGCTTAATTTTTATCTAAATGTTCCCCAAGCAGCTTGGCCAATAGGTCGAACTGGACAGTAAAGAGTTTTGCCATTGTATCCAGTGTAAACAACCCATACGTAGCCATTTTGTACTACATAACCATAGTATCTAATGCTTGTGTAAGCTGGTAGTCTACCTGATCTAGTTGCGCTTGCAGATGGTGCATAGTGAACGTTGATTGGCTGATTACCATTGGTAAACGTTGCATTTTCTGAATGGAAACCAGAGTTAGTTGCTCGTGGTTTTTGAACCGGTTTGTTTTGACGTTGAGGTTGTGGTGTGTAAGTTGGAGTACTTACATTTCCAACGCCATACTTAACGTCGTGAGCAAATTGAGCTGGTGTAATACCCATTTGTGACAAGTAACCATATGGGTCAGTGTGGTCACCCCAAATATGATTGCTAATCCAGTTATGTGACTTAACGCCAACATATCCATCAGAGTCGGTATCTAGAGGGATGCCGTACTTTTGTGCACTTTCTCGAAGTAGATTAATGTATGTTGCATAGTTTACTTTGAAGTCTTGTGCGTTGTAAGTTCGCGCTAACTCAATTTGGACTGGTGCATTAGCATTTGCCCATGAGCCAGCTCCCCAAGCTTGATAACCAGGTTGACCAATTTGGTAGATATTGCCAGGTTGACCAGCATTGTTATTACCGACAATATATTGAACGTAAGCACCATTTGAATACCACGTTCTCTTTTCAAAAGCGGCATTATTTTGTGCAGTAGCTTCACCACCGGTTTCATGTGCAACGATAATCTTGTTGTTAGTACGATATGGTGAGCCTTCATTGCCAGTCAACTGATACTGATAATTGATGTTAGCAGCATGAGCATTTGGCAAATTTACTGCAAATAAAAAGCTCGCTGACAAAGCAGCAAGCCCGGTAGCAATGTATTTAATTTTATTTTTTCTCATTAACATCTTGAATCTCCTTTTTTTCATCTTTTTTTGCGATTCCATTTTTAGGATCTTCAGGAACATCGGTTTGGTCGTCAATAATTCCGAGTGTTGCACCAATAGCAAATACGGTAGTTATTAACTTGGCTAAATCGTCCCAATGAATAGGATTAGTAACGCCTAACATCGTACAAATAATCGCCCCAGCTACATAAACACCACAAACAAACGTGACGCAAGACCGCATGTTAAAGTGGTTATCATTATTCATTAATTTTGTCTTTTTTAAAACATCACAAATATTTTTCCAAATATTTTTTAGTTTATCCATAATTCCCTCCTATGATTAACATTTCTTTCCACCGCCTTTTCCAGACTTACTTGATTTTCCCTTTGACAGAACAATCACCTCCTTTCAATGTCCGTAGTTATCTGTTTTGTTGCGTATGTGATATTTTCTTATTCGAAATCCTGTTAATCTTGTCGTTGAGTTCCCTGATGTCTTGCTCAAACTTTGCAATCTGCGCGTCTTTATTTTGAATAACTAGTCTCAATTCGTTGTTCTCCCTTTCTAACTTATTTGCCCGTTTTTCGGCATTGTTAGCACGCTCCCATAGTTGTGGGGTATTTTTCATGTAACTCATTTCTAAATTAGCATTGATTTTATTGTCATTGCTTTTGCTTGATTGCTTGCTAGCCCAGTAAGCTAAGACTCCAGAAGCAATGCCAGAAACAAGCCCAATTATGCTAACGATGATTTTTTCGCTCATTAGTCACCACCGCCAATCAGTTCGACGAATAAATTGGCGATTAAAAATAAAATAAGAATAGACGAAAGGTGCAACGGAATTCCTGGCGCATTCATGTCATGCCAGAAAAAGATGATGAAATACGCTACCCAGATTCCCAACATTGAAGATAGACAAAGTCGATGCCAGTTTCTCGCGCGATTGCCAGTAATTCCCACAGCAAAAGCAAAGCTGCCAATGATAACAAGTAGTACAGAAATTAGAGGATCCTGTGCATGGGCTAAGACATGTGCAAAGATATCTTGCTCATCTTCAAAGATTCCTTTAATGACTAATAGATAAATTCCAAGTGACATCGTTTCAAGCCCTGCCATAGTCACAAATCTATTTTCCTTAACTTGCTTCCACATCTTCCCATCTCCTTTCTTCCCAAAATAAAAACGCCAACTAATTAGTTGACGTCTTTTTATATGTGGCAAAATCCTTGCCAGTAATATCTTTAAACTCTTCAGCAGTAATCTTTCCATCTACTGCGTTGTGATAAATGAAATCATCTTCCAAATAACCCCAAGAGTAGACCATTTTCAAGTAAGCATAAGTGCTCATTGCTTTTGACCTCCTTGCATGATTTGAACCGTTAATTCACTAATGGCCATTTGAACTTGGCTGTTTAGCTTTTCTTGTTTTAAATCATTTTGATTGTCGTTAGTATTAGATACTTCTAAGGCTTTTACTTTATTAGAAATGTCTTCTAAGCTCATGATTGGCAAATTGTCAGGTGACAAAAGTGCATTATCAACAACACGATAGGAAAAGAAAAAGCTACCAAAATTTGATAGCTCATTTTGCGGTATTAATATTTTTTGCCAATCTTGATGGTCTCGTGGTTGAGTTTTAGAAACCTGCGTAACAAATCCATCTTTATCTGTTAGTACAAAATAGTACATATGATCATCTCCTATTCATCTTGTGCTGGAATAGTAATTTGTTGTAGCTCAATATTATAATTTTTTGATGTTCCATTATCACTTCTAACATCAGTAATCCATTCACAAATCATGTTATCTCCCTTGATATCCAAATGTGCTATTCCCTGATATCCATTGTCTCCTCGAACGTTCACATCAAAACTTGTGTTGAAATGATTGAAAGCGTCAATTCCAGAATAAAAAACAGGCTGCTTCGTAACAAAGTCTCCCCAGTTTAATCCGTAAATTGATTTAAAATAGAGAACACCATTTTGAATTTTATAATCCATATTAAGAGTTGCATCACCAAATCTCGTATGTTTGTTAATCCAACCAAATGTTTCTAGGTTAGCTAATGCCCCCCCAATTTATACCAATTACCCCATTTTCCAGTAGCTTCATCAAAATTAATAACACTCTCATTGTATCCAAAATACAATTGCTTTCTGGTTTGTCTTCCATCCAACACAACTAGAAAGCCAAATGGTGCATTATCATAAGGTGGCATACCAGCACAAGCATTCCCAATTCCTAAAGCTACGGTATGAATACCCAAACTTGTATAATTTTGAAAATTATCATTTGGATTTGTAATGTCAGACAACATGCTTAATGAAGTGCTTTTTCTGGCATAATTTTTTGCAACTGAATTCAAAGCGGTTTCTAACGTTTGGCTTGAAGAAGTATCAATCTCTGCTTCAACTCGTTTTAAGTCTGATTGCGTAGCAAAAATGTCTGAGGATGATGTGAATGTGACGTTGTCAGTGGCACTAATACTGATTTTGAATGTGTATAGCAATCCTGAGGGATGTTTACCATCGCTGTTTGGAATCAAATAGTCTGGATGATCAGCACACTCGACAGCAAATAGAATCTCTTTTCCATCTTTATTTTTGGCATAAATTCCATAAGTCTTAACGTACAGACCATTACTCATACCTGAGTTATTAACATATCCGCGAACGTTGGTTTCATCACTTCCATTATTTTGATAGGTACTAGCATTTGAAACTAATTCCTTTGGTGAAATGTCGGCTAAGGCTTTAATCTGATCGTCTTTTTGATTGGAATTATCCATTGATGAAAAAACAATTCGTGAATAAGTAATACTATCTTGACCACCATTCACTTTACCTAATAATTCAGTACCAGCGTTTGTTAAAATACTTTGATTAAAAGTTGGCATTTTTTATTCTCCTTTAAATTTGTATTTACTTGAAATTGACTTAACAAAGACGTGTGCGTTTGTGCTTTCGTTGTATTCAAAGTTTGGCTCGCGTTCATTAAATGCATCGTGTGATGAACTCGTTGCATAGTAAATCGTTTGACTAGCTGACTTGGTATAACGAACATCTGACAACTTATATTCAGGTGGTAACATGTTTTGAATTGATTCAACCAAAATACGTCGCTTAGTTTCTTCTTTATTTCCAGAAACAAAATCAAATGGAATATCAGTGATTTCAAGTTCTTCAGGATTTTCGGTTGGTAAGAAATCAAACATATTTATTGGAATATCAAGTACAAAAGAAATCATCTTTTTCAATTCGTTGGTCGTTGAACCAGTAATGTTTTGCATAATCTGAATACGAATCTCAAAGCGCAAGAACTCGTCGTCATCATCAATTCGTTGGATTCCATATTCTTTGGCAATCAAGTCTAACTGCTTGCCTTGTGCATATGAAAGTTGACGGCATTTATAAACATCTAATAATCCATTCTTGCTATAAACGGCTAAATCTCCAATGATATTTAATAATCGTTGGTTATTGCTATCTGGCCGTTGTTCAAGAATGGACGGGAAGGCATGAAGAACTTCGCTTTTGATGGTCTTATCTGATAAGTCTGTATCAGTGTTGAACATAGGTTATGCCTCCTTTGTACTAATCGTGATTAAATCACGACTACATACTGGAAGTTCAAACTCATCAACTGAAATATCTTTCTGTTGGTAATTGTCGTTAGTCAAGCTAATTCCAATGGATACGTTGTTAATTCCTGGAACAGACCAAGCTGGTGCAAATAATCTAGAGTATAAAACTTCAGAACCCATTGTTAATCCGTTAAAGTAGGCTAAAATATTACTTTTAATGGTGTCTAACGAAGTATTTGGATTGAACTGGGTATCATCAACTTCAAGGTCAATCTTGACGTGAATATTAACTGCCTTTGCACGGTCGAATTTAATTTCAACTGGTTTGTTGGCAACGTCTTTAACAATTTCACTACGCTTACCAATTGTGGTAGCAACTGGTGTTAAGTGGTCAAAGTATGTTTCGGCAATCTCCCCATCGTCTCCACCAATTACATATAAATGGCAAGACTTAGCAGGGTTACCATAACTATCAGTCGACATAGTGTTATTAGCAATCAACCTAGCGTCTGAAACACCTGCAATGTTTTTGATAGCCGTTTCAATACCGTTCTTAGTTTCGCTAGGTCGATGCATATTGTTAACCAATAGTCTATTTCTTAATTGGTCATCAGTTTCAGCGTCAGTACCACCGTAAGCAGCTTCTGGATTAGTCACATTGAAGAAGCCTGCAACAATGTTTTCAGCATGTGTAATTGTGTTAGCGACCACATTTTCGTTGTACCCGGCATGCACTGATTTAGCTGGCGCAATACCACGACTAAGTGCATTCCCATACTCATCAACTAATGGCTTTTCCTGACCCGTAGAATCCTTATAATTACTAGGCTCGTTTAATTCCAAGTCGTTAATAGTTAGGAAGACATGACCGTCTGCCGTTCCAAATTGTGTTCCGGCAGGAATAATGGTTGGATTATTTTGGTCAACGTATCCATCAATTTGTAAATCAACATCAGCTTCCGTTGGCAACTTTCGGTAAATACCTAAATCAGTTCCGTGGTCTTCCAGGTTTTTACCACTAGCTGATTGAATAAACGTATTTTTATAAATTGCTTGGCCAAGTTGTTCATTACGACTTTGAATGATTGACAGAATACCAGATAACAAACCCTCAATCTGTCCGTCAGACAAGTCAATGTCATCACCAAAGTATTTAATAAACAGATTATTAATATCTTGCCTAATTTCTTTTAATCCTGAAACTTGATAGCCATTTTCATTAAGTGGCATTACTGATCACCTCCGATAACTTGTAAAATCACTGAACTTTCGTTGTGTAAGTTCACAGTGATTTGTAGATTAGTAACTCGATTTTTCTTATCAAAATCTAACGTAGTAACCTTGCATGTCACAAATTTATTCAATGCTCGTTTCAAGTACTCAGTAACCACTGTTTCAATCACATCAGGACGTTTCCCATTTAGAATGATACTGTTTTGGTCAACTCCCTCGGTTCGGTCCCAAATAATTTCGCCGAGATTGGTACCAAGTAATATCTTAATTTTTTGTGCTAAAGCGTCATTATCTTTTACATACTCAAAGGTCCCATTACTGTGACTGAAAACAATATCGTTAGTATTTGGATCGACTTTAATGCTTTTCATGAAATCACACTTTCTATTACTGGGTCCTGAATGCTATGCAAGCGTTGTGACGCCAACTTAAAATTAGTAGCACCGTGCCAGTTATCGTTATCACGATCTAAAAACCCGACCAAAACAATAGCCCCAATCCGCATAAGATTGAGGCTTTCTTTTTCATCTATTACATAAATAGATGCCGGCACAACACAATTGATTAACAAGGCTCTGGTTTGGCCATTAGATTTTAATGGCAATGGTTGAACGTTTGCACGACGGTGGGCAGTATCATAGCCGACCACTCTGCCAATAGTGTGACAGTTGATTTGTGTACCCATAAATTGAGTTAAATCATTCTTGATTAATCCAATCAATTTATTATTAGGGTCTGGCTCTTGTCGAAATGGTTTAGGCATATACTTCCACCTCCATCGTAAATGTTGTATAAGTGTGACTATGCGTGATTGATTTAACTCGTTTAAGTCCCCAGCAGCTGTTGGTTTTGACGTAAACAGGACACCCAGCGTACAAACGTGGGTCATCAAAACCGTCCATTGTATAAGTGTTCCCACCATTATCAGCAGCATTAGCGTTTAACTGAGCGTCTTTTTCAATTGGTCCATAATCAACGGTTCCAATTACGATAGCCGCTGTATAAGGGTCAGGCGCATTAATACTGTCGATGCATAATCCTGTCGGACGGTAATACATCCGTGAGTTGCAATCAATCGCAATATTATTAATCACGTCAATAGGCTTGTCATCAGCGGAATAACCGTTTGGATAAGTTTTGTTATTACCAAGATTGCAAGAAACAATGTTAATTCCAGCATTATTTTTAATAGTATTAATAATCGTCCACGCTGAAGTTCCTGGAGAAAAACTAATATTTTCTTGGACTTCTTTTTCTTTACTACCATTTTTTCCATAAGTCTTGGTTTCTGTGACTTTGAGCTTATCAATGTCAGCATAACTTTGTCCCTCTAAGAAAGTAATTTGCAAAGCATCATCAGCATTACCAGTTTGTGGGACAATCTGGCTAATATTACCTACCGCAATCATTCCATAAATGTTTTGTGGACCAGTGTCAATTTGAACTCGATCGCCAAGAGAAATTGTGTTAACTGCCGTCTTAGTTGGATTGTAGATGGTCACTGTGTTTTGACTGGGTGTATTCTCATCATTGCTAACAACTGAGTAGTCGAACGCAATGTCATGTGCTCCAAAATTAAAATGGGTAACTGAGTCGCCGTTATCATGGTCAATCATGACGTGTGCATCATAGTTAAAATATTCGCCTTGCTGTTTTTCAATTTGTGTCATGACTGGTCCTCCTCTCCGTCAACAACGCACAAGAATACAGTTTCATTTAAATTAGCTGGATTAATGTTAGTCTCTTTGCCACTATCATCTAGTGGAATTAATGGCTCCATTGGTAAAGATGAATTCCAAATTCCACGCCACAATGGTTGGTTCAACACCAATCTTTCTCCGGCATAGATTACATTATTCTGGTCATCTAACAAATCAACTGTATAAAAACGCCCTATCGCATTCCAATTAAATCGAAAGTTATAATTTCCATCTCCCAATTTGATTGTCTGTATATAGGGCATCGAATTTTTATCAATATCAATATATTTTCTTCGCGGCATTATTTAACCCTCACTCTCACACCAATGGGAATAAAGCGATCAGGATAATGGTTCCAATTTCTAAGTGTCTGAATAGCAGTTCCCCACTTTGTCCACATCCACCAATATGTCATACCTCTAGTAACTGTGATGTAAACACCAGGTGACGGTTTATAAGGTGGTTTTGGTGGCTGAGGTGGCTTTTTAGTTACCGTTGTTCGTTCGATAGCATGTTTAGCACTTAAAAATGAAATCTGAAGCTCCATTGATTTAACCGTTGGATTATTCATAGACCGACCAACAGAAGTGAAGTAAACGTTTGGTAAATAGCTAAATCCATCAAGCGTTAGTTCAACTCCCATTTGCTGCCAAGTTAGAAGCTGTTGGTATTTGTGTACCATCGTTTCATATGTGTCACCATAAATAATGTAACTGGCTGTCGTAGTCTTATCAGAATTAATACTATAATTAATCCTTGGCTCTAATCCAGGTGTTGGATAGGTTGCATTGGACGAGTTAACCGTTTCAGATGGTGAAGACTCAACTAGCATAATTACAGCAGTTTCAGACATATCAGAACGATAAATAGCAGTCAGACCTCGGTTAGCATGATTTTTTCGGGCGTCATCAATGAAAGCATGGATGTTATCAGAATTACTACGATTGGATTGAACCTCATACTGTCTTTTATGAATAATGGTATCGTACAGTTCTTGCTTTTCTTTAGCTTCGTCTTTACGATTAGACAGACTCTTTTCAAGCTTTTGTGCGTTATTCAATTCAGATTCTAGCTTTGCTTGTTTCAGCAATGCTTTAGTATCGTCATCAGAAGTATTTGGTTTCGGCTCACGCTTCAGTTCAGCAATTCTATTTTTAATTTCAGCTTCACGTTCTGCATAGTATTTAAGCTGGTCATTTGCTGACTTCTCTTTTTCAGCAATCTCTTTATTACTAAACGCATCAGTTATTGCCATTAGATAGCACCTCCAATCACATTACGGAATTTCTTGGCCAAATCATCGTCTCGTTGATCAAGAATCTGCTGCAGCTTAGAAAGTCCCTTTTCGTCAGCGTTTTGAACATTAATGGTTGTACGGTTATCAATCTTAACGTTGTCATTTTTCTTGCTATTTCTAACAAGTGACTTACTCGACTCATGGTCAATAACAGTTCCACCAGTATCCGGTTTAAACAGTTCTGGACCACGTTCACCAACAACCGATAATTCATCTTTGCTAACATGGCCACCATTAGCATAACCATGGCCATTTCCTAATGCTCCAAGTCCACTACCATAACGGCTCTTGGCATAGTTCAATCCAGCTAGAATGTTATCGAAACCATTCATAATGTTTCCGTGTCCCGGTAATTTGAATGCATTAAATGTTGGTGGAATAACTTGCATTAGTCCACGAGCCAAGTTACCAGTTCTATTATTAATATCTCCAATAGCACCTTGAACTGCATTTGGATTTCCAGAAGATTCAGTTGCAATCTGACGTAAAACTTTGTTAACCATTCCATCGTCGCTAGATAAATGAAGAATCTTCAATGCTTGTTTTACATAGTCTCTCCAACGTTGTACGCCAGAGCCACCTGGATTACCTTTGCTTCCGCCGGCATCCCCATAATCGCTGAACAATTCTTTAATCCATTTCATTGCACCTTTAGCAATTGTTCCTGGAAAATGACTAACTGATTCTTTTACTAAATTAACGTTAGACTTGATACCAAGACCACCAACAAATTTATCAAAGACTACATTCATAAATCCCGCTGGGTCTTTCATAATCTTTTCAGACATATCAACCAAGTCGGCACCTTTGTCCCAAATACCTTTAAATGCGCCGGTTACAACTTTCGTAGCTTTTCCGGCGGCACTTTCGGCACCTTTAACAACATTTCCAACTACTTTACCAATCCCACCTTTATAAGATGGAATATTGAGTCTTGATAGCATCTTAGCAGTCTTATTTCCATCAAGAACGCTGGTTCCCTTTGGCAAAAGAACATGTAGATTACGTTGCGCTGGGAAAATACCAACCTTTCCATTTGGAAGTTGGTACATTTCTCGATAGTTTGATCCAGGACCATCGTTTACCTTAGCTGGTCCACCTGGATGTGTGTCATTGGTACCAGTTGCATAAGACGGCTCTGGAATCTTCCATTGGCCTTTAATCTTATCAGCACCAACTTTATCCAGAACCCAGTTAATACCGTCGTGCAATCCACCTAACATTTTGTTGAATGGATCGATAACTCCTCGAGCAATACCAACAACCGCATGATGAATACCACCCACTGCATTTTTGACAGTATTCTCAATTCCTCTCCACATGTTGTTCCACTTATCAGAAACCCAGCCAGTGGCTTTACCCCAAACACCTTTAATGTCGTCCCAAAGTTCACGGACACCATTTTTAACGTTGTTCCAGGCGTTTTTAAATAAGCCAACAATTTTGCCAAGTCGTCCACCGGTTAAATCGTTGACCCAGTCAAATCCCATTCTGAAAAGGTCTTTAATACCATTCCACATGTTGGACACAATGTTTTTAACATCTCCACCAAGTTTATTCCAGTGTCCATGAATCAAATCAGCACCGGCCTTAGTAATTGAGGAATTTAGTTTAACGCCATCTTGAGATATCTTATTAGCGTCGTTCCACATGTTTTGGAATTGTTTAGGAGTGTTTTTTCGTAACCAACCAACGGCTTTATTAACACCATCATTTAGCTCATTCATATATTTTTGAGCAGTTTTCGGTGCATCTTTAAATGAATTACCGATGTCTGATCCAATATTCTTGGCACCTTTTTTAAGGCCATTCCAAAGATTATTGAACCATTTTGTTAATCCACTCCATCCCTTTTGAATCAAGCTAACTCCAACGTTAAAGCCCTTGCTAACTAGTTGGCCCTCTAACTTGGCTGGTTTAGTTAGGTTTTTCCAAAACTTACTAAAGAATTTTGTTAAACCGTTCCAACCTTTTTTAATTAGGTCAACTCCAACGTTGAATGCCTTACTAATAACTTTTCCTTCAAGCTTGGCAGGTAAAGAAATTACTTTCCAAAATTTTCCAAACCATTTAGAAAGACCATTCCAAGAGTTTTGAATTAATTTAATTCCACTGTTAAATCCTTTAGCAATATTTTTACCAACATTACCTACAGATTTACCAATGTTTCCAAACCATTTGCCAAGTCCTTTAAAGAACTCTCCAACACTTTTGGTTGCTTGACCAATCCATTTTCCTAAACTGCCAAAGAATTTCCCAAGGTCTTTACCAATTGTATTCACAAAATCTCTGAACGGCTTACAGTGCTTATAAAGTTCAATCAGTCCAAAGGTGATTGCAGAAATAGCTAAGACAATTAACCCAATAGGGTTCATATCCATAGCAATATTTAAGGCTATTTGAGCTCCTTGAACTATTTTAAGAGCAGCACTCCATGCCATTAAAGCTCCTTTAACAGCAACAATTGGCATTACAATTCCACCAATAGCAGCTCCGATTGCCTTTATGGCATTCTTATGTCCTGCCATTGTCTTAAGAGCATCAGCAACCATTTTAATTGGATCAATAGACTTCTTAGAGTTTCCAAATAAATCTCTAAATCCTTTGCTAATAACATCAAGAACCATTTTGAATGAATCCCAAACACCATTAGCAAGTAATCCCACAATTTTAGTCAAACTACCAATAATGGAAATGATTGAACCCATACTGCCAGACATCACTTTAATTAATGCAGCAGTTGCATTAGCAATTTTGCCAATTGCAGCACCTAATTGTGCTGCAGCATTTTGTGTAGCCTTATTATCCAAAACTTTGCTTAGATTACTTAAACCAGTACTTGAAACTTCAACAAGTGGTTTCATAAGTGCTTTACGCGTATCAGCAAAAGATGTTTGGATGTGATGCATCGAACCCTCAGTCGTACTATTAAATTCTTTAGAGCTTTTACCAAACTGTCCGGAAGCCTTAGCAAGTATGTCGTTAAATTGGCTACTGGTCATCTTGCCAGAATCAAGTAACTTCTTAAATGAATCCTGGCTCATTCCACTTGCTCTTTGCAAAGCAGAACTCATGCCTGGTGCAGCTTTTTCAACACGTCCTAACGATTGACTAGTGACTTTCCCACTACTTTCAATACGGTTTAATCCACCAGCAAACGCATCTGATTGTTGACCACTTAAATGCAACTGATTAGACAATGTAGCAACACCTTTTGTTAATGCTTGTGTCTGCTTAACATTGCCAGTCATTCCATAAAATTTTTGCGTTAATGCAGTAACAGCTCCACCGGATAAATTAGAATTCTCTTTAATTTGTTTGATAGAGTTTCCTAATTCATCAACACCTTTTTTGTTAACTCCCATGTTCCGGAACTTAGCACCAAAGCTTTCTGCTGCTAGTGCGTCTTCATAACCAGCCTTAGCTTGATTAGTAATACTTCCAGTAATTGCATTAATTCCATTAGTGACCACACCACCAACAAATCCACCGACTAAAGCGTCTTTTAGCTTTCCAACTTTGCCATTAGACTCTTCACTGGCATCTCCCATTTTTCTAGCAGATTCATTAAATTTATTCATGTTAGGATCAGAACCAGAAGCAGCTTTTCCAAGTTGTTCCGTTGATTCTTTAATCTTATTAATCTTAGGGCTAGCTTCATCTTTAGCAGTGAAATTAATTGGATTTGGTTTTTTTAACTTTTCAATTTCAGTCGATACATAATGAACTTTTGGAGATACCTGATCATTGGCTGTAAATTCAATTGGATTAGGCTTTCTCATCTTGCTCATTTCGCTTGAAACGTAATGAACCTTAGGGCTGACTTCATCGTGTGCCGTTAGATTGATCGGTTTAGGTGTTTCAACCTTTTTCAAGGATTCGTAGACGCCATTAACCTTTCCTTTAACTTCAGATAAAGCAGAGTCGTTTTTATGCAATTCACTAGAAAAGTTAGCCGTCTTACTAAATGCCAATGATTTTTCACGTAGTCCGGAATAGTCAACACCAAGTGCTTTGATACCATTACCAGCTTCACTGTTAGCTGTCTTTAATGATTCCATTGAGCCTTTAATCTCATTGACGCTATTCTTGCCGGAACTTCCAAATGAACTGAAATTAGTACCTAAACCAGTAATCTGATGAGAAACAGCTTCGAAATCACTCTTAATGTTTTGGATCATCTGAGTAACCTTTTCAAGTTGCTCAAATCCGTTCATATGCAGATTGAAATTAAAGCCGGCACTTTGACTTGAAGAGTTTGCCATAGTTTAACCTCCTTTCCTTAGTGTTGTTCGTTTCGAGCTTTCGCAATTTCATTCATTCCCTTTAACATTCCGTTTTCGGTAGCGTCACTCATTAACTCGTAATAATCTTTCTTGATGGCGTTCGCCTTATGAATGCTATCAACTAACTTACCCGGTGTTTGGTTGAGTAATTCTTCTTCACTCACCCCTAACCAATAACTGGCGATCAACGCTCCACGAGTTTTGTCGAGCATTTTATCGACCTTTTTCTGGTCAACTTCATCATCGTTATTGAGGTATTTAGTTATTGCTGAATTGTATTGAGTCCGTAAGAAACGTCGTAGCGGTGTTTAATTTTTCCATCAAACCGTTGTAGTTGGTTAGGTCTGCTAAAAAGTTCATAGCTTCTTGATAGACCTGAAAAACTAAACCATCGTATTGTTCACCCGGGTCAAAGTCAGTTTCCTTAACGTAGTGACGGTCAGGAGTACGTACAACTTCATCAAGTAACACTGGCAAAGTATTAGCTAAGTTCATTCCACCACGGTTATTTGAAGTTCCGGACAAGATACCAAACGTCTTTTCGTATCCAGGGAATCTCAACAAGAATTTAAGTTCTTTTCCGTCACGATTCTTAACTGTGATAGTCTTTTGCTTCTTTGTTGCTGGTAAATCTTCATCCAGAGTTTCATAGGTCATCTTAGGAGAAACAATGACATTATTCATAACTAAGAAAAACGCTTTAGCTAAGTCAGAGAAGTCATCGTTGCGTTGCAAAGCGTCCATAACTTGCATAGTTACCAAAGTTGAAGGACGCTCAAGCGTGATTGACTCCGTTTTGTCCTTACCTTTTTCATCTTTGAAAGTTACCTGCTTCTTAATTTGAGCGTCAAATAATGCGGTAAGTTCTGTGTTGTTATCAGTCTTTTTACTGGTAGTCATAGGTAAAAATCTCCTTTATATAAAAAAAGGGCTATGCACTTCTGCATAGCTCTTTAAAGTGTTTGAGTTGAATTTTTTAGTTAAACATTTGGTCTGGCAAAGCACTGTTATCAACTAAGTTACCAGAGTGAATAGAAACAGCCATAGTACTGTCAGTATTCTGGATAGGAATAGTTGGTCTAGTATCAATGTTTGAACCTTCAAGTGTAACTGACACATGGTTTGAATTATCCTCATAGATTAAATCAAAGGTAGTGTCGTCATCTGGACCACTTTCTAATTGTGATAAGAACAATGCGTTAAAGAACTTAGCGTCATCAGAACCAGTGATTAAGTTTAAAGTGGTTTTATATGAATTATCAGCACTTTCCATCATGTGCATATCGCCATGAAAGCCCGAAGTATAAGTATACTTAGCAGCATTTGGTGCGATTGAACCAGCAGTACCATTTTTCATGTCGGTAATTTCTCGAATCTTACCGTTCTTTCTTACATAAACATGTTGAAAACGGCTAGAGAGAATATTAATCTCTCCGCCGTTACTCATAGTTGTTTTAGGCATTTTCTATTTCCTCCTTTTTAAACGATTACGTTGACATTGGCATTAATGTCTTGAACGTCGTTGGCCACTTCAAAATCAAAACCAAACTTACTGAATGTTCTTTCGTTAACTAACTTCGTTGGAACTTGTGAGATTGGAGTTGAAGTAACTGTGATTGGTGCAACCAAAATGCCACTTGCCACGTAGTCTTTGCTAACACCATCAATTAACTTGATGATCATTGAAACTGTGTCTTCGTCGTACTTAGGCCACTTTTGACCGTTTAAGTACTGTTGGATTACGAACTTGATTGAGTCAGTTACCATGTTTACGTGGACGAATTGGTCAATATAATTTCCGGCAAGTGCTTTACCAGAATTGGACATGTCCCAATCAGCTTTATTAACAACAACTGAACCGTTAGCTTTTTCAATTGCTTCGTAGTCAGCTTCAGTGAAGTCAGCGTCTGGTTCCATTTGAGTTAAATTGCCAATGTGGCCAAAGTCAGTTGGAGCATTAATTGAGGCATAAGCAATCATTTGAACAGCTGGGTGTCGGTCAGAAGTTTCGACAATGGCACCAGTGTTCCCTTGTTTTTCTTTAGAATCAGATTGGTAACTTTGAACATGTGAGCTTAATTTTTGTAAGTCAGAAATGCTCTTAACTTGTGCATACAATGCAACACGTTGGTTGTCGTACAAGAAGTCTGATAGAGTTTCTAAGTCACTTTCTGGGACAGTATTGTCTGCAGTGATGTAGTAGAAACCGTCAAAGATGTGTTGACCAACTGCTTGCACGATTGGTGCAGATGTATCTACTGGTTTTGATTCGTCAGAACTACCACTTCCACTAGTAGTTACATCTGATTGAATTAGTTGAGTGTTTGAATTTGGAACATAAGTTGAACCGTATTCAATAACTTCAATGGTTTCGTTGAAGTTTGGAACTTCCATAGCTGCCTTAGCGTTGGCATAGACTTCTGTGTTTTCTGGGTAGTCTTCTGCAAGGTCGTCAATCGTGGCATAGGTCTTTGCTTTATTAGTTGAACCTTTAGTCAGAATTGCGATTGCTGGCTTACCAGTTCCCTTAACCAGTTGCTGAATTGAAACGGTCAAGTGAACATTTGATGGGCGTTTAATAATATCGTTTACTGCCATCTGTAAAATCTCCTTTTTAATTTAGTTATTTGTGTCATCTTGAAAATCAGGTTGGATCATAAAAGTCATGGTTAAGCCGTTCGAATACTGCCAGTCGATATTGAAGTAAACATCGGTATTAACCATGTCTTCGACTGTTTCGAGCGCTACGCCATGACTTAGTAATTCATTTGCTGGTTTTGCCAAATAAAAAAGACGCCTGATCCAATCAGCCATCCCTAATGATTCTGTCTTTGCGTCAGATACACATTTAAGCTGGTAGACCAGTTCAAATGGTTTTGACATGTAATCGTTAAAGTACATCTGTTTATGCGCCACAACGGGGCTATACGTGATGTATGGATAGCTTGGTTGGTCACCCGTTCTTTCTTCCGGAACAAAAGGGACGTCAGGTTCATATTTATGAATGACGTCTCCTAATAACTCTTCAAATTGTTGATAAATATTTTTAGAAATGAGAGTCACCGCCTCTCCTACGTTCGTTGTTAAACTTCAGCGAATAGATGTTGAGCCCGCCGGCTAAGTCCTGAGCAATACCTATCACTGTGTAGCGTTTTCCGCTATCAATCGTGACGTGGTCGCCTTTTTGAACGTCATTTAACTTGCTTACCCAGTACATGCTTCCAACTTCTAGCTCTCCACCAGTGATGGATTGAAAGTTGATGTTTGGATTACTTTGGTTAACTAAAGGTTCATTCACTTCAATGTCTGAACCATTTGCTCGTTCAACTTTAAGATGTTGAGCCAACATGTTCATGTTGAAAGCAAAGTTATTAAAGTTATGAAATTTCATCTACACCTCTCCTTTACTTCCAACTACATAAGTGATTGACCGGTAGAGTTTCCCTGAACTCATTAACGGATCATCGAAACCTTTGTTAGCTTGTGTTAATGGTGCGTTTTTTGGCGATTTGAAATCCAAGATAGTTTTTTGTAAGTCTTTAACCACTTGAACTCCAAGTCGGCGAAAGACTTCGTGTGGGTCAATCTCATCTTGATACATGAGATAGATAAGGTCTCGTAAGTCTTCATTCCACTTATCAATGTTCAAAGTGAAACAGTTTCTTAAAAATGGTCGAGCTGGAATCGTCACGGACTTCCTGAGAATGAACATCACACGAATTCCATTCGATTGACTCTTATCTTTAATGGCCAGAACGTTCTTGCCTTTTGGCTTGAACAGACCATCAATGTCTCGTGGCGACTTGCCAACCGTTTCTTTAGTTGGAATGCATAACCACTTGCCACCTTTAGGACTGATTGTCTTACCTTGCTCATTGACTAAAGCAATCATGGTCAAGTAACCATCATCACGTGGAACACCAACATACAGCTGATAGCCATTGAGCTTGTCTGCATTCTCACGAAACTTATTGAGTTGATTGATTGCTTCTTGTGGTGTTACTTCGTCTGCCATAGCATTACTCCGTTGTCACAGAACCAAGACTGCCACCTGATCCAAACTGATTAACAATTTGTTCATAGTGTTGTAAGTAAGGATCGTTTTGTGTGTGATCAGCAATAGTCTGTGAGTTACCGAGTGTAGCAGCAGATGTAACACCTCCAGAGCCCATGAACATATTGACGTAGATTAAATGGCGAGTTAGCCAAGTGGTAGCAGTCTTTAACATGTCATCACTGACACCATCATAAATAGCTATCTTATTAGCTTCACTAACCAGCTCATTGAACACAGCGTCAGATATATCATCAGCACAATCCATTAATCCAGTTACTTCTTCTTTACTTGGCAGGTCTGCCATTTAAATCACATCCCTACTTGCTTGAGCCTGAAGTTGGAGTTGACTTTGGTGCATCTGGTAGTGCAGTAGTGTTAACACCGGGAACAATTAAATCAGTACCAATCTTGAAACCGTACTTAACAATTTGAATGTTACGTGGATCACCCTTAGTATTTCTGGTCTTACCAGCAACTTTGTACAATGGAAGAGTTCCCTTGTTGAAGTCGTCACGGTATCCAACGTATCCATTGCTAAGCTGTTGGGTATCAATTGAAGTTCCACCAATATGCATGGTTGAAATTCTCTTTTGAATCAACTCTTGGCTACCACCAGATTTGTTTTCGTCTCTAACAATTTTATTTCCATTAATTGGAGTAGCTGTTGAGTACTTGATTGCTCCATTACCAAAGACGATTGCATAGGTTTTACCCTTGTCATCTACTGGTAGTGAGTCGTCTTGGATAATTTGCATACCGTTATAAGTAGCAATGGCAGCTCCGCCAACGCTTGGTTGAATGAATTCAATTAAGTTTTGTCGTCTCATTTCTCCGTATGCAGCTGAGTTAACAACAACTTTGCTAAGAGTGTTGCTGGCAGCATCTCCCATACGTGAAAGAGCAGCAATGAAGTCTTTTGGTGATAAGTCTTTTTCGTTACCAACATTGAATGATTTGGCAGTAGCAATGTCTTGGTTCAAGAATGCAATATCAACCAATTTAATTAATCTGCCTTCATCAATTCGACTCCAGTAATTAGCAAATTGTGTTGCATATTGATCCCAAACTGGAGCACCTGAAACAAATTGTGAGTAGTCACTTACTGCGTATGCTTTTACGTCAGCAAGTTTTACTTCTTCTTCTTTACCTGAATCAATAGAATCAGTCTTGATGTCGGTACTATCATTCCACTCTTGTGGATCACCGCCTAAGTCTCCTAATGTTGGAATGGTAATTCCCAATCCAGGAGTTAATAGTCGACTTCCTAATGAGTCGTCTGGAGTTAATACACCACTTTGTGCAAAACGGTTTGTTTGTGTTGAAGTTTTTTTGACCCAATTACCAAAAACAACCGGGTCTAGCAAATCTGAAAGTTTAGTTTCTTGTTCAAATGCCATTATTTTTCGCTCTCCTTTTCTAATTTGTTATAAAGTTCAATATCATCGTGTCGAAGTTTTGACTGTTGCATGATGTCCATTTTGTTGAAGTCATCAACGGTCAATCCTTGTGTTTCAATGTGGCCTCCGCCTTGTGGATTGGATTTCCCAGAAGTCTTGTGCTTGATTCCCTCATCAATGCCACTTTGGAAAGTCTTAGCAAACTCTTCCACGTTCTTTTGTCTAGTTGCTTCATCCGTCGATGAAAGGTAGCCGGCAAAACTCTCTGGAATGTTCTTCTCTTTTAAAAGTGCACGGGTTTTAGTCAACGCATCAGCTTTTTCAATTTCAGCTTGCTTTTTAGCGATGCTTTCCTTTTCAGCTTTTAAAGCGTCCAGCTTGTCTTGATAGTCAGCTTTAGCTTTGTCTTCAGCGCTCATTTGTGCCCGTTCTTCACCCTTTTTAAGAGCCTCTTTCCGTGCTTCATCAATCTTGGATTCAAGATCAGATTTCTGTTCTTCCAACTGCTTCGAATACTTGTCTTCATACTCCTTAGCTTTGTTAGACATTGCTTTGTCCATATCAGCCTGTGTGTACTTCTTTTCTTCGTCTGCCATAAGGTTTCCTCCTGCTTTTAAGTCCGTAGACTAGTAAGGTTTTAAGTTTCTCAACTCAGCAAAAAAGCCAGTTCTTTTAGGCCTGCTGACTAAAAAAGGCCATAAAAATAGCACTCAACAAAGTTAAGTGCTAATGATATTTATTTAATTTAATAAGCTACCTCAATTGCAATCAAAGTTAAACATATGGATCCTATTCCAGTACCAATAAACATAGATATGATTAATAATAAATTGCTACGTAGTATAGGCAAAATTCCAACTAAAAGCATTGGCATAAAGCTCATAACCATCGAAACAATAAATGTAACAAAAATTGTATCTACCAATTTTTGCTTACTGATTAATTTACGAATTGTTTTCATATTTAATTACCTCCTAATCAATTGACGTATCACTGGTTAGGTTACCGTCTTTATCACACGGTATTAATTGGCATCGGCAATTTGGGTGTGACATTTCGGGTATGTCAGGTGCCTGTTCAATTGGATATGGGTTGTCGTCTGCCAATCCCTCACAAATCTCACAGACCTTCTCATCTTTTTGTGTTAGCAAATAGACATAGTCAACATCATTGTCTTTGAACGCTGCCATTGCTCCATCAGCATTATTACTTGATGCTTCCGTCCGGAACAATGTTTGAATGCCAGACACCTCTGTGTTGACGGCACTGTTGATGTTTCCCGATTGACGATCAGTTTTCTCACTCATGGTCTTAGTTAAATGTCTCATCTGTGATAAATCCAAACCTGTTTGCAAACTTGAATAAAGAACTTGTGTGGCTTTCGACATCATGGTTTGCGCATGGTTATTAAGTGAATTAAGGAAGTCTTGTTGCGTATGGTCGTTTGGATTCATAGTGTATTCGCTGCCACTGTTCCTCCAACGATAACCCTCAGCGTACTCTTTGTTGAGCTTATCAACTGAATAATCAGCAACATTGTTCGTTGCAACTACAATTCCAGCACCAACTAATGCTCCCATCATGTCACGTTTAGACACTTGCGATTGTGCATACAATGCTCGTAATTGCTTGGTCAGATTATCGTTGTCTGATGAATTAGCCATGAGCGAATTGATAGCGTCGTGGAATTGTTGAACATCCCACGTTGAAACGTCTTTGGATACCTGACCAACTGACAAGTGATTATCGACAGCATAGTGGAAAAAGAAATCATTCAAGTTGCTGGCAACGATTGTCATTGCCTGGGAATAGAAGCCAGCAATCTTATCGGCATTGTTGTTATCCTGCTGAACTAACTTCTCAATTCGCTTTTGTTCTTGTTTGATTGTTGCCAATGATCACACCACCTTAATTGCTTTCCCCACCACTTTGTCCAGTTTTATCTGGGTCTTCTTCCTTTGGTGGCTTAGGATTATCTCCCATGTTCTGTTGGAAGAGATTGTTGTTGATGCCAGCCATTGGATTGTTCTTAGCCTGCTCTTGTTTCTGCTGGTCCATTCGTTCTTGTTCTTGTGATTGAGGAACACCAGTAACTGGATAAGCCATCTCTTGAAGTGTCTGTGTCGATACGACACCTTGAGAAGCCAACGACTGCATAACATTAACGATTGCTTGATTGTTCTTTGGATTGTTTGGAGTAAACGTGATGGTAACGTCGTTAGCGTCCTCATCTTCATTTACGCCAGACTCAGGTTGCATTCCTAAATAGTTAATCAGTAAACGCAACCGGCGATGGATACCACGAGCAAATAGTGAATCGGTAACTTCCATTTCCTGGTCCATTCCAAACAGCTTATACGACATCGCTACACCAGAAGCATTACCAGCAAAGTTAGCGTCAGTTACATTTGGTGTGTTAGTGAACTGCATGATTTCATTAGCAATGTCCGTCCTGTGTTTGTCCCAGTCAGTCACATTCAAGTTCTTAGTGAGATACGTTGCAGTTGTTGGAACCGTCTGTGTGTTTCCAGACGCATCATGGAATTGGTAAGGCTTCATATACATCACGTTTGAGTGAGTATCCAATACCTGTTTTTCCATAATTGGTGTGTTCTTGTTGCCGAGTTTATCTTGAGATTGATTAGTATAGTTACCATTGTTGTCAATATAGACTTGATTACCATTCTCATCCAACATCGGCTCAGCTTTGCCACCTTGATTGCTGATGATACCTGAGATTAATAACTGAGCATTGTTGAAGTCCTCTTGATTGTTGGCCATCCCTGATTCGGATTGGTCGTATTCGTCAATCTTATCAAGCACACGTTCATAAACTCCCATACGCTCTGGGTTGTTATCAAACTCAGTGATAGGAACTTGATGGAAGTATGTGTCTTCCACTTTAGTAAGAGTTAGGTCACCAGTGATATCTTGGCCAGCGTCATAATAGTAAACCTTGTTGTCGGTATAAACTTCAACCTGGAAGTTAATTTGTCCGGCAATTTGAATTTTATAATAACGAACAGCAAAGAGCTCAGTTGGCTCAACATCAGTCGACCAAACCACGAAGCAACTGTTAGGGTCAATCGTTGTCAGATGAACCTCATTCGTTCCCTCTTTAATGAACATTAGTTCATAGGCTCTACCAGTCGTGAACATGTTAATGGCCATCAATCTGTTGTGATAAGGTTCGTTAATCTGACGATTGAATTGAGCAACCGTGTTTAGTAATTCTTCTCCCTCGTCTTCATCGGCGTTGTCATCGTTGCTATCAAATCCATATTTGATTGGATTACCAAACTGATGTCCGATTCGCAAGTTGGTAATGTATGTGGCCCATGGATTAGCAATTCGATTGTCTGATTGGTTCTTGTTGCGCAACTCACCTTGCCAATGATGAATGTTGTTATCGCCATAGTAATAACGTTGCAACTCAAGGATACGATCCAATTGATTTGAGTAATGATCATTGACGTAGTAACGAACTAATGCCAAGAAGTTCTCAGAGCTTGGAGCGTCTTTGACTGCATCCCATGTTGGTTCAGGAATGGAATATTGTACGTTGGCGTTCTGACCAAATCGTGTCCCATCTAAACTGTGTTTCTTTCCAAACACATCTGGTTGTCGCATGGTTCCATTAATATTTGACACGTTCTATACCCCCATTCTTGGCTGTCCGCCAATAAGTCCTTTGCTTTGTAGTAATTCGTTTTGTTGTGTGATTGAACCATTATCACGCTTAGATAGTTCTTCCTCACGCTTGTACCAGTTCTTGGTTGCAACTGCATAACGCAACGCGTCCATGCAATCGTCCATCCCATCTTTCTTGATTGGTTCACCGGTCTTTTCATTCCACGTGTATTGATAAATTTCAGTCTCAAAGTCCATAAGGTTGTCTTTAACAGCCATGAACTTGTTGTTATGAATGATATCGGCTATCTCTTCGGTTCCAGTCATACGTGCTTTATAAGCATTGATTGCTTTGATGTTGGCGTCTTGGAAACGTGCAACGTATTCTGGCCGAGCAGAGTCACAATAGAATGGAATTGCTAAACCATATTGCTGCTGGATTTGTTTGGCCACTTCCATCCAGTATTCAATTTGCCGATGTTGATACGTCCATTCTTTAACGAGATAAGTGTTGCCATCTTCATCATCAGCCATTAATACGATTGAGCCTTTATGTTCAAAACCCCAGTCAAGGCCACAGTAATAACTCAACGTATGTTCTTGCTTAATCTTGTTGAACTGTTGAGCAGTAATCGTGTTGTCCTTTTCGTTGTAGTCTTGATAAACCAGACCCTCACCAGATACCCATAAGCCTTTAATTGCTCGGTCGTAGAACATTCCACTCGGCGTAGTTTCTTTGAGTGATTCAACATACTGTGGCGACAAGTTAGCAATGTTGTCGTCCAACGTGAACTTATTGGCGATGATAAACTTGCTATCATTTGCCTTATCAATGTAGTTCACTTTCAACCAGTGAGTAGGAATGTCAGGGTTGGTATCACAAACAATTCGGGCACCGTCTGCTGAGCAACGATTCTGGATTTCATCAAACACTTCCTGATTAGCTTTGGAAGCTTCATTGATGTAAGCACCATAAGATGTCATACCACGAATGGATCCAAGACCACGAATACTTCCCGTGTATGCTTGTCTTACTTGCACCGGTGGCAATCCAGGAAACTTCACATCGAATCCATTAAAACGATTGAATTTAAACACCAAGCCAAATGTGTTAAACATTTCCATGATGATGTTGGAATTAATCGACTTAGCGTCCACACCAGCCAATATGTATTGAGGATGTGCAACCCCTTTGGATTGTGCAACCTCGGCTGCATGTCGCAACTCAAACAAGAACACAAAGTTATCAACAAACGTCTTGCCAGCACGAACCGCACCGTAATTAATCATCAACGTCCAATAAGGATTGTTGATTTCCTGATCAATAACTTCCTGTTGTTTAGGAGTGAAAAGATTATTTAGATTTATCTTTTCCATCTTGTTCAGCTCCTTTAGCTATTGTGTTAAGTAATTTATCTAAGACGTTAGTTTCGTTATCTTTACCGTCATTGCTGTTAGCAAAGAACTTGTACAAACGTTCTCGTGCTTTCTCTGGGTCTTTGAGTTCAACCTTAAGACCGTCACGACCTTTAGTAATTGACTTGACTAACGACATGTCGACCTTATCTTTATCTGTTAAATAGAAGTCTGTGGTGTGATAGTAAATAGGATTATCGTCAGCGTCTAATACGGGTGCGTCTGCTGCATTAGTTGCCAGCATTTTAGTTGTCTTCCAATTGATGTAGTCATCAATGTTTCCAAACGCTTGCTTTGCGTCGGCTCTGATTAAGTCTGTGATTTCAAGCTGCAACTCATTTGATGCACGCTTCTTTAACTTGGTGATGTAGGCTTTAATCTTAGGTTTGCTTAAAAGCTGACTGGCACCAACCATAGAAGTTTCGTGATTAGCTCCATATGCTTTCATATATGCCCACGTACCATTGAATCGTTGTAGATAGTACATGCAAAATAATTCCTGCTTGTCATTCAGTCCATCTGATTTAACCGGTTCACGAGTTGCAACCTTTTCTGCTCTGGTTGCACCTTTTTGGGTTGCGTTGCGTTTATTTTGCAACGGTTGCGTTAGCCGTTTGTCATCGTCCCAATGCTCACGTGACTTCCACGACTTTACCGTTCCATATGCAACTCCGTATTTGGTTGCAATTTTCTTTAATGAAATACCAGCTAAGTAATCAGCTTTGGCATCGTCTCTCTTAGACACTTACATCAACCGTCCCTCCTATCGTTGGATTTATGTTGCTTTTGTTTTCTTTGTTTCCTTTTAGCTTCGTGGTCCAGACGTTGAATTAACTCAAACTCAGTCTTGCACGAATATGTAATTCCCTTATGTGTATACAAATAATTCACTCCATAAAAAAAGAGTTGGAACATGGAGTTTCCAACTCTTTGCGATTTCGCCACTGCTAGCTATGAAATAAGCTCTTGGATCAACAAGTAGGTAAATAAACAAATCAATTATTCGAAAGGAGAACTAGCAGTAACGCAGTAGATGCAGATTTCTCTGCAAAGGCAAGTGTCCGGATTCGAACCAGACTATTCTTTGAGGTTTTCCGTGTTGCCTATACTTGCCCGAGGTAAAAAACATTTGAAAGCCATATCCAATTTCTGGACAATACCAATATATAACGTTTAGCTCCGCTTATGGTTCACTTTTTGTCCCCTCATTGTACACATTTAGTTCACATTTCCTCCGCTTTTAGTTCACAAATAGTTCACTCTGAAATTTATTTGTAGGAAATCAGAGAATAAACTTCATCATCATTTCTAAATGGTAGTGGCGGACAAACTTGCGCAAACGCTAATAACGCTTCATTTTTAACCTGGTAAAATCGCGTCTTACTCAAACATAACTGTGACATCAAAAACTCATCTGGATACTGTCTTGTTATGTATGAGTTATTGAGAATATCTCGGTATCGTTCATCTGTTAGAAATTCAATTGCTTTCCGGCAATACTCGCAATACAAACTAGCGTCGATATGTTCTAATATGCGATTTTCCTGCGAATTAGTAGTTGACTGTGCTTTAGGCATATCTGAAATGATTGGTGAGCCAAGGGATGCAACCTTTTGACTTAATTCTCTGTTATGCCAATACGTATATTTTTCTAAAGCCATTTTTGCATTTGCGATCGTCTGTTCTTTATTTAGAAATGTGAAGTGAGACATGGGCAGAACTCCTTTTCGTGTGGTATACTATAGAAGTTCTGTAATGCGAACGTATGTTTTTCAATGAATAGAGAAAGTGGACTTTAGGGATATGGTCTGCTTTTTTGTTTGGTCTAAAATTCTTTTATTTCTTGTGCGTACGGCCGGTAAACTTCTGGGACCTCTGTATCAATCTGCTTTTTTGTAAATTCATCAGCCCACGTATTTTCTACGCATTCCCACTTTTGTTTATCTCCCTTTCTTAAATAAAGACTATGTCCTTTCGAATTGGAAATAACTGGAAGTTTAACTACATATTTTGTTGGCTTAATCTTGAATCCATTGACTAAAGCGATTAACAATTTCGATTGATATTTGTTTAAATCCTTAAACATAGGATTATCTAATGACATACGAGTGATATCTTGTTTCATTGTTACAGCAATATCTAATTTATTATCTGAACCAGTTTCTTCAACTGTTTTTCTAACCTCTTCGTTCAACCAAGTTGCTTGGCCGGCTGTTAATTCTGGTACACTTTCTCCCTTTTTATCTGGAATTTCACTAAATAAAATATTAGTCATTACCAGCACTCCTTATTTTTGAATTTTGAAATGATTTGATGATTAGTGGCCATAAATTGACCATCAACCAATTCAACATTAATGTTTCCAACTACTTTCAATGATTCTTTATCAATATTTCCATAAAACTTTTTTGCTTCGCCGTTCATTTTTTGAACGGCTTTTTCAATTGGTTCGATTTTGTTCATTTTCTACCACCTCATATCCATCAACTAACGCTTTAATAAATGTGTCTTGATTTTCTTCAATCCAACCAACTGTGATGTAACTTAATCCACCAGTTGGCTTACTATCATTTTCTCCATTAATAATTTCAATAAAATTAGATAAGTAGACACAAGTATCGCTAATTTGAGTCCATAAATTTTTACTTTTATCTTCCCTGACTGTTTCAATGAATCGTGCCACTCCAACAGGTACTTTTTGAATTCTACTCATCATCAATCACCAACTCTTTTGGAATTTTAAACTTACGATACATTTCTGGCACTTTATCTAATTCATCATCAGTAAATGTGATTTTTTCATCAGTATGTTTTGTCATTGCGTGGAATTTATCTATTTTTTCTGAACCATATACTGACAAGTACACTTGATTTCCATATGCAATAATGTTTGGAATGGGAATAACATATTCTTGGTTATCAAACGTATATCCATCCTTTACCGCTCCTAAAATTAATCGAACATGCTCACATAAATCTAAAAATAACCATTCAAACACTTGTTTGTCTGATTTATCTAACTCAGACTTTTCAGCAAACAGCAATTCACCAAGAGCTGCACAATGGTGATCCTTGTTCCTTTCAATCCAACCTGCGACAAATTGTGGTATCTTTACCTTTTCTTTTTCCATAATCTAAAATCTCCTTTGCTTGTGTTCGAAACTAATTACGCAAGTTTTAGATTATTTGTTTTTTATTTTTCGATATCTTCTTTTTTAATGAAAGTACCGTGGTCAGTCTTGCCTGTACGATCCTTAATCACGTTGTAAGAAGCTGAAATTAAATCCTCAATATTCCAACCATTCTGTTGAGCAATGATTGTAATTACTACGTAGATATCTCCAAGTGCATCTTTTAGATCATCTGTATGTTTCTTGTTATGAGCTTCAGCTAACTCTCCAGACTCTTCCATTAACTTGATAACTTGCTTATCGGTCTTTTTATCTAAACCATGTTGGACCGCCCATTCTCTGATTTTTTCTGTTGCATTTTGCTGTTTTTTCAATTCTTGCTCTCTCCAATACAACTCTTTTTCTCTATGACGTATACTTTCTTCTTTTTCATAATGAATCTGGTTGCTATCTTTCATCTGTTTTCTAAGTCGTTTTTTATTTATTTTCATATGTTTCCCCTCAACCAACGAATTTAAACATTGTGATTTGACACTCTCTATTTCATCAAAACTAATCATTTATAGTTTCCTTCCACACATCGGACAGTAATTTATATCAGCAAATGGATGGTTCTCTAAATACGAACCTGCTGAAACATCTATACACAAATAGTATTTTTTATAGTTTTTGTTACTGCCAATATATAAAATCGTTGAAATGCCAGATGGATCGTTATCTTCATCAATTTCAATTAAGCTCTTTTGTTCATGCTGACAGTAGTGGCAATTCTTTTGTTCTTTAGTCATTTGTATAAATTCCTTCCACATTTAGTGCAATAATGAGCTTCAGTCATAATAGCTTTGTCTCCATATTTCCAATAAAACAGTTTCCATTTATGGTCTGAATCATAATTTAAACCTAATGCTCTATTTTGCTTATCGTGATACATAAATTTCCCAATACCTGTACAATAAGGGCACTCTTTTTGTTGTTCAGTCATTGCGCGTCAACCTCTTTCGCATACTTTTGATAATCTTTTGGCATTTCTTGAATTTCATCTAATGAAAAGATTGCATAATCATGTTTGCTAGCCTCTGAATCGCTAATAAAATAGCAAAAAGCATAACATCCACTATGTCTATCTGATCGAAATACTGTGACGTAAGCAATTGGTAATTGATATAAATTAACGTCCGGCAGTGGAACTACATACTTTTTCATTTAATTAACCTCAATTGCCATTTCTTGATATGGTTTTGGTAAATCTTTTAATTCTTCTTCGCTAAAAATTGCCTCATTATGATTTTCTACTTCACTAAGATCATAAAGTCGTTTTCCGTATTGATCAGCTTCATATTGTTCAACTGCAAACGGACCATTTAAGTAATAGCTTCCTTCTGGAACTTTAGTTAAAAATGAATTCATATAAATAGGGATATAACTATCCATATTTCTACTTGTTACATAAGTAGTATCAGGTAAGGGAATTGCATACTTCTTTTGTTTAGTCATTCTTGTGTTTCTCCCTCATTTCACTTACAAAACCAACTATCTCGTCTTCCATTTCGCACGCTTCTTTTTCAGTAATTGGAAATCCTTTTTCGTTAAAATGCATGAACACTTCAGGTATCTTTTCGTGGATTCTTTTAACAAATTCTTCATAGCTTACTGTTTTCTCACTCATTTCACTTACCTCGGTTTCTTTGGATTGTCTGGGTACAAATGCCCTTTAAATCCATGTTCATCAAATAAATCAGACATATCTATTTCTTGATGCATATCACGTTGTTTTGTTTTTTTAATACTGCTATACAACAACATCATTGATGCAATTGCACAACCAACGCTAATACCGGCACAAAACCAGCTGATACAAATTGGAATTAAATTAGTCAATGTAAACCTCCTGAGCTAAAAGCTGATTATACGGTGAAAATTGTTCAACTTCTGATTCAGTGAAAATAAATTGTTCTTTATACCTGCTAGGAGACAAAATACCTGGTTCTTGTGGTCGAAGTATTGATTCTTTGTCGCTTATATCAACACCTATCCTTGTTCCTCCAGAGTAAGGGCTAGTTATTTTCACTAAATAGCACTGATATTTGCCGCCTTCAGTATCTGGAATCGGAATAATGTATTTTCTTTGCTTCCCATTTTTCTTACATTCCGATCTTGACTTAATTAAAATCAATCTATCTAATAAACAATTATTTAGTTTTAATTTGCTTTCAATTCTTTCTAAACGCTCATCTGTTTTCTTATTTTTCATATTTTCTGATTGTTCCCTCTGGTGCCTGCCCCTCTCTAAAATCTTTAGGTACTCCTCGTGTGTCTCATGTAGTAGTTGAAAATTTTCATCCATTGATTTGTCTAATTTTTTCATTGATTCTTCCTGTGATATTTTCTCTTTAGACTTTTTCATCTTTTGCCTCCATATAATCAATTAATCGATTCAAATAATCACGCGCTTTTTTCAAATCTTGAATCGGTGTTCCTTTATCCTCGAATCGAACAATATACTTCATGATATTTCCAACCATGAATCCAATGAACTTATCTTTTGGCAAGATATCTGACATATGAGTGATTAGATCATATTTCCCATGCTTATAACGGTTCATCATTTCTCTCCTGTTCGTCTAATCGTTTGTTGCTCGTCAATTTAAGCTGTCTGATTAACTCATCATCCAATTTAATCGGCTTGATTTGGAACTGTCTGGCAAAGTCAGCAATTCCCATTGAATGCCGTAAATTGTGATGCTTTCTACAAAGTGACCACACATACATCCCTCGTTGATCAATCTTGTATCTGTTTCGGCCCATTCCAACTGCCTTAAAGTGGTCAATGTCAGCTCCCGGCTTTCCACAGATAATGCAATCACGATGTAAAACACACTTCCGGACGAGACCATAATTACCTTGGATTTCATCAAAACACTTCGTTTTAAACGGCACATCTTCATCAATAAAGTAACCAATAATGAAGTCGATAAACTTCTTTGCTAGTGTCACAGAACAGTCAGCCATTGAAAAGTATTGCGGTTCTTTCATGGTCTCAATGAACTCATACTTTAGAAAAGCTTCAGACTCTGGTTTTAAGAATCCTGTGTACTCAGAAAAGTCGCCAATCAATCCAAATATCTTTTTTCGCTGGTCTGGAGTTATATGACGTCCGTCAGCAATATCAATCTCCACAATTGGCTGACGTCCATCTGAGAAACGTTTTATCTTTTCCATGTCTAATTGTTCGTCAACATTTAAAACGAGCTGAGAGCCATTAATATGCTCTAATTTTGCATACATCTATTTCCCAGCTCCAATCCAACCAATAAGTCCTAAAATTGCAACTAAGATTAGAATTACCCACCATAACTTCAGAACAAACAGAATAACAAACCAGAAAATTACTAGGACGAATAACCAACTGCAGCAGTCAGAATCCAAGAACCAGAATCCAAAAATCATTAGTAAAATCAAAATTGTAACTAGCCACATGTTGGCCACCCTCCCTACATTTCCTTTTCCGTAAACGTATGTTTTTTGTAGTCATATCTAGCAATTGTGACTGGTATTTTGTACAGATATTCAAACATTGCCATTCTTAAACTAGCGTCTGCCGTGATTTTGCTACCCTTAACGTCTACTACCTTGACTAATCGTTTTGTATTGTCGTAAATACAAAAATCTGGTGTGTAGTAACGTCTTGAATGTCGCTTATCGTTTAACTTGAACTTCGGCACGATTTCAAATCTTTCATGAAAGCTAACCGGGCATTGCCTGTTCTTCAATTCATGCCGGTAGTACTGATACTCAGCTTTACTATCAAACTTGATACCGTCTGCTATGACTTTTTTCGCATGATATTTATTCAACGACCAGATCATCCTTTAAAAATTTATTGATAAAGTACTGCTGACCCTTGCCAGTGACTTTGGTTGTTTTGGAAACAACAGTATTATTTGCGTGCATAACTAACGTTTCCTTAACTTGGAATAATCCTTTATCCACTGATTTTTGAGTTGGCATGTTGTAGTCGGTCCCTTTGCGTCTGATTAAGTAACCGTTATTCCTTAAATATTGGAATAAGCGGTTTTGTCCCATTTGAACGCCATTTTGGCGAAGCAACTTAGCAAGTTCTCCAACTAAAATGCTGGTCTTACTAGCAGTGACAGCGTCAGCAAACAACGCTTTTGGCTGCATGGTTTCAATTTGCTTAGCTTGGTTAGCTGCTAACTGTAATGCGTCTCCCATGTTTTGAGGGACTTCGAAGCCACCATATTGTTTAATCTGATCTTCCATCTGGTTAAATGCTTTGATGTAATCAAATTTAAACTTTAAAGCTTTATCCCCAGTGAATCCCATGGCCAGAATAGTGAATCCATCTCGATTCATATAAAACATTGGTTGTTTATGCATTTGACTATTTAAATAAGTTGATTCAACAAACATTTCATTAGAAATCGACTCGCCACTTTTGGCTTGTCGAAGTTTCTTAATTGCTCTAATAACTTTGGAGTGTTCTTTTCCAAAAACTTCAGCTACTTTCAAGCTAGTTGTTACTGCATGTTTATCTCTCATGACTACTAAATCATTCATTTTCGTTATGCTCCTTTACTTGTTTTAGTTTCGTAATTTTCAACATAACGTTGATAATGTTCTACCCAATTGTCTTTTGCTCGTCTTCTCATAACTCGCAACGCTTCTTCGTTTTGTTGATGTTCTTGTAGATTTTCATAGAAAGCACCGCCGTTTTTTAACGGTTGAATAAATATCACTGATTCGTTTTTCAAAATAACCTCGCTCTATAATCTTTCGTGTCCTTGAATTTAATTATTTTATCTTGACTGCCTTTCATCACTCTGGAAACCACCTTGTCGTTATAAATATGCAACATCTGTTCTCCAGATAAGTTAGTTGTGATAATAGTTCGATTGCGATGATTCAAGATTGCGTACAAAACATTTTGAGCCCAATTAGATGCTTCGCTGTCCTTCGTTTGAAACGTTGCTTCACTACCTAAATCATCTAAAACTAAGAGATCCACTCCACTTAGCAGTGAAACCATTGACGCTTCTTGATAGGGACTGGTTTTATCGTGAAAGCTGCCCTTTATACGTCTAAGCAATTCGTTAAAATCAACAAATAAGCAACTTTGCATTGGTTCAGCATGATTATTTACATACTTCAAAATTGAATAAGCTAAATGAGATTTTCCAACTCCAGCTTTGCCAGAAATGATTGCATTTCCTCTGTTATCTAGATTGGTATAGTAAGTTGCTAACTTTTCTGCTAGCTGCTTATTATTCTTTGTCTCTGAATTACGTTCTTGATAATCGTTGAAACTTACTCTTTTTAAGTCCGGATCGTCCATGATTGAAGAACGTTTGAGCATGTTGTAAGTGCTTCGACGCTTTACTGTTTTTCGAAGTTCTTCCATATGTTTATGTTCACGTTCTTTAGTACACTTCCAACAACTTTTATGACCTTTAAATTCTTTAAGTTGAACGTCCGGATGAATTGGGCAAGTTTCTTCCAACGTTTTTAAGTCTTTACCTAAAAATCTAAGGTCAGAAGTCAAGGTTCCTTTCCTCCAATTCTTCTTGTGTTATTGTCTTGTGTTGCTTTTTATTACTATTTTGGAAATGTCGATGTTTGAAATTATCCTCAGCCGTTTTAGCCTGTTGAACAGTGTTAATGTTGTTTTTACGATAACTTCTAAAAATACTATCCATATAAGAACATGCAGCGTTATTACTAACATTTCTTTGAGCAGTTATCTTAATTACATAGTTAACCAAGTCATTGCCAAATTCTTTAGACCATTCACTCAAATTTTCAATAACTGCATTGCGTGGAACTCCAAAATAGTTTTGAAACGAATTAATTGGCTTCAGTTTTTCTCGCTCTACTTCTTCTTTAGTTTTTGTTTTATTAGTACTTGTTTTATTAGTACTTGTTAGTGTGCGATTTTCCGATGTCGGGTTTTCCGATGTCGGATTACCCGATGTCCGATAATCGAACATCGGTGTATCAGATAGTTCCCAAAACGGATCACCAAAATTACCTTGTTTATTTCGCAATTGTGATCGTCTTAAATATCCATACTTCTCAAGTTCTTCTAGTCCTTTTCTTAATGAAGCTCTTCCATCAATGGAATGGTTCATCACTTCGGTTTCATAAAATTTCCAAGTATCTTTTTGTGCCCACACGTACATAAATATTCCACGTGCTTTCCAACTTAAACGTTCATCTTGAATTATTTGATTATCTGCAATAGTAAAATGCTCTTTATGATGTCTAACAACTTTTACCATGTTTAATCACCTCTTTATAGACGCCACAATTTACCATCATTAATTGTTAAGTGTTCAATTGCCCCAATTTTGAAATCTTTATAATTTTTAATTGAAATTAAATTTTTATCTACTAAGCTATCCATAGTTTCTTTTATTTCATCTAAAGTTAAAAACGGAAGCAATAGTTGAAGATGCTCATAATTTTCTGCTAGATGAAGTTCATTTCTACCAGCAATACGTCCTTCTTTTTCTGCTTCTACCCATTCTTCATCTGGTTCTCCAACTAAATTCATTCGTTCATATAATTTTTGGAGAATAATCGTTTCTTTTAATCCAATTTCAGTAGCTAATTTTTTAGGAATTAAAATGGGTGTTTCATTAATCAATGGAAATTTTGGGAAATACATATTATTACCTCCTAATACAATTCAATTGAGTCAATTGGTGTCACAGTACTTAGCTTCTTATTCATTCGACAGTAATCGCAATGTTCACATGCAATTGGCTTTTCAGTACCATTGATCACATTTACAATATGCTGTTGTTTCTCTTTTAATTCGTCCATTTCTGTATCCATCATGAATTGTGGAATTGAAAAGATGGCTTTGTCTGGTTCTTGTTGCTTAGATACAGCAATGATGTATGGCGTAGACTCAATTCCAAATGTTTGTCTAATTAACTCTTGATAGATTGCCATTTGCAAAATATATCCACGACTTTCTGCAAAATTCTCAGGAATATGTCGTTCAGCATTCCAGTGTTTTTTGTGGAAATCATCAACAGTTTTCAAATCAAAGAACATGTTTTTATCAGGAGACAAGCAATCAAGTTTCCCCATCCATTGAATGCCGTCAATTTTTCCGGTTACAATAACTTCTTTTTTTCCTTGATAAATCAATGGAAACTTAGGATCATTTTCAAGTGCTTCAATCATCTTATTGGCGTCTTTGTAATCTTTTTTAATTCCCTTTTCAGGGTTGCCATACTTATACAATTGCTTTTTATGCTCATTTAAAAACTGCTGATGTGACTCTTTACTTTCAAAATAAGAATGGAGATAATTGCCAACCAATAAGGGTGTTTCATCCCTTTTGGGTGTATACAATCCTTTAAGTTGTGCTAAAGCAGAAGCTTCACATTGTAAGAAATTCCAGTAAACTGATTTTGACAAGTAATGCCAGTTAGCTTCGGAAGTGTAGTAATTACTTTTCGTCAGGTCGAAGGTCGTCGAGTTGTCCAAAGAGTTGTTCTTGCTGCTGCTTATTGAGTTCTTTACTGCTTCCGTCATCACTTGTCACATCCCTTTCTGGTTTCTTAGGTTTTTCTGATTGTACTTTTGACTCGTCAACATCTTTGTTATCTTCATCAAATGGAGTTTCTGGGAATTCATCAGAACCTTTATTGCTTGTAACATCTTGTGGTTCTTGTTCTTTAGAATTATCAGAAATTAAATCATCCACACTAGTAGCAGTTTCTTCTTCAGCATTTACAGTTCTAGGTTTCAAATTAGCTTCTGGATCGCCTTGTTCTTCCTCTGTATAAAGTGATCCAAGATTTTCTGGGAACGCTTCACGCAAAGCATTAACAATTGCAGTCTTCCTAATCATATTCAGTGGCATTTGTTTCCAAGTAGCCTGACCCTTTGAGAACTCATCAAGTGAAATTTCAACGCTAATTGGAACTTTACGATCATCTCTATAAACCTTTGCCCAACCACCAATTAATGTATCCTTAGGAAGTTTGATAGCACCATTTAATTTAACGATTTCATCGCCACGTTGAACGATGATTCCAGCTTCAAATCCTTGGAAATGTGGATCAGCATTAGCTCTTTTCATGAATGCTTCCTTTGAAGTAATAATCTGTGCTGGTCGACCTCTAAATTTAACCAAATAAGCCTCATTCAAGAATGGGTTTAATCCTTGAAATTTACATAGCTGTAAGAAATTAACAACTTCTTGATTAGTTACTTCAGCATTCCCGGAGACTAGATATTCTTTAACCATATTCCCTGATAATTTAACGTTTTTGCCGTTTGCTTCATATTCAATTGGTTTTGTCATTGCTGTATTTTCGTTTGTCATTTTCTAGTCCTCCCAAGTTGTGAATGCTGGATGAATTGCATTGATGATGCTTTGTTTACGTTTATCTTCATCAGTAAATAATTGTCGTAGTACTTTTTGATCATCAATCGTTCGACTAGCAATGTTTTTTTGCACGTCATCAAGTTGACTGAAATCATCTAATAAACGTTGATTTGAACTGATTAATTGTTTTCTTTGTTTCAATAATTGATTTATTCTTCTCATAATTTTTACCTCACTATTCAAAATATTTACCATCACGTTTGATTAGGCTTTTAATAAATTCTTTCCCAAAAGAGCCAATAGTAATTCCTGATATAAAAATAAATAGTAAAAATAATCCTTGAGTAGCTGTAAATTCGATCATGTTTAATCCCTCCTATTTCATAGTCCGTTGAATTAACTTTCCATCACTGGTAGAATTAAACTGTAGAATGTTTAATAGAACCAATTTATTGAGACCTGTCGAGCCGTTACTCGATTGGTCTTTTTTTATGTCTTTATTCATCATCTGAATTCATCTCCTCTTTAGATATATATTCATCCATACAATTTTTAATAAGTTCAGTAGTGTTTGCTCCAGCAACCGGCTTGACTACTTCAAATAATGCATGCATTAATCCATTTGCTGATTTAGCAACTTCATCCATTCCAACAATATTTGCTTGAAATGAAGTTTTTTGATCGCCAACAATAAGCTTCAAAATTGTTTTTTTGTTTTCTTTTTCCATTTCATTTACCTCGCTAAATTTCAAATCCATGGTTTCTTTCGTCCTCAGTCATGTTGTTTTCAATTTCTAGGTATTCTGTAGCATCGCTTGGGACAACTTCAAATTGATAATTCTTGTAGGAATATCTTGCTGTTCCAGACGCTAATACTTTAGTTTTGCTTGAAAGCTTCACAATAGGCTTACTTACATCACTAATCAGTACCTTTATCTCGTCTGACTCAGTATTACTTGGATAACTACCATTAGACCAAAGAGTCCAATCAACGGTTTCAGTAAGTTGGTTTCTTAAATCTTCACTTTTAATGTTTTGTAGTTCGCATACTCTCAATGGATCATCTCCTTTCAATTTCTACCTCTGATATAATTTTTATAAAGGAGGTGAAAACTATGAATAACAGTAATAAAATGATTGCTGCTGAATTAACAAAATCTTGGATAAATTACCTTGCAACTGAGCCTACAATTAAGTCACAAGGTGTTAATCCAGATGCAGTTTTTAAAGTTTATAAGGATTTTCTTAATAAACTCGACAATGATTAGAGATTAGTTTGAGATTCTTTCCCAGTGATAGGGTCAATAACTTTTTTATTGACCTTTGTGTTACTTGCAATAACATGAAGGTCTTTTTGTATACTTTCTAAAATATTATTTGTTTTTCTTACTTCATTTAAAATTTCTATTTCTTGGTCACCCATCTATGCCACCTCCTTATAAGTCACTGTGTGATTTGCAATCCACTGATCAACACCCTTACGCGGATATACATATTTGTTTCCTCGTGGAATTACTGGAAAATCTGGTTGGTAAATGTAGTATTTTTTGAGTGTATTAACGTCACAGCACAGATATTTTGCTAATTCTTTTTGGTTAAACACTCCCTGCTTGATTTGCTGATTTTTAATGATTGAATCAGCAATTTTGAAGAGAACACTTTTAATTGTTTCTTCAATCATTCTTGCCCATCTCCTTTGTTGGTACACTTTTGTTACCATTAAGAGCAAAAAAAATATCACTAATTTTCAAGCCTAAACCATCAGCAATTTTTTTAGCTGTCGGTGGATATGGATTATGTTTTCCAGATAGGATGCTTTTTAAATTTGCATCACTAATTTTATTCTTTTTTGCAAATCCATTAATTGAATAACCATTCATTGCAATTGCTTCTTTTATCTTTTCTGGATCTTTTAATTTTAATAACATTTCTTAACCTCCCTTCAACATCTATAACTATAAAACATTTGGTATACAAATGCAACCATTTTTGGTATCTTTTTGATATTTTTTGGTATCTTTTTTCAACTTTATTGATAAAATACAGTTAAAGGAAGGTTACTCATGAATACTAATAGTGTAGATTTTGGAAAAGAACTAGCCAAAATCAGAAAAGAAAAAGGATATTCAATTAGACAAGTAGCTTTACAAGCGGGAATGTCCCATCCATACATTTCACAGGTCGAACATGGAAAAAGAAATATCCCTAAACCATCAACTTTAAAAAAGCTAGCTAAAGGTTTACGTATTTCAGATGAACAAATTTTTCAGTTAGCGGGACTAAAAGAATTGCTGCCTGCTAATGCAATAAAATTCGAAAATAATATGGTAGACGTACCAGTATTAGGAGAGATAGCTTGTGGTGATCCTATTTTAGCTCAGGAAAATATAGAGGGTTATAGAGCAACATCAATAAACTCATTACCTTATGGTGACAATTTTTGGCTAAAATGTAGGGGAGATTCAATGGAACCTAAAATTCCAGATGGTGCATATGTACTTATACATGTTCAATCTACAGTTGAAACTGGCGATATTGCAGCTGTTCTTGTTGATGATGATACTAACGCTACGCTTAAAAAAATTGTTAACCAAGAACATGAAACAATCTTAATGCCAATTAATCAAAAATATACCCCTATCGTCATTAACAAAAGCAATCCTGGTAAAATAATTGGAAAAGCAATTCAAATAACGATAGATTTATAAACTTTTTTAATATAAAAATAAAGGGAGATTTTATGAAAAAAAGTATTTTTTTATCAGCAGCCATACTAGTAGCATTATCTTTATCATCTTGTTCATCTAAAACAAATAAAAACGAACATAAAAGTAGTAATCCCAAAACTGAGAAAAAAGTTAAAAGGAATAAAAAAGCAAACAATAAAAATAGCAAAGAAAGTAATAATCGCAAGAATCCTGGTCAAGAAAGCCACACAAGTGTTAGTTCTAACAGTTCTTCATATACAAATACACAACAGACAACTAACTCTCAGCAAACTACATCCCCTAACCAATCAAGTACATCTCAACCTGCTGTGTCTAACCAAACGAGTAACCCTAACCAACAATCTGTTACCAGCCAGTCAGATAATTCTAATGTTGATCAGGAACAAGACCATGCACCTGGCAGTAATCCAGATGGAAGCCCAGATGCCTGGGTACAAGGTCAAATAGATTGGGCAAATTCTCATCCAAATGGATAAATAGTCCAAATACTGATGACCTTAAAAGTTGATACATAAGGAGAAACAAGCAATGAAAGAATTAGCGAGTTTAAAGGGAACTAACGGACAGTTGAAAGTGTATGATGACCATTTAATAATAAGCAGAAATGGTCTATCAGCAATCAGCGCTCAAGGAAATCAAAAAGATAGAACTATATATTTAGATGATATTCAATCAATAAAATACCAAAAGCCTACTCTATATCGAAACGGGTATCTTCAAATAATATTGGATCCTAAAATGGCTCACAATCAAACAACTTCTAAAATAGGATTTACTAATTCTCAAGCTCTTAAAGATCCAAATTCAATTGTTCTTAGAGCATTCAAAAAGAAAACAATAACGGACAGTGAAAATGTTTATAAAATAATTTACGATAAACTAAAAGAAATTGAAAAAAATCCTAGTAATAAGACACACGATCCATCATCGACAAGAAACGAGATAAAAATACTTAATCTGTCTATTAACAGAGACGATGAAGAAATTACAAAAAAAGCTACGATGCTTTCACCTAGTGAGTCTTATAAATTTAAGGACATCGTCAGTTATAAAATAAATCAACGTGGAAACAACGAAACAAAGCATCATGGAATAACACGAGCAATTGTTGGTGGAACTCTAATGGGTGGAGTTGGTGCAATTGTTGGAGCTATGACCGGTGGAAAGACTTATGAAGTCGTAAATTATTTGTCAGTGAATATTAATTTTAAAAACGATCAAACATGGGAAATTAAATTTATAACCACTAAAACAAAAGCTAATTCTTTGACTTATTCCAATTCAATTAAGCAATGTAATAAGCTCTGTGCCATTTTAGATGAAATTTTAAAAGATAACGACAACTCAAATACTACTTCAGATATTGACTCTGCTGATGAAATAAAGAAATACAAACAATTGGCTGATGAAGGAACTATCACTAGCGAGGAATTTGAAGCAAAGAAAAAACAACTTTTAGGATTATAGAAATAAAAAACATCCCTACCGTGCGTGGTAGAGATGTTTAACCAGAGGATTTGAATATAGGAAAATTGTTAAAAGTAAACTCTACGGTTTGTGGAGCTTATTTTTAACCATTATATCGAACATACGTTCAGAGGTAAATAATAATGGCAACTTTTCAAAAACGCGGAGAAAAATGGCGTGCAAGAGTTTACTATCAAGACCAAATGCACAAAAGACATGCAACTAGTAAAACGTTTAAAACTAAACGTGAAGCTCAGAAATGGGCAACTGATCAAGAAAGTAATTTGAATAACGACCAATTCATTGAGAAAAGCAATCAAACTTTAGTTGAGTATTTTGATGATTGGTACAAAACTTTTAAAGCGCCGTCTTCATCAAAAGCAACCAAAAGACGTTATTTGGCCACTGAGAGATATTTGCAACGATACTGGAAAGATACCCCACTGCAAAAAATAAGTTATTTCTCGTACCAAAAATTCATCAATGAAATGGGTAAAAATCAAAGCATTAACTCTGTCCGGAAAATCCATCGACAAACTAGAACAGCAATTACACGTGCTGTGCAAATTCATTTAATCAATGAGAATTTTACAGATGGAATCGAATTAAGTGGTCGTCCGGAAAAAGATAGTTCAATGAAATATCTTGAAGCGGAAGACATGGAAAAGCTACTAGATTATTGCTTGAATTTTAGAAATATTGAAGATGTTTCAAAGGCTATGGTAGCAACTGCCCTATTAACAGGATTACGTTATGAGGAAATTATTGGATTAACATGGGACAACATCAATTGGAATGATCAGACGTTGACGGTTAATAAATCATACAGCCAAGTTGATAAGGAATTTCAAAAAACCAAAAACGCAAGTTCAATGCGTACTATCAAAATTAACAACTCATTGATTGACTTATTTAAAAAAGATAAAAAAATTCAAAACGAATTCTTGCTGAGGAATCATTTTGAAAATAAGAATAATTTTGTTTTTCTTGGCCGCATGAATAACTTCATTTCTAATTCAAGTATCAATAAATCTATGAAATACTATGCAAAAAAATTAGGCATTAAACGAGTATCTTTTCATGGACTACGACATACTCACGCAAGTTACCTTTTAAGTCAAAATGTTTCAATTCAATATGTATCCAAACGACTTGGTCATAAAAACATTGGAATTACCCAAGACGTTTACGCACATCTCCTCAAAACCAAGGAGAACGATGAAGCAGAAAAAACGCAAAAATTACTCGATAAAATCAACTAAAGAGACCAAATAGAGACCAATACAAAATAAAAAGCCTCTAAGCCAACGTTTAGAAGCTTGTATCAATTACCCGTATGAGACTTGAACTCATAGCTCCGCCTTGAGAGGGCGACGTCTTAAACCAGTTTGACCAACGGGCAATAAACTGAACAATTACATAGTTTACCCAATTTAAACCGGTCTGTCAACAAAGTAATGCAAAATTTTCTGTTGACAACTGTCCATAAAGAATTGTAGTATATTAGTTGTTCAAATATTGAGTATTCGCCAAATTGGTAAGGCAGCGGACTCTGAATCCGCAATTTACTGGTTCGAGCCCAGTATACTCAACTATAAATACTAAAAGAACCATTTCAATAACTATTGAAATGGTTCTTTTTTATTGAATTGATTCTAATTCCTGATTTCTTGAACCTTACTTAAAACCATTCTAGCAATTGGTCCAACGATCAGAAGTTGTAATGGCAGAGCCAAAATCAAGTTTCTAATCCATGTCATCCCAAACGTTGCTAGATTAAGACTAGAAAATCCGCCTTCAACTACAATTCCGAAAATTGACATGCAAGTTACCATCCCTAAAACCATCAAAATTGAAATTCCTAAAGAAATCAAAAGTGGCTTCTCTTCCATTTTTTCAGTAAAAATAAATTTGAAAAAGATTCCTTTTGCAAGTGGTCCCACAAAAAGTAAATCACAAACAGCCGCAATAACTAACGCAAATGGATAACCCATTAACACACTTTTAACAAAAGTGGAATCAACCCCACTCCCGAGTGCAATGTTATAGGCTTCCATCACGATCACCATCATACCTGCCATTAATCCAGTAAACAATAATTCTTCCTTAAAATCCTTTGGCATACTTAACCTCCTAATTTTTCAGCAATGATTAATCTACCACAAAGAATTTTTTCATGTAAGTTTTTATTACCATAAAAACTTAATTAATAAAAATAAAGACCAGGCATTACAATGCTCGATCTTTATAATTAATCACTTTTTCTGATAGAAGTAATACAAAATTCCACACACAATCAAAACCGCATAAGTAATACTAAGAGGTAAGACCTTAATGACAATCACTACCGTCGCAATCGAAATTGCGATTGCAATCCAGAAAATTACCTTACCAATGTCAGCTTCAGTAAAATGATAAGGTTCATGATTTTGATTTTGTTGCTGGTAATTAGAATAATTGTAATTAGTGTTTTGCTGATAAGAATCATTGTTAGCGTTAGACTCATTAGAATGTGATTCATAACTAGACTGACTTGATCCTGCATATGATCCAGAACTATAATTATTTTCTTTAATAATTTCATACGCACTGGTAATTTCTTTGAACTTGGAGGCAGCATCAGGAGAATGATTAACATCAGGATGATACTTCTTAGCCAATTTGCGATAAGCTCGGTCAACTTCTTGTTTGTCTGCTGTTGTGGGCAATCCTAATATTGCATAATAATAGTCTAAGTTTCCATATGCCATCATAATCCCCCCTTAAATGTATTTACACTAATTCTACCAAACATTGAACAATTCGGTTAATCAGTGTTTAATAAAACGTCTTTAGGGTTAGGATCATTACTTTGCATATTTTTGAATTGATTGAACCAAAATTTCTGTGGCACCAGTTCCCGCTTTATTATCGTAATATTTTTGAAACCGGCCATCATTTAAATAAATTTTAAACAGTCCTTGATGAGCTTCTATAGAATAATTTGGCCATGTATATTGCAAACACTTTTTGTGTAATTTGTAAATTTTTCTTCCATTATAATCAGTATTTTTTATAATCAGTATTTTTATCCCTTAATGATTGTTTTAATAAACCAATCATTCGATTTTCCATTTCTTGTATATTTTGAAAATCAACGGCAAATAAGTTTAAATACTTCTCATTAAATTGCTTAACTGTTTCTTCTCCATAATTATTACGAATTTCTTTTCCAAATTGCTTTTCATTCTTATCTAATTGCCCCTATTTAAAAAGTGCTAATTTATCTGTATCTTTCATTTTAATACCTCCATTCAATTCCTCAATTGTTCCATCAATAGTTTTAATTAATTGATTCAAATGTTGCTGTTTTTCGGATAATATTTCTCTTTGATTTATTAATGCATTGTGAAAACTAAAATCTTGATTGTTCATAATTTTTTTAATTTCTTTTAAGTCAAAACCAAAACTTTTGTAAAACAAAATCAACTGTAGTCTTAAAACATCAGTAAAATTATATCTTCAATAACTAGATTCTAAATCTCGTTCAACGATCAACAAATCTATTCACCCATAGTATTAAAGGATACGAGCTGTAATGCCCGTCATGACAGCTAAATCTTTTATTTTGTGCATGAATACTGCCTCCATATAAATCATTACTAACTGTCACATAACGTCGTGGTCAAGCAGTCTGGTTATATTTTGTAAGTAGCACAGTCATATTACACCAATGTTACTGAAACATTACTAGTTTAACAAACTATTTCCTGAATGTTTCGCACTATATCATTATAGTTACGCTTGAGTTTAACTCTTTTTTTCACATAGTTTTGATGTTATTGTTTATATATTCCAAAGGAGGAAATTAAATATATGAATAATGATAAATTACACTATAAAATGTACAAAGCTGGTAAGAGATGGATGTTTGCTGCCCTTGCAACTACAATGGTTGCCGGTGGCCTTCTAACTACCAGTAGCGTTGTTAACGCTGACGCCTTAGGAAATAACGCACAAGCTACTCAAAGTGCCAAGAAAGATAACGGCACTATTAAAAATGACTCATCTAAGAGCGCAGCAAAAGTTAACACTAACGTTGATAATCAAACAAACGATGCTAATGCTACTAAAGATGCCACTACTCAAACTAATGTTGCTTCAAACAATGATGTAAACAACACCACTAATGATGCAACAAAAGCTACAACTACTAACGATCAATCAGCAACTACTGATAATAATCAAGTAGCTGAAAACAATCAAAATGATGCTAACAATGATGCCGTTAAAAACGATAACCAAACATCAACTGTTACACCAAACAAGATTGAAAACAAGGTTGCAGAAGCTGTTACTCCTGCACAATCAGCTAAAACTGATGTTAACGTTAATAATTTAGACAACGCTGTTTCTGCTAAAGCAGATAACAAGCAAAACAACAACGCTGACCAAAAGACTACTAACAACGATTCAGTTAAAGCCGAAGCTACTACACAAGCACAATCAGTAAATACTGAAAAAGCTGAAAATAATGTAACCCCAGCTACTAAATCTGAAACTACTCAACAATCACCTGCTAAGCAAGCACCCGTTTCAAACAACAATGCAAAACAAGCTGATGCTAACACTACTACCCCTGCACAATCAGCTAAGACTGAAACTGTTAAGACTAACACTCAAAACAACAATGTTACCCCAGCAGCTCATTCTTACTCAAACGTTCAATTAAGTGCTGCTCGTGCAGCCGCAACTAACTTTAGAGTTCAAAATGTCAGCTTTAGAGCTCAAAATACTAATGCCGATCAAGTAGTTAACATTGGTAGACAATATGTTGGAACTCCATATGTTTGGGGTGGCAGTACACCAGCTGGATTTGATTGCTCTGGATTCGTTCAATACGTATTTGGCAAGGCTGGATACAGTCTTCCAAGAACTACTTACAGTCAATACCCTGCTACACAACACATTTCACGTAGCCAGGCTCAAAAAGGTGATTTAGTATTCTTCTCTAACGGTGGAGATCTTTACCACGTTGGAATTTACTTAGGTAACGGTTTAATGCTTGATGCTCAAAACCGTGGTGTTATTTACAACGATTCACTAAGCTACTTCCCTGGTACCGTATTATTCGGACGTGTTAACGGATTTAACGGTGGAAGCGCAAGTACTTACACACCAAGCCAAAACACTAACAACAATTCATATACTCCAAGAGTTAACTACGTTCAACAAAACGTAAGCACTCCAGCTGCAAGACCTGCTAATAACAGAGCATACACTTACAACTTGAGAGCTAATGTCCCTACTACTCAATTGAACAATGTTAAGAAATCAGCTAGTGTTACACCAACTCCAACTGCTTCAAATGGCAAACAACAAACTACTAGTGTTGTATCACAAAATAACACTAAGACGGTTAACTTGAATGTTCAACCAACAAAGGCATCATCAAATACTAGTGCCAACACTAACGAGACTGTTAAAACTTCAAAGACGACTCCTAACGTTCAACAAAATGTTCAACAAACTCCAGCAGCACCTAAAGAACAAGTAAGTAACTTGTCAAATGACACTACTGCTAAGAAGAACACAGTTGATTTGAACGCTTCAAAGAAGTCAACTGACCAAAAGGCAGCTCTTAACAAGAAGACTTCTGCTAAGGTTGTTTCAAACAAAGAAGTTTCTGACAAGAATGCTTCAAACAAAGAAACTGCTGCTAAGGTAAACAATGATGATAAGACAACTTCACACATTGCTACTAAGGATAACGGTCAAGCTTCTGCAGTTAAAAACAATGACCAAAAGAATGGCCACATCTTGCCGCAAACTGGTCAAGCAAGCACACTACTTATGAGTGCCATTGGTTCTATCATGGTTGCTCTTGCCGCAGTACTTGGTTTCAGACGTAAAGATACTGACAAATAATATCTAAACTAATAAATGGTCTTCCGATTAATCGGAAGACCATTTTTATTTATAAAATTAGATTGCTATTGAAACAGCATTAGTGCTATTCTTTTTATATTGGAGGTATGACAATATGGATGCACACTCAAAAGAAAAAGAACTTAAAAAATTAATCAAGGATCAAGAAAAGTTCCAAAAAGAAAACTCAGATAAATTCAACGCTGATTTATTATCTAATTACAACGAACGAATGGACGTTGTGAAAGAGTTGATTGAAAATGAAAATCAGACCAATAACTTACGTGATACTAAGGTTGCTAAGCCGACTCGAGATGATAAACGTGGAATGGACAAAAACCGTCACGTTGATGATCAAATGAATGATCTTGAAAGAGCACAACAACGCTTAATTAAGAAGCTACGTACTCTTGAAGGAAAATGGGAATAACCCTCTTATTACAATCAAATCATTGACCATATAAAAAGAACGGATTCAACTGAATCCGTTCTTTTTGTCTATTTAGTTATTGTTTTCCTTTTTTAATTCTGCATCCAGTTTCTTGGTTAATTCTTCGTAACCAGGTTTACCTAATAATGCGTACATATTATTCTTGTATGCTTCAACGCCTGGTTGATTGAATGGATTAATGCCATTTAGGTAACCAGAAATAGCAACCGCAACTTCAAAGAAGTAAATTAAGTAACCTAGTGAATATTCTGATTGATCAGGAATATGAACGGTCATAACTGGAACCCCACCATCGGTATGAGCTAAAACAACCCCTTCATAGGCTTTGGTATTAACTTCGTTAACCGTGTCATCTTGAAGGTATTTAAGACCATCAAGGTTTGACTCTTCCTTTGGAATCGCAATATCGTCATCAGGCTTATCTAATTTAACAACCGTTTCAATCAGATCACGTAACCCCTCTTGAATGTATTGACCTAATGAATGAAGATCAGTTGTAAAGTTAGCTGATGATGGATAAATTCCCTTTTGGTCTTTTCCTTCTGACTCACCCATTAACTGCTTCCACCATTCTGAGAACATTCTCATGTTTGGTTCGTAGTTTTCGAGTAATTCAGTGGTATAACCCTTTCTGTAAAGGATATTTCTCAACGCAGCGTAACGATAGGCATCGTTTTTATTAACATCTGGATTGGTGTATTCTTTGGAAGAATCAAGTGCACCCTTCATTAATTGACTAATGTCAGCACCGGTAGCAGCAATTGGTAATAAACCAACTGGGGTAAGAACTGAGTAACGTCCACCAACACCATCTGGAATTACGAAGGTTTCGTAGCCGTTAGCGTCAGCTTCTTGTTTCAAAGCACCTCGATGAGCATCAGTAGTAGCATAGATTCGTTTGTTAGCTTCATCTTCACCATACTTTTTAACTAACTTTTCCTTGAAAATTCGGAAAGCAATTGCTGGTTCAGTGGTTGTTCCAGACTTAGAAATGATGTTAATTGAAAAGTCATCGTCACCGATGTAGTTCAATAAATCATGAATATATGGAGCACTGAGTGAATTACCCGCAAAGACAACCTTGACACCACGACGCTTGTCATCAGGTTCAGAGTTGTAAAAAGTACCATTCAGAAAATCAACGGCCATCTTAGCACCTAAGTATGAACCACCAATTCCAATCACAACTAAAACTTTTGAATCAGACTTGATTTTGTCAGCTGCTTTTTGAATCCTTGCGAACTCATCTTTGTCATAATTTTCTGGAAGATCTAACCAATCCCGGAAATCATTTCCAGCACCAGTGCCATCCCTTAACTCTTTATCCGCTGCAGTCACCATCGCTTGAATCTCAGGCAACTCATCCGGATGTACAAACTTGCTTAACTTAGAATCATCAAATTTCAAATAAGCCATTACACTATCCCCACTTTCTATAATATCGCTTACATTATACAACAAAAATTAATTACATAATGATGTTTTTGCTCTGTTAATTTTATTATATTAGTTCTTATTTAATCCGCACATTGATCCCTTTAAACGATCCCTCACGTTCATAATCATGGTCAATCGGAAAATCATTTGGGTTAGAGTAAGTTTTTCCAAAATTAACGTTAACACCGTTTGCGGCAAATGCATCCGAGATTTCAGACCGAAACCTTTTCGAATTCATTTTATTGGTATCTGTGGTAAAGAAGACGGACGCATCCTTACTAGCAACTTGACTTACCGCACTAACGAGAGCTTGTAAGTCACGCTTAATCTCAAACCGATTCTTTTTATCTCTAACAAAGACAGGCACGTTAACGGTGATTAAGTCAAACTTCAAATCATGTTTTTGCGCATAATCTAAGTACCCAAAGACACTCATTTTTCTGACCTCTTGGGCACCGATCATGTATCCATTAGCATCAATTTCATTAATCAATTGAGATTTAGCACGATTACTATCGTCAACATTAACGGTCTTAACGCTACCACCACCAATCATGGCACTAGCAACTCCGGTTCCCTCATAAAATAAATTTAGACCAACTTTATCTTGTGATTGATCAAAAACGTCCTGTCTTACATCGCGATAAATGATGTCTAATCCTGTCGTTTTGGCGTTCTGTAAACTAATTGGATACGTTACTTCACCCTCCAAGACATTGGCCGAGCCTACAGGATCGGGACTAGCGTTTTCAACTGACTTGATTTCAGAACCATGTTCAAACTGCTGATACTCGTATAAATTCTGGTAACTCCCCAATTGATTAACAATGATTGGAATCAATTGATTTCGTAATTGGTAAATTCCAGCATTTTCCCAGGTAATCACGTCTTGACCATCGTAGCTGTCAATTGTAATTCCGGCCAAACCGTCTCCTTGTCCGTTAAACAGGCGATGAATATCAATGCCTTCATCTTGAAGTAAAATCCGTTTACTGAAGGCCTGACTAAATAAATGACCAAAGAAACGATCGTCAATAGATTGATTTTCCTTACGATCCAAAATCCAACCGATTCCCCCAGCTTGTTTGCCAAAGTACGCACTGGCAACGAAATGATCTCCTTTAATTAAAGCCACGACCTCGCCGTTGCTAAAATCCGCTTCGTTAACTAAATCTTTTTCACTAATTTGTGGATAACCGCCCTCAAACTTTTTGACGGCTTTACCGGTTATTTCAACTTTTTTCATATTATTTTATTCTCCTCTAAAAATCGCTTCCTATCTCATTGTACATGTAATCACGATTAATTAGTAGGATTGCAAAGTAGGTCATATGTTAAAATAATAAGCAAAGGAGATTCGATTATGTATAAATATTTAGTATTTTTTGACTTAGATAGGACCTTGTTTGATGAACATTCAAAGGTGAACGATGAAGTTGCAAACGCAATGGATGAAATCAGAAAACACGGTGGCCTTCCGGTAATCTCAACCGGAAGGAATCTTTTTGAAATCAGAGATACGTTAGAGAAAACCAAGATTGATTCCGTGGTAGCCGCAAACGGTGATTTTGGAATGTTAAGAAACCAAGAAGTCTTTTCTAATACAATCAACCCCAAAATCATTGATCGTTTGTACAACTTTGTTGAAAAACACGATAATACATTAGTTTTACTGAACCAAAAACGTGGTGCCATTACCAATCACGATGAATTGGCAGTTAAAGCCTTTGAACACGTCCACGCTCCACTTCCGACCATTGTCACAAAAAAGTATTGGCACGAAAATCCTATTAACATGATGGTGGTTACCAATACTGATCTGGATACTGACTACGTAGAAAACTTTGGAGATGTCCTAACCTTTTACCGTAATTCGCCCTATTCAATTGATGTGGTCGTTCATGACGTTTCTAAGGCTACTGGAATCAAGCAATTAATAAACACTGCTGGACTAACTGGAATCCCAACATACGCGTTTGGAGACGGTAATAACGACATCCCAATGTTAGACTACGTTGATCATCCGGTCGTAATGGGTAATGGACTTCCAAATGTCAAACCACATGGTGAATTCATTACCACCAAAAATACCGACCATGGAATTGTCAACGGACTGAAGCATTTTAACCTGATCTAAATCACTGTAAATTAGGCAGATATCATGGTATAGTAATAATGTGTCTGTCGGGGGCGTTATGGATTCGACGGGTATAGTTTGAGCCTGAATTGCATTCCGTACGACGATGCGTCAAATCGCTCAGTTTAATTATAACTGCAAAAAATAATAACAATTCTTACGCCGTAGCTGCCTAATAAGCGCTTGACGTAGATCTAGCTGATTTTTCCTATGGATCAGTCCTAGGTCCTACCTTTAATAGGATACGCTTACTGCTCCCATCTGAAGTAGTATGAAGAGATTAATCAGATTAGCTGTGCATGCTAGCATTGACTAATTGCGGATTGTACAGTGAACTTCAAATGATTAGCCTACGAATGTAGACGTTCAGGAGGCAATATGCTCGGACGCGGGTTCAAATCCCGCCGCCTCCATAATTAAAAGCGAACCAGTCATTAAATTGATTGGTTCGCTTTTTTGTGTTTTATAAGCTTAACGTGGAATTGTCACATCTTTTTCTAAATTTGAAGAATGTGGACCGGTTGCTTTTGAAACAACGTTTTCTGATATGTGAGCAGTTCCGTCCCCATTATCTTTAACGGTCCCCTCTAATCCAATATCACTAGTAGCGTTTTGAGTTATAAACCAATATCCCGTCTGATCTCCAGATAGTTTACCACCATAATTCCAATAACTAATTTTATTAGTAGTCGTATTTTGGAAATAAGGTGTTTCTTTCTCTAATATTTGTTTAGCAATTGGTTCTGTCAAAGTGCTTGTTTGCTTAACATCATTTTCAGCCTGATTATTGTTACTATTTGCTGGAGTTGCTCCTGTTTCTGCTTGAGAAGAATTAGGAGTTATTTGTGCTGAATTATGTTGATTGGAAGTTCGATTTGAAATTATTGATGAAGGATTCCGTCTAAACTCATTTTGTATTCTACTTATTAAAGCACCAGCATAATGGTTAAACAGAAAGAACCCAATCAATACAATCACAACCCCTGAAACTAATTTCATCAGAAAATTACGTCTTCGTTTTGATTTAACCTCTAAGTAATCTTCCCGCCAACTTGGATCATTTCTGCGTTCCTTATAAAACTGATACGTATGACTGGTACGTGTCCCACTGGTTAAATATTTTTTAGGCATTTGAATTCCTTTATCATCTTGTTTTAATATCTACTTACATATTTATATATTACACAAACAAAAAGAATTCTACAATATACCTATTTCAAATAATCGTTGTACAATGATGTAAATTATTTGTTTGAGAGATGAAATTATGAAAGCACTATTAATAATTGATATGCAAGAAGGTCTAAAAAAAATATATAAGATGGACTCAATTATAAACAATATAAACAAAAGAATAAACTACTACCGAAAACATAATTAACCAATCATTTTTATGCAACATATCAGTGAATCAATGCACATTAACAGTGAAGAATGGCAGCTTAATCACAATATTAATAACCTACCTCAGGACAGATACTTTAATAAGTATGTTCCTGATTCATTTTATGAAACTGGTTTAGAATCATTTTTAAACAGTCAATCAGTGGATACCATTGAAACATGTGGTGCACAAACTGAGTATTGTGTTGATACTACCATCAAAGTAGGATTTCATTTGGGATTTAAGATAACTGTTCCGGATAATTCATTTTCTACCTTTGATAACAATATTCTTACAGCAAAACAAATTAATCAGCAATATTCAAAAGTATGGAAAGATTCATTTATTATTAATAATTAAGAAATTAATAATGCAACAATCTTCCATCATCACACCAACCACCATACATCTCATTGACTCTCGTCTTCTTTACTAGCTTACGTAACCGATGTTTATATGATTGGGGTTTACTAAATTTCAAGCGGGACTGAACACCATCAACGCGAACTCGTTGGTACAAATCGGGAAAATGGTTAAAGTTATCCCATACTTTCGGATCACGTTTTAAGGCACGTTTAACGGGCTGAATAATCTTAAACGATTTAGGAGACAAATCTGGTAACACTCGTTTGCCTTCTTCAGTCATTAAACCTAGTTTAATTAGTCTTCGAGCCCGCTCCTTGTTGAGCTCGGTCCAGTTACTGTTTTCCTTTCGAGGAGTCAATCGTTGTGCTAGTCCCGTTTCATCCGAACTTTTATGCAAACCATCGACCCAGCCAAAACACAGTGCCTCTTCGACGATATCCAAATAAAACATCTTTTCTTCACTGGTTTTACTCATGCTGACTGGAACCCACAGACAATCTTCTCTCTTGCAATTTTCAGCAAACCAGTCACGAAGTTCCTTTCTTGATGTAATTGGTAAAAATGGCTCGTCTTTTCTTAGCACTTGAAATGCACTCCCTTCAACATTTGCCTACATAGTAATCAGCAAAGTTGGAGAAGTCAAAAAAGCCGTCAGGCTCATTAAAACCTAACGGGACTTTAAACTGTTTTCTTAGTAAATGAAACTGGACGCGAAACCCCCACTAAATGCCACCACGGGGCGTGGATTGGCTCAATCACCACTCCACGATTTTGCGCATCAATCATTTGATGTTTGTTTAAAACAATCCCAACGTGGTAAATGTCACTTTTACTTGAACCAAAGAAGACTAAGTCACCTTTTTTGATTTTACTCTTTCTAACATGCTTATAAGCATCGTATTGAGCCTGTGCGGTTCTTACAATATTACGATTAGCACCATTTTCCATGACATACTGAGTAAAGCCAGAGCAATCAAAACTGTTAGGTCCGACTGCACCGTACGAATATGATTTACCAAGCTCACTAGTAGCAACCCGCTTAACGTTTGAAAAATGGACTTTATTTGCGGATACTCGATTTTGGTTAGTGGCGATGTTTACAACACCAAATAAACCTAACGACGCAATCGCTACTGTTACACCTCTGATTAATCCTTTGAACATCTTACCAGCTCCTTTATTAATTTATTGTGCATTATTTTACAATCATCATACACTTTCTATGATAGATTAGGATTAATACCAAATGATTACATCACGATTGCAAATCCATTAATTTCAGTAGTTTTGGCATTATATTGTGAAATTAATTTATAATTAACCAAAAAAAGATGGAAATCATTTGATTTCCATCTAAAATACGTTTTTAATTTATTTTTGATCTTTTTTTGGCGTTCTAATCATAACCGCAAACAATAATCCGATGACCGCAATTACCAAGAAGACCCAGTAAACCATGTGGAATCCATTAACCTGAGCTGGCATTGCCGGCATACTGAGTTTGAAGAATCCAGTTGCTCTAACCAATACAATCGTTGCAACCGCAACTCCAGTTGACCCAAGTACCTGTCTGACCGTCGTAATTAAAGCCGTTCCATAAGAAATCAAATCTTCTGGCAGTGAATCGGCCCCAAGCGTAACCGCAGGCATCATGACAAAGGCATTTCCACCCTCAATTAGCATTGCCAAGATCATCATGCCCCAGATATTGTAAATTGGGAAAAAGGCTAAAATGGCCCAGCCCAGCACAATCATCAACATTCCTGTTAACATAACTGGCTTAAATCCAATTTTATCAACAATCGTACCCGTGATTGGGTTCAAGATACTTAAGAAAACAGCTCCAGGAACTAGTGCCATCCCGGAAATGAATGGTGATACTCCCAATACCTGTTGATAATACAACGGGAAGATAATGGTAACTACAATCAATGAAATGTATGAGAATCCGGTTAAGAGTACCGCCAAATCATAGTTAAACGTCTTTAAAACGTTCAGGTTCAATAGTGGATTGCTAATTCTAAACTGACGGAAAACAAACAACGCAATCAAAACGATACTAATAATCAGGATGAGTAAAAGCATTCCATAGTTATTGTTTGGTTTAGCAATTTCACTAATTACATACAAGATCCCAATCAAACCAAATGAATAGATGATTGAAAGCCAATCTAACTTTGATTTAATTCGTGGCATAACGTCTTTCATCACAAAGAATGAAATCAGGAATACAGCAGTGATAATCACAATGAAGACATCAAACAAACCACGCCAAGTGGTAAACTTCAAAACGATTCCCGAAATGATTGGTCCACACGCCAGAGCTGAACCCATAACCAGTCCGGCAACTCCCATGATTGTTCCTCGATCATCTTCCGGTGTGATATTTAGTAAAACAGTTTGATACGATGGAAACAAAATTCCAACGGCAATTGCTTCTAATGCTCTTCCAATCAGCACCCACGTAAAACTATTACTAATTAAAATGATTAACGTCCCTAGATCAAACATCAGTAAAACTCCCATAAAGAGTTTCTTAAAACTCATGTTGTTCAAAAGCCAAGGACTAATCGGCATCATAATACACATGATGATCATAAAGCCAGTTGTTAACCATTGAACGGTTGATGCTGAAATATCAAAGTACTTCATCAATGTGGGATAAGCCGTCGATAGTGATGACTGACTAATCGACATGGTGAAAGTACCGATTAACATGATGGTAATAAACCAAAATCTTTCTAATCTACTAAGTCCATTACTTTTTGCCATATAAAGCGCTCCTTTTCGATTTGTACTAATTTAATAGCTATTTATAGACTATCATTTTTTCATTTGAATTGTTACAAAAGATAACAAAAAGCTCATGATTTCTCATGGGCTCATTTTAGTCTAAAATTTAATACTACCTTGGGTTCTTGGATAAGGGATAACATCACGAATATTATCCATCCCAGTGACATACATCAGTAATCGTTCGAAGCCAATTCCAAAGCCAGAGTGCTTAGTGCCACCGTATTTACGTAATTCGAGGTACCACTCGTACTCATCCTTTGATAAATGAAATTCATCCATTTTGTCAGCCAATTCTTGCTCACGCTCTTCTCGTTGGCTTCCTCCAACTAGTTCACCAATTCTTGGAACCAGAAGGTCTGAAGCAGCAACAGTCTTACCATCGTCGTTATCACGCATATAGAAGGCTTTGATATTACGTGGATAATCAGTTACAAACACGGGTTTGCCAAACACTTTTTCGGATAGATAACGTTCGTGTTCAGCCTTTAAATCAATCCCCCACTTAACCGGATATTTAAACTCAACGTCGGCTTTTTCAAGCAAGTCAATGGCTTCAGTATACGTGATCCGCGCAAACTTCTCGTTCACAGTAGTTTGAAGCAACTTAAGTAAGTTGCCGTCGACGTTATCATTTAAGAACTGGAGGTCCTCTGCAGCATTTTCAAGTAAATAATTAATAACATACTTTAACATGTCCTCAGACGTCTTAATAATGTCATCAAGATCAGCAAAGGCCATCTCTGGTTCAATCATCCAAAATTCGGCAGCGTGGCGTTTAGTATGCGAATTTTCAGCTCTAAAAGTTGGGCCAAAGGTATATACGTTTCTAAATGCCAAAGCAAAGGCCTCGACTGGTAATTGTCCACTAACGGTTAAGTTCGTCTCTTGACCAAAGAAATCCTTTGAGTAATCGACTTTACCATTCTCATCCTTTGGCAGGTCATTTTGATCTAAACTAGTGATCTGAAACATCTCACCAGCACCCTCAGTGTCACTACTAGTAACAATCGGAGTGTTTACATAGACAAAGCCGTGTTTTTGCATGTATTCATGAATCGCAAAGGCTGCCATCGAACGAATCTTGAAAACAGCGTAAAAAGTATTGGTTCGAGGACGTAAATGTGCAATAGAACGAAGGTACTCAAGTGATTGCTTCTTCTTTTGCAGTGGATAGTCTAGATCAGAAACACCCTCAATCTTAACTTGCTCCGCATGAATTTCAAATGGCTGCGGGGCATCCGGAGTGTCCACGAGTTTGCCAATCACCTTCAGAGTTGAACTAATCGGCAGTTTGATGATGTCATCAAAGTTATCTAGATCACTCTTAACAATTACCTGAACATTCTTAATGTATGAACCGTCGTTGATTTCGATAAAGGCAATTTTTTTAGAATTACGAATGGTTCGAATCCATCCTTCTAGAACTACTGATTCATTACCAAAATCGTGTTTCTTAGTGTACAAATCTTTTGCTAAAACGTTTTGTTCTTTCATACTTAACAACTCCTTTTTAGACAATAAAAAAGACCTCATCTCAAAAAGGGACGAGGTCATCGCGGTACCACCCATATTGTTTATGTAACATAAACCAACTCACACAATGATAACGGATTGCGACCGTTAGCCCTACTTCGTTCAAGCTTTAAAACTCAAGGTGTTTTTCCTATTAACTCTTTATCGAACTCTCACCAACTTCGACTCGCTATAAAAGAAATTAATGGTACTCGTCCTCTTTATTGTCATATCTTATTTGATTTAAAAATACCATAATCATAGGCTGGTTGCAACAGGATTAGTAAGTTTTAATTCCTAAATAAATGGCCAATAAAATTGCCAAGATTCCGACCCCGTACTTCATGATATTGGATGGGATGAGACGTACGATGGCTGGTCCAATGTATCCGCCAATAACCAATCCAATCGTTAGCGTAATCAGAACTGGCCAGTTAATCTGAATTGTAAAAATAAAGATCAAAGCCGAGATCCAATTCATCACTAGTGACATCACATTTCGAATGGCATTATCCACGGCATATGACTCATTTAAGGCTCGCATTAAAATCGCCATGATCAAAATTCCACCACCAGCACCAAAATAACCTAAGTACATTCCAACCAACGTCAGTGCAATGGCGGTAATGGTCTTACCCCATAATCCCAAATGGGTTTTCATTAACTGCTTTTGACTCTTCGGTAGCATGATCAAAATCCCAGACAACATGATGACAACTGGTGCGATATCCGCAAAGCTCTTGTTGGAACTATGAAGAAGGATTAAAGAACCAAGTGCGGATCCGATTCCGGCAAAAATAACCACTTTTAAAATGGTTTTACCTTGACCCTTTAATTCTCTTTGAGATGAAGCCACTGCGCTCATATTACTAAACGCAAAACCAACGATGTTAGTCACACTGGAAACGATTGGTGATAGGCCGACAGCCAACATTGCTGGATATGAAACAACACTAGCGAGTCCCACGGCGGTTCCCATAATTCCACTTAAAATCCCAGCAACAATCAATAAGAAATACTTTAAAATCAAACTTCCACTTTCTCCTTGTTTTACTAATAAGTCTTAATTCCCAAACAAATCGCTAATACAATGGCACCGATCCCAACTCCGTACTTCATAACATTGGATGGAATATGACGTACGACTGACGGTCCAATGTATCCACCAACTAGTAACCCAATCGTAATGGCAATTAAAGCCACCCAATTGATTGGCATCGTAAACATAAATATGATGGCCGAGATCCAGTTCAAAATTAACGAAACAAAGTTTCGAATTGCATTACAAACGGCATAGGGTTGATTGACGGCTCGAAGTAAAATCGCAATCAACATGACTCCCCCACCAGCACCAAAATAACCTAAATACATCCCCACAAAAAGAAGTGCAATGGCCGTAATTATTTTCCCCCACACGGTCATATGCGTCTCAGATAATTGTTTTTGACTCTTTGGCAGCAACATCAAAATTCCCGAAATCATAATGATGATTGGAGCAACGTTTTCAAAACTTTTATTTGAACTATTAAGGAGGATAAGTGACCCAATAATGGTCCCAATCCCAGCACAAATGGTGACCTTAAAGATGACCTTGCTTTGTCCTTTAAGTTCTTTTTGGGACGCTAAAATGGCACTTGAATCACTAAAGGCAAAGCCAACCGTGTTGGTGACGTTTGCAACGATCGGTGCAAATCCTGCCAGAAGCATCGCTGGATAAGCAACTAAACTGGCCAGTCCAACCGTACTTTCAAGCACCCCGCTAACAACTCCCGCCACTACTAAAAAAATTAAATTCCACATAATATTTTCCCTACATTCATCTTTTTTAAAAATATGCCTGATATGCTAAGAAGGCAGCCAGGATAATCGCACCAATCGCAACCGTGTACTTCATTACAGCTGATGGAATCACTCTGACAATAATGGGACCAATGTACCCACCAATAAACAGTCCAATGGCAAGTACCACTAAAGCACTCCAACTAATTGGTGTCGTAAAAATAAAGATGGCAGCTGATACTGCGTTCATGGTTAAAGTCGTCACGTTTCGGACCGCATTGCAAATGGCGTATGGTGCATCGATAATTCGAATCAAAATGGCAGCCATTAACACTCCGCCGCCGGCACCGAAGTAGCCAACGTAAATCCCGACAATCACAATTGCAATCGCGGCAATTGCACTCGCTGTTTTTGAAATGCTTTCAGAAGCAAACGTTGACTGCCGCTTTGGAATTAACATTAATACCCCAGACAGTAGGATGACAAAGGGAGCTACATCTTGAAAGCTCTTATTGGAACTATGTAACAGGATAATTGATCCAATAACCGCACCAATGACCGCAAATAGCATAACGTGGAGAGTGACTGAACCCTGTCCCTTAAGTTCTCGTCTCGATGACAAGACCGCACTTGTTCCGCTAAAAATAATTCCCACCGTAATCGTGACGTTTGCCATAATTGGTGGTAATCCAACAAACAAAAGTGCCGGATAAAGAATCACACTTGCCATGCCAACGACACTACTCAACGTTCCGGCAATGATGCTAGCAATTAAAAGAAAAATGCCATTAAATAACAACGAAAGAACCAACTTTCCCAATTAAGATTATTAACTACTTACTTAATGTTACCACTAATTGGCTTTTCCATTATCAAATCACGCTGAGCACTCTTGCCAAGTTGAAATACATGATCCCCTACCGGCTTAAATCCCATTTTTTGATAAAACTTCAGTCCAGCATTATTATGTTCCCACACACCAAGCCAAACCTTTCCTTTCCCTTTTTTCTGCGCCTCATTAACAGCCAAATCAATCAATTCGGTTCCTAGACCGTGACGTTTAAATTCTTTTTTCAAATAAATTCGTTCTACTTCTAAGAGATGCGGACCCATTTCTTCAGATTGAGCATCATCAACGTTTAACTTTAGATAACCAGCTAACTTTCCATCAACGTAGGCAAAATAAAATTGAGAATTAGGATCAGAAATTTCATTCTTTAATTTTTCCGGATCGTAAGCATTATCCAAGTATTGATTTAAATTTTCAGGTTTATTTTCGGTTCCAAACGTCTCGGCAAACGTTTCCCGACTAATGGCTCGTAAAGCACTAATATCATCAATCGTTACCCTTCTAATCTCACTCATCATTTTGAACCTCCATTAACAATTTAGTTAATATTTTAACTAATTTACTCTGGCTTGCAACCATTGTCATTTATAACAGATAAAGAAGGTTGCTTAAGCGCTTTCACTAGCATAGAATAGAAGTGGATAATAAGTAAATATATAGGAGGAAATCACCATGACATTCAATAACGTTGTCATTGTCGGTGGAGGCACCTTAGGCTCACAAATTGCTTTCATGTCGGCTTTCCACGGAAAAAACACTACTATTTGGGGCCGTTCAGACGGCTCACTCGATCGTGCTAAGGCGCGAGTAGCTCGTTGGGAAAAAGCAGTAAAAAAAGACATTGGAGCTACCGATGAACAGGTCAAGAACGCAGAGGAACATCTCCATTACACCACTGATTTAAAGGCCGCCCTTAAGGGTGCTGACTTAGTTATCGAGGCTCTTTCTGAGGATCCAGATGTTAAAAATGACTTTTACAAAAAGTTCAACGATTTAGCTGATCCAGATACTGTTATCGTTACTAACACTTCGACTTTACTACCATCACAGTTTGCTGATGCTACTGGTCGTCCTGACAAGTATTTGGGTTACCACTTCGCTAACTCAATTTGGAAAAACAATACCGCTGAAATCATGTCACAATCTAAAACTAATAAGGATCTTCCAAAAGAGATGGAACAGTTTTCACGTGAAATTGGAATGGTTCCAATCCTAGTTAACAAGGAACAACCTGGTTACCTATTGAACTCACTGTTAGTACCATTTCTATCAGATGCTTTAGTCCTCTGGAACAATGGCGTTTCTGATCCTGAAACGATCGATAAGGCATGGATGATTGGAACTGGTGCACCACTTGGTCCTTTCGCTATTATGGACATTATTGGGATGAAAACCATGTATGATATCACTAAGATGTCAACTAACCCAGAAGTTAAAAAGGCTTCCGAAAAATTCAAAGATATGATTGACCAAGGTAACATTGGTCTTGAATCCGGTAAGGGCTTTTACACTTATCCAGATCCTGATTTCAGAAAACCGGAATTTCTTAAATAGAATTAGATACAAAAAAAGTTCGCCATTTGGCGAACTTTTTATTTTATAGATTTTTAATTTTATAGATGATTCAAAGTCTCAGAACCAAGTGTTGGGAACAATGGGATCAATTCGCTCATCTTTTCTGGTGAGATGTGATACTCAACAAATGGTGCCAAAGTACTAATAACGTTATCAGCTTCAGAACTGATTTCAGTAGCACCTACTAGGTAACCTTGTTTGTCGGTGATTGAAATGGTCTTACCTTTGTTCTCTTGCATTGCAAATCTGAACCAATCAGTGGCAAGGTCTGATTCTTTAACATCATACTTATCAGGGTTGGCCTTAGCTTCGTCAACACTAACACCGATCTCAGCAATTCGTGGTGATGAGAAAACTGCACTTGGAACAGCTGGATACTTAATTGGATCAGTAGTAGCACCAGTAAATAACTTGGTAAGGTACATTGACTCAAAAATAGCGGTTGGAGTTAACTTACCAACTTGTTTGTCAAGAACATCGCCAGCAGCGTAAATGCTGTCAACTGAAGTTTGAAGATGATCATCAACTTTGATTCCATTCTTATCGTAATCAACGCCAACTTCTTTAAGACCGAATCCTTCAACGTTTGGATCACGGCCAGTTGCATCAAGAACCCAATCAGAGTCAATGTCGTCTTTGTTAGTCTTGACTACAAAGCCATCACCTGATTTTTCGATTGATTGAGGATCAACGTTTCGAATGATTTGAACTCCTTGAGATTCAAGATCTTTAAGTAATGATTCAACAAATGGTTGATAGAACTTCCTTAAGGCCTTGTCATGGTGCAATAGGATGGTAACCTTAGTTCCAGCATTTGCTGCGATTGTAGCAAATTCGATGGCAATGTATCCACCACCGATAACGGTCATGTGTTCTGGTTGTTTTTCTAAGTTCAAGAAATCAGTTCCATCGTATGCCAAGTCAGCACCGGGAATATCAATCTTGTGATAATGAGCTCCAGTTGCTACAACAAGTTTATCAGCAGTGTACTTGGTACCGTCAACGTCGATGGTGTGCGCATCAACGATCTTTCCATACCCATGGATCACATCGATGCCAACACTCTTTAGACCCTGTTCGATTCCACCAGGTAATTGACTGATGACTTCTTTTTCATGCTTAACGTTATCGGCCCAATTGATCTTAGTAGTTCCATCTAAGCCGTGTCCTTGGAAGTTATCAACGTCTTTTTTCATCTTAACTGGGAAGTCTAAAGCAATCTTAGCGTTACATCCACGGTTAGGACAAGTTCCACCAATCTTGCCAACTTCAATAATGCCAGCTTTTTTACCCTTTAGGGCCAATGGAATAGCACCGTTAAAAGCACCATGTCCACTTCCTAAATACAATACATCAAATTGATAATTGTTTTCACTCATACTTAACACCTCACCTTTTAGTTTTGTACAACTAAACTTCATACAATTATTATTATAGTTCTATAATTGCACTTGTCAAGATTAGCTCTCCACAAGACATTCTAATGCCTCCTTACCAATAAGGAAAACAATTAGAATTGCTGCTGCTGAATCGATCCACCAAATATGGAAAAAATAATTAAGCAAAACTCCGATAAGCACCGTCCCAGCAAGATAAGCACAAGTAACACTACACATGACATCCTGAATTAAAGCGTTAGAACCAATTACTTTCCCAATCCAATACTTAGCATAGGCGATCATTGGCATGATAATAAGAGACAAAATAGAAATGATGATCCCCATCAGACTGCCATCAGCACCTTCATGCTGAAACAAATTATATCCAGAAGTAACTAGAATATAGACACACAGAAGGAGCAAAATGATGCTAACGATCTTCGTGGCAACCTTATCCACTCGATTAATGTCAATTTTTGAACTCCCTTTAAACTCAATTTCCAAACGAAATAGTAAAACAAATCCAGCAATAATCTCCATCAAACTATCAAGACCAAACGCAATTAATACAATTGAGTGGGCATCGATCCCGGCCTTTAAGCCAACCGAAAATTCTACTATCATCCAAGCAATCGCAACCAACTCAACTATGATTCCATATCCAACCACGTTTTTAGTTTCCATGTTTGACACCCCTTACCACATGATCCGAATGAGCTAGTCCTTCATTTACAATGTCCATAATATGAGGATCATCCAGGCGATAATAATTTGACTTGCCCTTCCGTTCGCTACTTACCAATTGATGCTTTTTAAGCATTGCCAATTGATGAGAAGTAGCTGATTGTTCAAGCCCAAGTTCCTCACTAATCTCACCAACGTTGAGTAAGTGATTTTCTAACAACACTAACATTTGAATCCGAACCGGATTACTCAAAATTTTAAATAACTCATGAGCTTCTTCTAATTTTTTGGGATTAATCTTAGAATCCATGATTTTCTCCTTATATATGTAATTTATTTCATATGAATACATTATCATATGTATCCTAATAAAAAAAGCCACAACGGCTAATTCATTTTAATCCTTGATTCCATGACTTTTAAAAACAATCTGATTAATAGCGTGATCAATGTCACCAAAGTCAGAAAAAGCCTGGTTAATTGCATCGTTAATCGTAACTTCATCTGAAATCTTAGCTAATGCATCTTTTACGATTGAACGTTTCAACTCAATCTTGTACATCTCAACATCAGGAGTACTTGGATATTTTTCAAAGTACTTATCCAAACGTCCTTCAACAATGTTATTTAATTCTTCGTTATTCATTTTTAATCGCCTCACGTATATTTGTACTGTCATTACCTTACTAAATGAAACTACTGATTATCTAAAATGGTATCAATTGTCCTTAGAACCCCATCATCGTTATTATCAAACTCAGTAACGTGACCAGCGGCGTCCTTTGCCTCCCGAATGCCATTCTTCATAGCATAACTATTCGGGGTTAAATCCAACATTCCTAAATCATTCTCATTATCCCCAAATGTGACAACCTCTTCAGGATTGGCATCATATTTTTTCATCAAATAGCGCACGCCAGTTGCTTTGTCAACCCCCTTTACACCAATTAGGTCGGTATTAAAGCCAGAGTTTAAACTCTTAAGATTATCTGGAAGCATCTGTCGCATTTCATGAACTTTTCGCATCACGTTTGCACCTTGCTTAAACGTCACACCAACTTTTACTAATTGATCATCAGTGTTCTCACTTGTGATGTTAGCCAAATCATTCAAACGGACCGTATTACTATAGTATTGTTTCATTAACTGATACATTTTTTCGGGTAGCCTTTTATCTACATAAGTATGCTTAAGCCCAGATACGTTAACCCCGACAATGTCAGGGCCAAAATCATCATAAAGCATCTTTAGTGTCTGTTTAATCTGATCATCATTCAGCGATTCGGCATGAACTAAATCATTCCCACGATAAATTACTGAACCATTTTGAGAAATAAAATCCATTTGGTCCCGATAATCAATAAACAGGCTTTGTAATTTATCATTCGGTCCGCCACTAGCTACGGCAAAATTAACGTTTTGGTGTTTCATCTTTTGAAACGTTTTTAAAAACTTAATCTCATCATATCGATTAGCTTCATTTAAAAAGGTTTTGTTCATATCTGTCACAATTAATTTAATCAAAATCTCCACCCCACCTGTCTAAATTAATTATATCAATTTGTTAAGGGAATGAAAAAAGTTAACGCTATAAAAGCATTAACTTTTAATTAAATTAACTATTTTCGAGGAGCAACACAAGTTCCCTCTGGTACCGCAAAATCCTTTTGAATGACAGACAACTTACCATTCTCATGATTTCGCTCGTACAAGGTTGCGTTATTAGTGTTTTGATTTACAGCAATTAGGAAGGATTGATCTGAATTAAAGTTAAAATCACGTGGGAATTCCCCTTCAGTTGAAATTACTTGAATTCGCTCTAAGTCACCATCATCTAGGACCTTAAAAACAGCAATCGAATCATTGCCACGATTAGAAACATACACAAACTTCTCATCGTTAGTTATTCGAATTGCAGCTCCACCATTGGCATCTTTGTAGTCATTGGGAATAGTTTTAACAACCTGTTGGACGGTAAAGATGCCAGCTTCTTCATTATAATCAAGAACTGCAATCTTACTACTTAGTTCACCAATTAAGTAAGCCTTTCCCGTCGATTCAGCAAAAGCAATGTGTCTTGGACCAAATCCAGGTGACAACTGAATCTCACTAACAGGAGTAATCTCACCCGCGTCAGAAACATCATACAAATAAACTCGATCCAATCCCAGGTCACAAATCACTAAGCGATCATCAGGAGTTAGATCGGCATAGTGTGGATGAGGACCACTTTGTTGTTCTGGTAGTGGACCGGTCATTCCATCGTCATGGATTCGCTGTGATTCTTTGACAGTCCCGTCACTTTCAATGTGATACGCAATGACATTACCAGTATGATAATTTGCTGTATAGACCATCTGGCGTCCTTCGTCTACAGTAATGTAGGCTGGTGAGGGACCCACTTCAATGTCTTCTTGCATTAATTTAGCTGGCATGGTACTGCCATCAAAAACAGCAATCCCACCACGTGTTTCCGCTTCATCTTGATTACGATCAATCGCATAGATTTTATGATCACTAGATTCCACAACGTAAGTTGGACAACTAATTTGCGCAATTAACTGAGCATTTTCCAGCTGTTTTTTGTCTTTGTCTAATTCAATTTGATAAACGCCCTTACTAGTTTTTTGGGTATAAGTTCCAATTAAAAATTTTTCAGTCATCATCAACACCTCCAAATATTATTCATACTCATTATGCCATATTTGGTGGTTGGTGATAACAAATATTAATGATTTAATTCACAAAATGATTAGCCAATTGATTTAACCAATATGGTTCTCTTTTAAAATCATCTGGACTTCATGATCCATTGCTGGAGTTCGTTTCCACTCCTCAAAGTGGTCAAAGTTTTCCTTTGGCATCACATAATTCTGGTTAATATAATTCTCGTAATTAATGACATGAACGGAGTGAGGAATGTTTAGTTGAAGGATTCGAACCTGTTTAATCATTTTTCGTTCTGCAGCAAGCTCAGCTCGTCCGTTCTGCACCATGTTGCTGATTTCAAGGTACTTAGAACCATCTAATCGCGTAATTTCCTCAATCAATGTAAATGTCTCATGACTCTTCATTGCCATCTAAATCTCCTCCTAAATAAAAATGCTATTATTCACTTTGAATAATAGCAAAATTTTTATCGTTGTCCCCAGGCATGTTTCTCAAGTTGTTTGTATTCATGCTTAGTGACCATTACTGATTTACCATTCTTCTTCTGGTACCTCATCTTCTTACTTGGGTGAATGATATAACTTGGATGTCTAACAACTGCCATCGTTGGATGACCAGATACATTTACCAAGCAAAAGAAAATCATGGCAAAGAAAACCGCCCACGTCATAATCTTAGTGGTCAACGGCATCTTTTCTTGAATAACTTCACTATAGAACCGCTTATGGATGGTTCGTGCTGGATTAGGATCATTCGGGTGATCCTCAGCATACTCATTAGTAATTTCCTTTTGATACTTATCAATATCAAAATTCTTCTGAATGGTCTTTTCTTTTTTCTGGAACTGTTTTTTCTCTTTTTTGCTTAACGATTTAAACCACTTGATGAACTTCTGATATTCGGAGACGACTTCTTCCATCGGACCAATTTTCCGTAGCTTCCCGTAGTTAATCCAAGCAACTCGGTCACACAACAAACGCACCTGTTTTAGTGAATGAGATACAAAGATAATGGTCTTACCTTCTTCTTTGAATTCATCAATCTTATCAACACATTTTTGGTAGAAGGTATCGTCACCAACGGATAAGGCTTCATCAATAATCAAAATGTCTGGCTTAATGTGAACGGCAATGGCAAAGCCAAGTCGTGACCTCATACCACTAGAATAGTCTTTTACTGGTTGGTCAACAAAATCCCCAATATCCGCGAAAGCAATGATGTCGTCCATCATATCGTCAATTTGGCGGTTTGTAAGTCCCTGCATCAATGACTTCATTCGGATGTTTTCACGGCCAGTTAAATTCTTTCTCAAGCCAGCGTTAATCGCAACAATCGAAGTATCTCCGCGCACGTCAACTTGGCCGGTCGTTTGCGGAATAATGCCAGAAATAATGTTAGAAATGGTCGACTTTCCCGAACCATTTACACCAATGATTCCCAATGCTTCACCAGGCTGAACGGTAAATGAAATTCCCATCAAAGACCAAAAATGTGGGGTTTTATTTTTCCTTGATAATGAGAAAAACGACTTTAATTTGTCAGATTGAGTCTTGAACATGTCATACTCTTTGGTGACATCTTGTACTTTAATTTTATAATTTTTTTCAGTCATGGTTTACTTCCTAAATTCAAAATTACAACTGACACGATAATAAAATAATACGAGAAAATTACTAAAATGTAAAGAAAGCTCAGTACTCAACGATGCTTCAACAACATAATAAAAGAGCTACCAAGAATGGTAGCTCTTAAAAACATTATTCAACTGTAACACTTTTAGCAAGATTTCTTGGACGATCAACGTTCAATCCCTTGTTCAAACTAGTGTAATAAGCAATTAGTTGAGCTGGAATGACACTAAGCAGCGGCGTTAACAACTCATCAACGTCCGGGATCACAAACGTATCACCATCTTGAGCTAGACTTTGTCGCACGATCGTCAAAGCACTGGCACCACGAGCTGCAGTTTCTTCTAGATTACTACGAGTTAATCCAGCGGTCTTCTTTTGGGTGATAATACCAATCACTGGAGTGCCCTTTTCAATCAATGCAATTGTTCCGTGCTTAAGTTCACCAGAAGCAAAGCCTTCCGCATGGACATAAGAAATTTCTTTTAACTTCAACGCTGCTTCAAGGGAAACAGTGTAATCAACCCCACGGCCGATGTAAAAGGCCTGTTTAGCATCAACGAAATATTTCTTAGCAATTTCATCAATCTTATCTTTTTCTTCAACAATTGACTGCATCCCAGTCGCAACCAAACCCAATTGTCGTGCTAAATCAAAATCTTTTGCGACCTGACGATTACCCCGCATACCAACGGCCTTTGCCAAAATAGCTTGGATTGCAATTTGAGCAGTATATGCTTTAGTTGAAGCAACTGAAATTTCTGGACCAGCATTAAGCAACATCGTGTAAGTTGCTTCGCGCGACAATGTCGAATTAGCAACATTAGTAATGGTTAAACTAGGAAAATGATGCTTGTTAACGTTCACTAAAACTTCCCGACTGTCAGCGGTCTCCCCACTTTGAGTCAAAAAGATAAAGAATGGCTTCTTAGAAAGCAATGGATCTTCGTAAGCAAACTCGGATGAGACGTGCACTTCAGTTGGAATTCCAGTGTACTTCTCCATCAAATCTTTACCGACTAATCCAGCATGATAACTGGTACCAGCACCCACGATATAGATTCGATCTGAATCAAGGATGGTATCCATTACGCCACAACCAACGTTCATGTTTCCGTCTGCATCAAAGTACTCTTTAACTAATTTTCTCATGACATTGGGTTGTTCATCAATCTCTTTAAGCATGTAGTAAGGATAAGTCCCCTTATCAGACGCACTTGGATCAATGGTTACCTTGAACTGATGACGCTCTACTGGCTTACGGTTTTCATCAAGGATGGTTACCTTATCAGGCTTTACAATCGCAACGTCACCATCAACCACCTCAAGAAAAGTATCAGTAACGTCTAACATAGCAATTGAATCAGAACATACTACGTTGAAACCGTCACATAATCCAATCAACATGGGGCTTTTATTTTTGGCTGCATATAAAGTATCTGGATCTTCTTTATCCATTAAAATGAAAGCATATGAAGAATTCTTAAGGAGTGAAAGCATCTTAATGAAGGCATCCTTTGTACTCATTTTGTCTTCAGTCACAAACTTATCAACCAATTGAACCGCCACTTCGGTATCAGTTTGACTATGAAACTTAACGTCTGATAAGTATTCTTTCTTCAATTGTTCATAGTTTTCGATCACACCATTGTGAACCAGATAGAAACGATTGTCATCTGAGAATTGAGGATGAGCATTTTCAATGTTCACTCCACCATGAGTGGCCCAACGAGTGTGCCCAATTCCGGCAGTTCCCTGAACCTCTGGTCCAATTTTTTTCTTTAAATCGTCGATACTTCCAGTTGTTTTCACTAAATAATCTTTGTGGTCTTTTCCTTCCACAAAGATTCCGGCTGAATCATATCCTCGATATTGTAATTTTTCTAATCCATTAACTAAAATGGATGTCGCATTCTTATTGCCTGTAACTCCAACGATTCCGCACATGGGAATGACCTCTCTTTAAAATTGGTATAGATGTATTTAAATTTTATTTATATACTTAACATCTTTGATAATAATGGTTTCACAAGTGTTTGTCAAATATAAGTTAGAATTGGTATAGCACCGATGAACGAAATTTAATAAAAATTTAAGCATAATAAAAGAGTTAACAAACGTTAACTCTTTTATTAATTCGTGATTGCTTTATTCAATTCCCATGTCGTCTCTAACAACGTCGGCAATTTTGTTCGCATACTTATCACTTTCTTTTTGAGTCGGAGCTTCCACCATAACTCTTAGCAGCGGCTCAGTCCCACTTGGTCGAACCAAGACACGACCATTCCCATTCATTTCATCTTCAACATCATCAATGGCCTTTTTAACATTGTCATGATCCATCGCGTGCTTTTTGTCAGAAACCTTCACGTTAACAAGACTTTGAGGATATTTTTTCACTTCGTCTGCTAATTCGGAAAGCGGTTTACCGGTTTCTTTCATAATATGCATTAATTGCAGACTGGTTAGCATCCCATCGCCAGTGGTATTAAAATCCAAAAACACAATGTGACCGGACTGTTCGCCACCTAGATTGTAACCATTGGCTTTCATTGATTCAACCACGTATCGGTCCCCAACTTTAGTTTTCACACTATTTAAGCCGTTGGCTTCCATGGCTTTGTACATTCCGAGGTTACTCATCACTGTCGTAACAATGGTGTCATGCTTTAATCGACCATTAGCATCCATATACTTACCACAGATGTACATAATCTTATCACCATCAACGATGTTTCCCTTTTCATCGACAGCAATGCACCGATCACCATCACCATCAAAGGCAATTCCTAACTGGGAACCATTTTCAACAACCATTTTTTGCAACTGTTCTGGGTGAGTGGAACCGACGTTATCATTAATGTTTAGTCCATTAGGTGAGGTCGCCATTGTTTTAAAGTCAAGGCCAAGGTCAGCGTAAAGGCGGGGAACCAAGTTGCTGGTAGCCCCATTTGCGGCATCAACTGACACCTTAATCCCACTTAATTCATCTGGAATCGTTTGGGACAGAAAGTGAAGATACTTTTGCGATGCTTCGGTGTACTCTGCTGAAGTGCCTAATCCCTTTGCTGAGGGACGTGGTAAGTCATCAGTATCACTTTCAAGAATCTTCTCGATGTCAGCCTCGATGTCATCGGACAATTTATATCCGTCACCGCCAAAGAATTTAATTCCATTGAACTCAGCGGGATTATGTGAAGCCGTAATCATAACTCCGGCATCAGCACTTTGATCTCTAACCAAGTATGCTACTCCGGGGGTAGTGACAACTCCGAGTTGAACCACCTCAATTCCAACGGACAACATTCCAGCTACCAAAGCATCTTCCAACATCTGTCCAGAAATTCGTGTATCTCTTGATACCAAGACACGTGGCTGATGATCTTGAACACTGTGCTTAGTCAGAGCATAACCACCTGCACGACCAGCCCGAAAGGCCAATTCTGGGGTTAAGTCTTTATTCGCAACTCCTCTAATTCCATCTGTTCCAAAATATTTCATATATAGTCCTCACTTTATTACTTATTCTTTGCGTTAATCTGTACTTTAACCGTTTCCGGATCCAAGCCACTTACTTTGGAGTTACCCGCATCAAGTGAAACCGTCTTAGTATTATCACCAGACATGTTTTCGACATCAACGTCGGCATTAACCGAATTAATCCCATCAATCGTGTCTTTATCACCTAACAATAACACATCAGATGGATCACACTTAACGTCATAGGTCTTACTAGCCTGCTTATTAACTAAATTAACCTTGACTGGTACCCTCTTATTATCACCTGCTGAAACCGGTAAATCAACCGAACTTGTTGATGGGGTAATAATAACGTTGATGGTCTTTCCTTTTTTGTCTAAAGCCTCAATCACCGCATCCTGTTTTATATCACGCTTGGTGTTAGGCTTCAAGTTAGTTTTAGCAACTACTGAATCAATTCGATTAATTTGATCACTCGGTCCAGTCACTTTTGCAGAACTGACGTCTAACGACGGCTTTCCGGCCTTATAACCAGAAGCAATGTTTTTCTTGTCGTAGACAGCTTTTACGGGGAACTTAACGGTCCGACGTGGTTGAATGTTAACTTTAATGCGAGCAGGTTTAATCTTACTCTTAATGTCAGAATTTAGACCCTGCTGTTGTAATTTAACGATGTGTTCTCCGGGCCCCAAATTACTAAGGTTAGCATACACCTTAAAGTTCTGGGTATTAGCGGTTGTAGTGACTAACGCCGACGGCCCTGACAACTGGACGTTAACTTTTTCTGGATAGCCAATTACAAAATACTTGTCTGAGTTTACGTTGAGCTGTAATGGAACTGACAGTGTCTTGGTTTTATTAGCTGCCATCTGGGTGCTTTTAGTCGAATTACTGGTACTGTTAGTGAGACCCATATCATTTTTGCCATCATGAACATAGAAAAACAGTGCAATTGTAAAGACTAGTGCCAAGATAGCATAGAATAATTTACTCCGAAAAGATTTTTTCATGGCTACTTGTCACCTCCGAAATGCTTCTGAAAGAAACTAATCGCACGAGTCACAATCGTTGGATGTTGCTCTTGTCGATCACGAGGAATCAACTGACTTCTCAGGTATTTCAGGTAATCCTCCTGAGTCATCCCACGAAGAAGCTCATTGTTTCTAGTGATTGAAACTTCTCCCGTTTCTTCTGAGATAACAATCGTTAAAGCATCGGAAACTTCCGAGATTCCAACCGCCGCACGATGACGAGTTCCCAATTCCTTAGGGATCAAATTACTCTGCGATAACGGTAAGTAGGCAGCCGCTGCAGCAATCTTATCATCCTTAATGATGACCGCTCCGTCATGAAGGGGCGTATTGGGAATAAAAATGTTAATTAATAACTGACTTGAAATGTCAGCATCAAGCTTAATCCCGGTCTCAATGTATTCTTCTAGCCCGGTATGCATTTGAATGGTGATTAACGCTCCAATTCGACGCTTAGACATGTATTGAATTGCTCCATCTAAAGCATTAATCATTTTTTTGGCTTTTTCATCCTGATTCTGGGTTGCTCTAAAGAGTGAGCCGCGTCCTAATTTTTCAAGTCCGCGTCTAATTTCAGGTTGGAAGATGATAATGCATCCAATAACTCCCCAATTGATAATTTGATCCAGAATCCAAGATACCATCGTCAGTCCTAAATACCAACTGGCAATTTTAGCGATAATAATTACAATAATGCCGCGAAAAAGTTGCACTGCCCGAGTGCCACGAAGAAGCATGATTAACTCGTATATCACGAGCCAGACAACCAATATATCAATTAAGTTGCTTAGGTTATGTAATGTAAATAAGCTACTCCAATCAATCCCCATAGAACGACCTCCAATTTGTATATTATTATATCACTGAATTATTGCTGAAATAAAGGCAGTTAACTAATTCCAAATATTAAAAAAATTAAATTCTATGGTTAAATTTCTAGTTTTTTTTTCTAATTTGGGGTTTAATTTATATATAGAAGAAAAGGGGTCAAATTATAATGTCACAAAATAAAAGATGGCAAGTTAGAATATTTTTCATCGGGTGGATCGTGCTTTTATTCATGTTTCTACGTGATACACGCTTCGGTTTTTTAGCGCTCAACACCCTTCTAGGATATATCCCAATTGAACTTAGTTTCCACATCGGTAACAAACCACACCAAAATAGTTTCGTGTTCTGGATCCTATCACTTCTGTGGTTATTGTTCTATCCCAATTCACCCTACATTCTGACCGACCTACTTCATCTCGCTTGGCTACATCCTGATGAAGCCAATGGGTTACTTCGACTTGATCCGCACGTCTGGTTTTTATACACATGTCTGATGATCAGTGCATTAAGCTGTGCCTTTATCGGTTTCTGGAGTTTAGTCCACGTTGCTAAGGCCATTGACGTTAAAATTCATTTATCCGGTAATTTTTCTAACTTCGTTACAATTGTGATTCTAACGGTTGCAAGTTCCATCGGACTATTCATTGGACGGTTTATGCGAGTCCACACAATTTACCTCATCCTTTCACCTAGGATGTACATTCGACCATTTTTAAACATGTGGAATATGCACATGGTCGTATTCGTATTTTTGATGACCGTTCTACAGTTAATGATCTACTGGATTTATTCCATTATCAGTAATAATAAGGAATAATATAAAATCCCCCACTTATCAATAAGTGGAGGATTTTTTAGTTATCATTCAACATTAGCGTTTCCTTATAATTAATGTCCTGACGCAAGTGAAGCCCCATCGCGTGACTAACTTTTTTATTATTAATCAATTGTTCTACAGCGCGACGTTCTGCTTCCAGTGCAACTGACCGCAATCTTAACAACTGATACTCAAAGACTTCATCATCTTCGTCGGGATCATCGTATGAATTGGCCCGCTCAATCTGACTCTGATAGAAAGTGACAATAAAGTGAACAATTTGTGAGTCAAAGTCCTGACCATTAATGTCGCTTCGACTTAAAAAGTCTGAAATAGCATCAATGGCGGCCTGATCACCAACAATCGTAACAAGGCGTAATTCACTCTTGGTCTTTTTACTTTCTGATTCACTTACCTGCCAGGTTTTAATGGAATGAAGAATCGATGAAAACCATCCCGGATAGTACCAGTGATTTTTGCGATAGCCGTCGTAACCATTTGCAAACATTCGACGTTCCTCACGATTAATCCTTCGATTTGCAATCCAGTAAGTATCTTTTGAGATTTGTTGTTCACGATACAAATCTTTAACCGCCTCACGTTTTCCCTTTAAAGCAACTCGTCTCAAACTAAGTTCTTCATTGAGAGACGTACTTTCTGCACTATCGTCTCTCGTCTTTCTTAAAAGTTTTCGTAACTCAACCTGATAATCCAAAACAATATCATATACCGCTCGTTCATTATCATTGGTCTTATTATTTTCAAGACTGACAATGGCCCTCTTTACGATGTAAATCCGAGCAGCATCTTCCGAAATATAGCCCTCCTGCTCATCTTCTTCATCTTCCGTCTCATCATCATCTTCATCCTTATCAATCAATGAGGCTCGGGTCTGAAGTGAACTAGCATCTGGGGAAATGATTGGCAAGATAATGGTAGCCGCAACTAAACTGATCACGATAACCATTGCGGCAATAAAAAGCATCAAAGAACGGTCGGGAAACTCCTTTCCATTCGATAAAAATGCGGGAACCGAAAGAATTCCTGCCATGGTAATGGCACCACGAACCCCGGAAATTCCAGCCAATAGCGCAACCGACAAACTGGGCTTCTTATTGGACCGTTTAGTAATGTAGTACGAAAAGAATTCGTATCCTAAAATCCAGACCACTCGAATTACCAAAAGAGCCACCCAAACGGCAAAAGCAATCCCAAACGAAGCTAAAGTTCGATATTCCGATCCATTGATGACCACCCTAGTAGCAACCGGTAATTCAATACCTAAGATTAAAAACACAATCCCGTTTAAACAGTAAACAATGACATCCCAAGTACGATTGGTCAACAAGTTGACTTCTGGTGACTTGGTATTGGTAACGTTAGTCTGTAAGTGATCAATAATCCCAGCGGCAACCACCGCAATAACTCCCGAAGCATGAAGAAGATCTTCAGCAATTACATAAATAATAAACGGTGTCAAGATGTGCAGGACGACGTTAAAAATCACGTCATTGAAGTGTACCTTTAATAACAAATTACGAAGAACAATAATTAAAGACATTCCAACAATTCCAATGATCAAACCCACTAGTGCGGTATAAACAAAATCAACCGCAGCGTGTTCCAAAGAAAAGTAACCGGTGACAACTGCAGCAATCGCATATTTAAACGCAATTAGTCCACTAGCATCGTTAATCAAGCTCTCACCTGATACTAGATGCAAAATATTACTTGGAAGATGAACACGCTTTGAGATGGACTGAACGGCAATTGGATCGGTTGGAGACAAAATCGCAATTAGAGCAAAACAGGCTGCCAGTGGCATTGATGGTACCAGCAAATTAACGAAATAACCGCCAATAATGGTTGTAATGAACACCAACCAGATGGCATTTTCAAAAATGGGACCACGTAATTCCCAAAGTTCTCGTTTTGGAAAGTCACGACCATCATTAAATAGCAATGGTGCGATGAACAGCAATAAAAACCAGTCCGTGTTTAAATCAATTTTGAATTTAAAGAATAATGCTAATCCTAAACCAAGCAAAATTTGAATCAAACTAACTGGAATCTTAGTGACATAGTGAGAGATAATGCTAGAAAGCAGGACTAAAACTATTAATGTGATGACTGCTTCAACTATTACCATAAGCTATGTTTCCTCCTATTTTGGCTCACCAATAATTCGAACCTCAGTCTCAAGGTGAACCCCATTATCTTTATACACAGTTTCCTGAACGTGCTTAATCACATTCAAATAATCAGTAGCGGTGGCACCACCAACGTTAATGATAAATCCGGCGTGTTTTTTGGACACTTCAGCTCCGCCAGAGCGATATCCCTGTAGTCCAGCATCGTGGATCAGCTTTCCGGCAAAATATCCTTTAGGACGCTTGAAAACACTCCCACATGAAGGCCATTCTAAAGGTTGCTTTGATCTTCTCAGGTAGTTCAAATGATCCATCTCGTTTTGAATCTCACGTTTATTCCCGGGTTCAAGTTTAAAGGTCGCTTCCAAAACAACGTCCCTATAGTCTTGAATACTACTATGACGATAACCAAAGTCTAACTGGTCGTTGTTTAAAACAATAATCTCACCCTTACGCGTCAAAACCGTGGCTGATTCAAGTGCATATTGGGTCTCTCCCCCATAAGCACCGGCATTCATAAACACTCCGCCACCGACACTGCCAGGAATCCCAGCAGCAAATTCTAATCCAGTCAAACCGGCTTTTTGAGCAGCCTTAGTTGCATCAATGTAAGCAGCCCCAGCCTCGGCAATTACCCGATGGTCTTCAGTTCTAATGTTATTCATTTGGGTCAAAATCATGGTTAACCCACGAATTCCACCATCTCGTACGATTAGATTACTGGCATTTCCCAGCACAGTAAGCGGCATTTTAATTTCATTTGTATAATTTAATAATTCTTCGGTTTCTTTAAATGATGAAGGAAATGCAAGAAAATCAGCTTTCCCACCAGTTTTAGTCCAAGAATACTTGGAAAGTGGTTCATCTTTTAAAATTTTAATATCCTTGAATTTTTTTGTTAAATCTTCAGTCATTCGTCATTTTCCTTTCTAATTATCCATATTACATTCTAGCACGTTATCATTATTTAAACACTTCTGATCGTGCTATACTGGCATTAAAGGAGGGGATACAATGAATTTTATCTCATGGAACGTAAATGGTTTACGTTCAGCAGTTAAAAAGAATTTTTACGAATTTTTTAATGAAACTGATGCTGACTTTTTTAATGTTCAAGAAACTCGAGTTCACGAAAATGATATTGCTTTAGAAGTACCAGGTGACTATTACCAATACTGGGACTCAGCGGAACGCCCCGGCTACTCAGGCGTAACTACTTTCACAAAGCATAAAGCTGATAACGTGTTTTATGGTGTTGATGGAAGCGATACTGACACCGAGGGCCGTTGTTTGACACTCGAATATCCTGACTTTTATTTAATTAATACCTACGTACCCAATTCAGGCGAAGAGCTGCAAAGACTCGACTACCGTCTTGATTGGGACCAAAAATTTATTACCTTTGTAAGTAAACTTGCTGAAAGAAAGCCGGTCGTGATTGGCGGCGATATGAGCGTTGCTTATCAACCAATTGACATCGATGACCCAGAAGAAGATCACCACAAGGCTGGATACACCCAACAGGAACGTGACGATTTTGGTCGATTATTAGCTTCTGGATTTGTAGATACCTTTAGAGCACTTCACCCTTACCAAAGTGGTGCCTATACTTGGTGGAGTTACCGTTACGACGAGCGAGCCCAAAATCGTGGTTGGAGAATGGATTATTTCTTGGTTTCTAACTCAATTCAAGATGACGTTGCCGAGTCAAACATTCTTGGTGAGGTAACCGGCTCAGATCATGCTCCGATCCAATTAATTACTGATGGACTTAAGATTGATTAGAGGAGAATTGTTAAATGAATTTTGCGGCAATTGACTTTGAAACTGCTGCGGGCCAACGGGCCAGCGCTTGTTCGGTCGCATTAACGGTAGTAAGAAATAACGAAGTCGTTGATGAGTTTTACTCATTAATTAACCCCGAATGTGAGTTTAACTGGCGCAATATCAATGTTCATGGTATTCATGAAAAAGATGTAATTGACTCACCAACCTTTCCAGAGGTGTGGGATCAAATTAGCCCCCTCTTTGATAGAAATAAGCTGGTGATTGCCCACAACAATAATTTTGATAATAGTGTATTAAAAAAGAGTCTGGAAAGGTATGGTTTATCAAAACCACACTATCAGACTCTTGATACCGTTAAGACTTCCAAAAAGTTTTACCCTGGATTTGTTAACCATAAGTTAAACACGGTTAGCGAGAACTTAGGGATCGAATTAAAACACCATCATAATGCGCTAGATGACAGCTTAGCGTGTGCTAACATCTTAATTTATGAATACCAGCAGTTTGGTAAAAACGCCGTTAAACCGTTCGTCAAGTTAATATAAAAAGGCTGAGAATTTTTTCTCAGTCTTTTTTTACGTTCATTTTCATTTCAATTACATGATCGTCATGTTCACTAGTGATAAATCCTAATTTTTTGTACAATCGAAACGCCCCTAAATTGGACTTTAAGACCGTCAATCGCAATTCATTAAGGTGACTAAAAGTGCCCACCCAGTAAATTGCTTCCCGAATCAGATTGGTCCCAAGTCCAATGTCCTGATAATCAGCTAAAACGGCGACACCAAGTTCCCCGGCAGTCTCGTCAACCTGACTAACACTCAAGACTCCAATTAATTTCGTCCCAGCAACTGCCACTAAAATGATGTTAGTCCCAGTGGCATTCACCGCGTCAATGGCATCTGCTTCGGTTTCAGCGGTCAATTGATCAATCTGAACATCCGTCGTAAAGTTACTAGATTCTTGACTTAATCGTTTCATTAACTCGATTAGTGCTTCGGAATCGTCCGATTTAGCAGCACGAATCGTAATTTCTTCATTATCCTTTGCCAAGCACTAAGTCTCCTGACTTTAAAATCGAATCAAAATGCTGTCCCTTAGCAGTCATTTCAATTGTCCGATCGTTATCCCCCAGATCATCATTTCTAGTAAATCTGATTCTCAAATACTGGTCGGGAAGTTCGTCCTCCGCAAATTTGGACCATTCAACGACGCTGACTCCATCACCGTTAAAATATTCATTCAGACCTAATTCGCCGGCTCCTCCCTCTTCAAGACGATAAACGTCCATGTGATAAAGGGGCAACCGTCCATTTTTGTATTCCCGAATAATGGTAAAAGTCGGACTTTTGATGTTTCGCTTAATTCCGAGACCTTTCCCAAGTCCTTTTGTGAAGGTAGTCTTTCCCGCACCAAGGTCGCCATCGAGTAAAATAACGTCTCCAGCTTTTAAATCCGGGGCGAGTTCTTCGCCTAATTTTTCAGTTTGATCGGGACTATCAACCTTAAATTTAATCAATTCAATCGCCTCAAATTAAAGTGCTTGAGTAGCCGTGATAATGGCTACCTTGTAAACATCTTCAGCATTGCATCCCCTCGACAAATCAGAAACTGGTTGATTCAATCCCTGAAGAATTGGACCAATGGCTTCAAATCCACCTAAACGTTGGGCAATCTTGTAACCAATGTTTCCTGACTGAAGCTCTGGAAAGACAAAAACAGTTGCCTGACCAGCAACGTTTGAACCAGGTGCCTTACTCTTTGCAACCGCGGGAACAACCGCAGCATCAAATTGGAGTTCCCCATCAATTGGAGTATCTGGATCTAACTTTTGGGCAATCTTGGTTGCACTTTGAACTTTATCGACTTCTGGTCCCTTAGCTGAACCCTTGGTTGAAAAACTAAGTAAGGCAACTTTGGGATCGATATCAAACAACCGGGCTGTATGTGCACTTTCAACGGCAACTTCACCAAGTTGTTGATCATCAAGTTCAATGTTAATGGCACAATCTGCAAACAAGTAACGTGTGTCACCCTTTTGCATGACAAAAGCACCACTAATCAACTTCACACCTGGTTTAGTTTTAATAATCTGAAGTGCAGGACGAACCGTATCACCAGTTGGGTGAGCCGCACCGGACACCATTCCGTCAACGATTCCCATGTATACCATCATCGTGCCAAAATAATTCGGATCTTTCAACCATTGCTGAGCTGTTTTTTCATCCGTTTTGCCATTACGCCGTGCAACAAGTGATCTAACCATCTCGTTGAACGTGTCAGAATCAACGTTTTGGATATCAATGATGGTAATTCCGTCCAAATCATTTCCGTTTTCTTTAGCAACTTGTTTGATTTTGTGGGGATCACCCAATAACGTTGGTTCAACCAAATTATCTTTTTTAAGCCGACTAGTTGCTTCAATAATTCTTGGATCTCCCCCTTCAGGGAATACTAACTTAATGTTTTTATCGTTAATCTTTGCTTTCAAACTATCAAAAAGGTCCATAATTAACTCTCCTTATTAGTGGCAGTGACGTGTTCTGGTAATTTCCAGTTAATCGGCGTCTCACCCATGGCTTTTAGTGCTTCATTCGTCTTTGAAAACGGTTTTGAGCCAAAAAAGCCTCGATTCGCAGAAAGGGGACTTGGATGAGCCGACTGAATCACAATATTAGCGTCAGTATTAATCAACTTGATCTTATCCCTAGCAGCCCTTCCCCATAGGATGAAGACAACCGGTTCAGGACGCTTTGACAATTGTTCAATAGCATAATCAGTGAGTCTTTCCCATCCTTTGCCACGATGAGAAAAAGCCACTCCATCTTGAACGGTCAAAACGGAGTTTAATAACAATACCCCTTGTTCAGCCCAACTTTTTAGATAACCGTGATTAACTGGTTTAATGCCCAAATCACTTTGTAATTCCTTATAAATATTCTTTAAAGATGGTGGAACAGCTACGCCTGGCATTACCGAAAAGCTAAGACCATTGGCTTGATTAGGACCATGATATGGATCTTGTCCCAGAATAACGACTTTCACCTTACTAAAGGGAGTCCACTCAAATGCCTGAAAAATATGGTGCATTTCTGGATAAATCGTCTTGTTATTATACTCTTCAACCAAAAAACGCCTTAACTTTTGATAATATGGTTTCTCAAATTCTGGTTCCAAAATTGGCCACCAGTCGTTATGAATAAACGGTTTCACTATTAACACCTCCAATTTATTCTACCATAAAATGTGAATTTTTAGGCAAGCAAAAAGAGAGTGCAATAGCACTCTCTTTTAATTAATAATGTTTCATAACGCGATCAATTTGCCGTTGAGTATCACGTTGCTTTATGGTTTCACGTTTATCATATTCACGCTTCCCTTTAGCAACCCCAATCAGCACCTTAGCGTAGCCATGTTTTAAATAAACTTTTAAGGGAACAATGGTAATTCCCTTAGTCAAAGTCGCTTCACCAAGTTTTTTGATCTCTTTTTTATGCAACAACAACTTTCGATTACGCAATGGATCATGATTAAACTGGTTTCCTTGCGCATACTCACTGATGTGGACATTCATCAAATAAGCTTGTCCGTTTCTCACCTGCACGAATCCGTCCTTTAGATTCATACGGCGTTCTCTAACTGATTTAATCTCAGTTCCCGTTAGTGAGATGCCAGCTTCATAAGTATCAGAAATAAAGTAATCATGTCGGGCCTTTCGGTTAGTTGCCATTACGTTCTTTTCAGTTGGTTGATGCTTTTTTCTAGCCATGTTCCCATCCCCTATTTTTTGCGACTATTAGATGGTTTGGTTCTGATTTTAAACGAATGACCTTTTTTACCGTTCTTTCTACGATCTTGATTCTTATAACTCTGACGACGATTTTTCCCATCAGAATGTTTGCCACTGTGATGGTGCTTATCATTTTTATGTTCCTGTTTTGGGAGAAGTTCACTCAATGGAGCATCTTCTGGTTTAACGATCTCAAAGTCAACGGTCATCTGATCAACGTCGGCCGCAACACATTTAACCCGTAACGTTTGTCCAATCTTATAAGTTCTTCTGGTATTTCTACCAACAAGCGCCAAGTACTTTTCAACGTACTCATAGTAATCATCATTCATCTTGCTGATATGAATAAGACCTTCAACGGTGTTTGGAAGTTCAACGAACATTCCGAACTTCATCACTGAAGATACAACTGCATCGTATTCCTCACCAATATGTTGAGTCATGTACTCAGCCTTCATCATCGAATCAACGTCTCTTTCGGTGTCAACACCGCGACGCTCAGTTTCTGAACAGTGAACCGCAACTTCTCCAACCTGGTCAGCATAGGTTTGCTTGGTAACATCATTAATCCCATTATCTTCATAATAATGAACTAAACGATGGACAAACAAATCAGGATAACGTCGAATTGGTGAAGTGAAATGGGTGTAGTATTTGGCACCTAATCCAAAGTGTCCCACACACTTATCACTATATTTGGCCTGTTGTAAACTTCTAAGCATCATTACTGATACCATTGTTTCTTCAGGAAGTCCGTGTACTTTACTTAAAATGTTCTGTAAAGTCTTGGGAGTTAAATGATCGGGGTCAGCTTTTACTTCAATTCCAAAGGCAGTTAGGAATTCAAAGAAGTCCTTAACTCGCGTTGGATCTGGCGTCTCATGGACACGATAAATGAACGGAACTTTAAGTCGATAGTAAGTTTCAGCAACAGTTTCGTTTGCAGCCAACATGAATGATTCAATCATTCGTTCGGCTAAACCTCTCGTTCTAAGTTTAATATCAACGGGTTTACCTTCTTTGTTCATGATGATTTCTGCTTCATCATCATCAAAGTCGATCGCCCCACGACGTTTTCTTTGCTTATATAAAATTCGGTGTAACTCAGCCATGGTTTCAAACATTGGTACTAAATCATGATATTCTTCTCTCGTTTTCTTATCATGTGATTCAAGAATATTATTGACAGCTGTATATGTCATTCGAGCTTTCGACTTCATAACACTCGGATGAATCCGCTTTTTGACAACTTTCCCTTGGGGATTAATTTCCATATCACAGCTTAAACATAACCGTAATTGTCCCTCGTTTAACGAACAAATCCCGTTTGATAGACGGCGAGGCAGCATTGGAATAACTCGGTCGGTTAAATAAACTGAGGTTCCACGTTTATACGCCTCACGATCAAGTAGTGTTCCTTGTTTAACGTAGTGACTAACGTCAGCGATGTGGACCCCTAAATGATAATTGCCATTTGGTAACTTCCATGCCGTGACGGCATCATCCAAATCTTTGGATGATTCTCCATCAATGGTAACTAACGTCTGATCGGTAATATCTTCTCGTCCTTTGGTTTCCTCAGGCAAAACATGGTCCGGAATAGCATCTGCTTCTTCTAGAACATCTTCTGGAAATTGGGAAGGAACATCATGAGCATAGACAACCTGTAAAATATCAATTCCAGGGTCATCAACACTTCCAATTACTTGTTTCACAATTCCAACCATGTAATCTGGATGCTCGTTACTTGGATATTCCGTAATATCAGCAGTAACCACTTCTCCTGGAGTAGGATGAAGACCAGCATCTACCACGTAGAACTTGAATCCTGCTAATTTTTTGTCTTTTAAAACAACCTGACCAAGATAACCATGATCATCATCAGTCTTACGAAATTCACCAACCACATGAGTGTAATGGTGTTCTAAAATACTAACCACTTTAGCTTGTGGTCCCCGATCAGAATCTTTTTCACCGGGCTTAGTAATCTGAATCTCAACCTTATCCAGGTTCATCGCATGCATCGTTTCATCAGGTGCGATAAAGGCATCAGGTAATTCATCATCATATCTAACAAAGCCAAATCCCTTTGGATTCGAGTGGAAAATCCCCTCTAGCTTCAACTCACTGGGATTAACCTTAAAATCACCGTTTTCAGTAACCACAACGGCACGGTCTCGTTCCAGTGAAGCGAGCTCTGAAACGATTAATTTGAAAGCTGATGATCCATGATAATTCAAATCATCAGCTAATTTTTCGACACTATAACTTTGATCAGGATGTGATTGTAACTCCTGCTCAATTTCATTTTTTAATTTATTATCTTGCAATATATTTTCCTCTACAATCCAATTGACTTATACGTCAATTATAAATCTCATTCTTTAATAAACGCTAGTAATCCGCTTTAAATGCAAAAACCCCCTGTTTAACAGGAGGTTTTTTATTAATGTGATGAAATCCACATTAGAATTAATGCGATACCAAAGAAAAAGATTCCTAGTACCACAGTCACTTTTTGCATAAATGCCTCAAAGCCCCTCGGCTTGGACTCAGAGGAAGAATCGTTTGCACCACCAGAGAGTGATGACATTGCATCATTATTTTTAGAAGGTTGCATTAAAACTGCACCAATAATGAGAATACTAACGATCCATAATAATATCATCAAAAGATTATTCAAAAAAATGCCTCCTACCCATCAGCTAAACAGGCTTATCAATACTTTAATTAGTTTAGCATAAACTAGGAGTTATTTCCAGTCCATCATTATTTCTCAGTTCGATTGGTTCTAATAAACAAAATCGAACTGAATAGCAAAATTACCATTCCAATTAGTGAAAGAAGTTTGCTGTTGCGTTCCCCGGTTTGAGGTAACCTTTTAGCATGTTGGCGATTCGCACGAGCACTGCTTACCCCATGTTTACTTCTTCTCACGTGAACCGTTGCCATTGGATCGTGGTTCGCATCTAGGTACGGAGCGTGATGAGTGAAATTACGTCGATTATACTTGCTAATTCCGTTTTCATTTGGCATTTGAACAGGACGACGCCCAGATCTTTTTTTACCACGTAACAACACTGGATTCATCCCATTTTCAAGTACCTTCTTCGTGGGTTCATGCTGATCTTTCTGCTTCTTACTACTCTGACTGATACGTTTTGCCATTGGCTCACTGTGATTCCCAGCTATCTTTTTATCTGGGGCGATTCTACCTGATTCATGAGGTTGTTTATCTGGCAGATCTTGAGAATGAGCGGTTTTTTTGGTCGGTTCAGCTGGTACGATTGGTTTACGATTATCAGCCGGTTCAACTGGACGATCGTGCTTATGATCATTGGATGGAACTGTTCCACCAGTATCTGGATGATCGTTACTTGGAATTGGTTTAATCGGAATGTGAGGTGACGGAATCGGCAAATCTTCGTCTTTGTTGTAGTTAAAAACGACCACGTCGCTTCCCACATAGATTGGCGGAATACTTTTATCTAAATGAAACCCAGGAATTAGTGGCGCCTTGATATCAGCTCGATTTTTGACGTTCACTCTGGCAATGTCAAAGGCATACGATGAATCCTTTTCTCCGTCCTTATTTACCCAATGTTTATGAGCAGTAATGGTGTATTCGCTTGCCCTCACATTTGGAGTGAAAATCTTCAGTGATAATCCAACTGTAATTGCAATTAATGCTAAAAATAATGAAAATTGTTTTGTAATATTCATGTTTCTCCTCCTCTTTCTGTGATTAAATACGAGGAAGGTTTACGAACTCACGAAATTTATGTAAAAAAAACACCTTCATAACGAAGGTGTTTTTAAATCAATTATTTTTTGATGATTGCTTCTTTTGCTTCTGGACTCAAGTTGTAGAATGAGTTAATTCCCTTGTACACAGCAACTGATCCTAATTGATCTTCAATTCTCATCAATTGATTGTACTTAGCAATTCTTTCACCACGACTCATTGAACCAGTCTTGATTTGACCAGTGTTTAAAGCAACAACTAAGTCTGAAATAGTGGTATCTTCAGTTTCACCAGAACGGTGAGAAATAATTGCAGTGTAACTAGCTTCCTTAGCCATATTAACGGCATTAACAGTTTCAGTTAAAGTACCGATTTGGTTAAGCTTAATCAAGATTGAGTTAGCAACGTTCATCTTAATACCCTTTGATAGGTACTCAGTGTTAGTAACGAACAAATCATCACCAACGATTTGAACTTTCTTACCTAAGCGCTTAGTTGCCATTTGCCAATCTTCCCATTCGTTTTCATCTAATGGGTCTTCGATTGAAATGATTGGGTATTTTTCAACGATGCTGTCAAGCAAAGTGATGAATTCATCAGCATTGTATGATTTACCGTCACCAACCAAGTTGTACTTCTTAGTGTCGGCATTGTAGAATTCTGAAGCGGCACAGTCAAAGGCAATTGAAATGTCCTTACCTGGCTTGTATCCAGCACGCTTGATTGCTTCAACTAAGATTTCAAATGGCTCTTCGTTATTCTTCAAATCAGGTGCAAATCCACCTTCATCACCAACAGCAGTTGAGTATCCACGTTCTGCTAAGATTGCTTTCAAGTTATGGAATGTTTCTGATCCCATTCGAACAGCTTCTCTAAATGATTTTGCACCAATTGGCATAATCATGAATTCTTGGAAATCAACCTTGTTGTTAGCATGCTTACCACCATTGATAACGTTCATCATTGGAGTTGGAAGAACATGTGCATCGAAACCACCTAAGTAGTTATATAATGGAACGCCAAGTTCGTCAGCTGCAGCTCTAGCAGCAGCAATTGAAACGGCTAAGATTGCGTTAGCACCTAACTTAGCCTTATTTGGAGTGCCATCAAGTTTGATCATAGCTTGGTCAATACCTAATTGATCAGTTACATCGAAACCAACGATTTGTTTGGCAATAATGTTATTAACGTTGCTAACAGCTTTAGTAACACCCTTACCCATATATCTATTTTTGTCTCCGTCACGAAGTTCTACGGCTTCGTGTTCACCAGTTGAGGCACCAGATGGGACGATTCCACGGCCCATTGCACCGTCTTCTGTGTAAACTTCAGCTTCAACAGTTGGATTTCCACGTGAATCCAATACTTCGCGAGCATAAATATCAGAAATAATTGACATGTTATCTCTCCTTAGTGAATTTGTTACCTATATTTAAAGGTCAACTTAATTCTATTAGTTTAGGCTTTAACTTGCAATCATAATAACTAATTATTTTGCAAATCTTGGTAATTCGCAAGCTCCAAAAATTCCTTTGGTTCAAGACTACTTTTACCGGCTAAAATCCCGTCAATATCAATTTGTTTCATAAGCGAGATGATGTTATTTGGGTCCACACTTCCACCATATAAGATTCGAATCTGGTTAGCAATATCATCCGAGTAAATGTCAGCTAAAGTTTGTCTAATTAGGTAACATCCCTCTTCCGCTTCGGTAGTTGAAGCACTATGACCGGTCCCGATTGCCCAACTTGGTTCATAGGCAATAACGACCTTTAAAGCGTCTTTTTCGGAAACACCCTTTAAACCAGCGGTAACCTGGTTAACTACCCAGTGGATTCGATCACCAGTCTCAAGTCGTCCCATCGTTTCATCACAACATAATATCGGCTTCATATTGTTATTTAAAACCGCATGAACCTTCTTATTAATGATGTCATTAGTCTCGTTAAAGTAACGACGTCTTTCAGAATGACCAACGATCACGTACGGGATTCCCATCTGACTGAGAGCTTTAGGACTAACTTCCCCAGTATAAGCACCCTCATTTTTGTAAAAGCAATTTTCAGCTGTTACGTGCAATGGACTCGATCCGTTGGCTTTAAGCATTGATTCAAGAAACAACGGTGAAGCTGCAAGAGCTGTTTCAACGTTTTTAGGATCTGGTATTTTATCTTTGATATCAATCACAAATTGAACTGCTTCATCTAAAGACAAGTTCATTTTCCAGTTCCCACCAATAAAGGGAATACGCATGATACTTCTCCTCTCATAATTCATCTTTACCTACATTTTAGCCGAAAGAGAAGCAATAAGCTAGAAAATTGATACAAACAAAAAAGTCACCGATTAAATCGGTGACTTTTAAATTACTTTTTATCAGAAATTGATGCAATCCCTGGAAGAGTCTTACCTTCAAGATATTCAAGCGAAGCTCCCCCACCAGTTGAGATATGGGTAAGCTTATCAGCTACACCCAATTCCTTAACAGCAGCAGTTGAATCTCCACCACCAACGATGGTAGTAGCATCAGTTAATGTACCCAAGAATTTACCAATTGCCAAGGTTCCCTTAGCAAACTTAGGAAATTCAAAGACACCCATTGGTCCGTTCCAAACAACGGTCTTGGCGTCCTTTAAAACGTCTTCGAATAATTTAATACTCTTAGGACCAATGTCAAGACCCATCATGCCGTCTGGAATTCCACCATCAACGACTTCAGCCTTGGCATCATTTGAAAACTTGTCGGCTACCACTGAGTCAACAGGTAAGACGATCTTGTCTCCACCTTTTTTGAGGATATCTTTAGCAACATCAATCTTATCTTTTTCAACAAGTGAATTACCAACTGGGATTCCCTTAGCGGCATAGAATGTATAGGTCATTCCACCACCGATAATAATCTTATCAGCCTTGTCCAACAAGTGATCGATCACACCAATTTTGTCGGAAACTTTAGCACCACCAAGAATTGCTATAAATGGATGCTTTGGATTATCAACAGCGTTACCTAAAAACTTAATTTCTTTTTCCATCAAGTATCCGGCAGCAACTGGCTTACCAGCTTTTTCCATTGCTTTAGCGATCCCAACGTTTGAAGCGTGTTCTCTATGAGCAGTTCCAAACGCATCATTAATGAATTCATCACCAAGTGAAGCCCAGTATTCCCCTAACTTAGGGTCATTACCAGATTCACGTTTAACATTCTTACCATTAACAACATCTTCATAACGAGTATTTTGTACCAAAAGGACTTGGCCGTCAGACATGTTGTCAATTGCCTCTTCAAGCTGTGGACCTTCAGTAACAGGAACAAATGTAACTGGTTTGCCAAGCAATTCAGCTAATTTTTCTGCAACTGGGCGAAGTGATAAACCAGGTTTATCATCTTCTGTTTTAATTCTGCCTAAATGAGAGAATAAGATTGCTTTACCACCATGATCAATTACGTACTTGATTGTTGGAAGAGCAGCAACGATTCTGTTGTCATCACCAATTTTACCGTCCTTAATTGGAACGTTAAAATCAACACGCATCAGAACTTTTTTACCTTGAACATCTAAATCATCAACGATTACTTTTGCCATCGTGATTGCCTCCAGTGTTAGTTATATTTTATAAAGGAAAAGACGGAAGAGATTTCCCTCCTCCGCCTTTTCAAAGTTGCAATCTAAAATTATAGAGTAGCAAATTTCAACAAGGTACGAACCATGTTGCAAGTGAAGCCCCATTCGTTATCGTACCAAGCAACAGTTTTAACTAATTGAGTGTCACCACTTTGGGTGATTTCAGTTTGACCTGGATCAAATACTGATCCGTGTGAGTCATCGATAACGTCGGTTGAAACCATGTAGTCATCAGCGTAACCAAAGGCATCGTTTGCATGACTCTTCATAGCATCGTTAACTTCTTCAGCAGTAACGTTCTTGTCTAAGACAGCTACTAATTCAGTTAATGAACCATCAGCTACGGCAACACGTTGTGCGTGACCTTTAAGGACACCATCAAGTTCTGGAATAACCAAACCGATAGCTTTAGCAGCACCACTTGAGTGAGGTACAGTGTTAATAGCTGCGGCACGGTTGTTTTGTAACTTAGCGCTACGTGGACCATCTTGAAGTGCTTGTGAAGCAGTGTAAGCATGGACAGTAGTCATAGTACCTAACTTAACGCCAAAGTCTTTGTTCAACCAGTAAGCCATAGGTGCTAAACAACTAGTGGTACATGAACCAGCAGAAACGATCTTGTCTTCTGAAGTCAAATCATCCATGTTAACACCAGGAACAACAGTAGTCATTTGACCAGCAGGTGCTGAAATCAAGACACGCTTTGCACCAGCATCAAGGTGAGCTTGTGCTTTTTCTTTTGATGTGTAGAAACCGGTACATTCAAGTACGAAGTCAACACCATCATTTTTAACCCAAGGAATGTTCTTTGCGTCACGTTCTGCATAAACTGGGATACGAATACCATTAACGATAATTGCATCTTCAGTAGCTGAAACGTCACCGTCAAAGCGACCATGAACTGAGTCATATTTTAGTAGGTAAGCTAACATTGAAGGGGTAGTTAAATCATTAATTGCTACAACTTCGATATCACTTGAATTCAATTCAAGGATACGTCTGAATGCTAGACGACCAATTCTTCCGAAACCATTAAGACCAATTTTTGTAGTCATAATATGCTTCCTCCTTTTGGAATAATCAAATTTTAATACATTCACATCTTAACACTTTTGCCAAATCATGTCAGTGATTAAAAACACCAAATGACAAGCTACAAGCGATAAAATTGTGACAATGAATTCGAAATTCATTACCAGAAATAGTATAGCAAAAACAAACCCCATTTGTAATTAAAAACCATTATTATCTTGAGTTTTTTCCTCTAATCTACTATATTTAATATTGTGTTGCGCGTGTAGTGTAATGGATAGCACGTAAGATTCCGGTTCTTGAGATGACGGTTCGATTCCGTCCATGCGCATAAAGCAGTGAGAGAGTCTCGCTCACTGCTTTTAATTTCTTTCAATTGACCATTACTGTTATAATAGAGGTTAAGTCGAACTGTAGGAACTTATATATGAAATTAAACGCAAACCTTAAAAAGTATCGAAAACAAAATCAATTAACTCAAGCAGAAGTTGCCAATAAAATTAACGTTTCAAGAAAAACCATTTCAGCGTGGGAAAATGGTAGAAGTAAGCCTGATCAAAATGCGATAAGCAACCTTGCTACCCTTTATCAAGTTCCAGTCAGTAACCTGACCGGTAACAACCCTGAAAATAGCCACAAACCAAAATTAAGTTTTAGACAAAAGATGATCCGTATAAAACGGTATGGTTATATCTCAAAGTATGCTTACTTTTTTGAGCTGGTCTTACTCGTAATTGGGATAATATTATTTATTTTGCCCTTTAATTTACGTGACCTTTGGTTAATCCCTCTCTTCGTGATTGACATGTGCATCATTATTCTCTATGAGAAGAACTGGAAAACCATTATACAAGACAAACCTTTAATGAAAAAGGTCGAGATTTTATCTCCGATATTATGGGTAGTAATCTTTATAATTGGTTGTGTTATCAATCTTGATGCCATGCTTAGTCATGATTTAATGATGAAAGTCGGAACCATTATTGGTATAATTATGTTTTCATTTACATTAAGTATTGGCTTGATTCTTGGAATCTTGTTTCCGTTAAAGCGGATGACGGTTAAGCGTTCGTCTAAAAATTAATTAGACAGTTCCGGCTAACAAGGGCTGTTCCGTAAGCAATGTAACCCATAATGTAACCGTTAAATAGACAAATTTATTAATATTTTATTGAGACTAGCCATACATAGCTAGCCTTTTGTGTGCGAACAACTTAAGATAGTTAATGGAGTTTGGTTAGCAGAAATAATCAATTTAATAAGCAATTGAAAAGGAGAGGATACTATGTGTGGATTTACTGGTTATATTAACCAAAATAATATCCCGAAGGATACTATCAAAAGCATGGCTAAAAGAATTAAACACCGTGGACCAGATGATGATGGTTTCTTCCAAAATGATGAAATCTCAATGGGTTTTCGTCGTTTATCAATCATTGACTTAGCCAATGGTCATCAACCAATGTTTGGTGATAATGATACCGACGTTTTAACCTTTAATGGTGAGATTTATAATTATAAAGATTTACAAAAAGAATTAATTGCAGTAGGTCAAAAATTTGATACTGACTGTGATTCAGAAGTTTTAATTCGCGGATACGAAGCATGGGGTCCGAAAAAATTACTTTCAAAGCTTCGCGGAATGTTTGCATTTACAATCTACGATTCAAAGAAACACCAAGTCTTCGGAGCTCGAGACCACTTTGGTATCAAACCACTCTATTACTATGATGATGGAACAAACTTCATGTGGGGATCCGAAATCAAAGCCTTTTTGGCAAACCCTAATTTTAAAAAAGAACTGAATACCAAATTATTACCAGTTCACTTAAGTTTCGAATTCATCCCATCATCAGAAACAATGTTTAAAAACGTTTATAAGGTGATGCCAGGACAGTATTTCATCTATAAAGATGGTAAAACTACCACTGACACATACTACAAGTACAACTACGGTCACATTGATAATTCGCAAACCATTGATGGGGACGCTAAAAAGATCGAAGGATTAGTTGATGACAGTGTTAAGGCACACATGGCGTCTGACGTTCCTTTGGGTAGTTTTCTATCAAGTGGTGTCGATTCCAGCTATGTGCTAAATGAAGCCGCTAAGATTAAACCCATGCAATCATTTTCACTTGGGTTTAACGGTTCTAAGTACAGTGAATTAAAATGGTCAACTAAGTTTGCAAAAGAAATTGGACAAAAGAACACGGCCACCACAATTGATGGTGAGGACTACTTCGATTTCCTTCCTACTATGATGTACTACATGGACGAACCACTGTCTAATCCTTCTGCTCCACAACTTTACTACCTGTCACATAGTGCTAGAAAAGACCTAATTGTTTCATTATCAGGTGAAGGTGCTGATGAATTTTTTGGCGGATACAATACGTACCTTGAAGCTTTCACCTTTGAGAAGTACCAAAAGATGGTACCAAAGTTTGTTAGAACCGCTCTCGGTAAAATTGCCTCATCACTCCCACGTTTTCACGGTCGTCGTTTCTTAATCCGTGGTGCACAACCGTTGTATGAACGATACTATCGGGTTAACTACGTGTTTGACGAACACGATCGTGAGCGCGTCTTAAAAGATAAATCACTTAACTTTGATACTGGTCAATACACCAAACACATTTTTGATGAAGTGGCTGGTAAGGACGAAGTAACGCAGGAACAGTACTTTGACATTAACACCTGGTTACCTTTCGATATCCTGCAAAAGGCTGACCGGATGAGCATGGCTAACAGTCTTGAAGTTCGAACTCCACTAGTTGACAAAGACGTAGCAGAATTCGCCAAAACGATGCCAACTAAGACCCGAATTTCATTTGATAAAGACGGCAATCCAATCACTAAAGTGGCCTTTCGAAAAGCGGCTTCCTCGCAAGTACCAAAGGTTGTTGCCGACAAAGAAAAACTAGGTTTCCCATCCCCAATCGCACAATGGATCAAAGAACCCAAATACCATGATAAAATCAAAACAGCATTTCATTCCGATATTGCCCAAAAGTTCTTTAATGTGGACGAATTAGACCGCATCCTGAAAGAACACATGGAAGGTAAATCCAGCATGCAAAAAATCTTTACCATCTACACTTTCATTCTTTGGTATGGTGTTTACTTCCCAGAAGACACTAAGATGAACTACAATAAAGAAGTTGATTTACACAAATACTCACGTGAATCAATCGCATAATTATCATCAAGCAAAGTTTTTGACCTTTGTTGACCTTTAATGTAGAATGACTTTTATAACTTGATATAATTTGAAATTATCAAAGGAGGAGTATGGATATGAATTTAGTTCCAACTGTCATCGAAAACTCACCACAAGGTGAACGTGCATATGACATTTACTCACGTCTTCTAAAAGACCGAATCATTATGTTATCCGGTGAAATCCAGGATGATATGGCTAACGCAATTATTGCTCAACTATTGTTCTTGGATGCTCAAGACTCTGACAAAGATATCTACTTGTACATCAACTCACCAGGTGGTGTTATCACTTCTGGAATGGCAATCTACGATACGATGAACTTCATCCACGCCGATGTTCAAACCATCGTAATGGGGATGGCAGCATCAATGGCCAGTGTCTTGGCTTCATCTGGTGCCAAAGGAAAGCGCTTTGCATTGCCACATGCTCAAATCATGATTCACCAACCATCTGGTGGTGCTCAAGGTCAACAAACTGAAATTGAAATCGCCGCAAAAGAAATTTTGCGTGCTCGTAAGATGATTAATGAATTACTTGCCGAAAATTCCGGTCAACCCCTTGAAAGAGTTAACCGTGATACTGAACGAGACAATTATCTTACCGCTGACGAAGCAGTCGATTACGGTTTGATTGATGGTATCATGAAAAACAGTTCTGACAAAAAATAATTAGTTTCTGTTTATAACAAAAGCAGCAATTAGAATAATTCTAATTGCTGCTTTTTTGTTCGTTTCATTAGGCATTATCGGAACGTAATTGAGTTGCAAACTCATTAATCTTGCGTAACCGATGATTCACGCCGGACTTAGAAATCGGTCCTCCTGGAACCAAATCACCTAACTCCTTTAAACTCACTTCTTGATGCTTCATGCGAACCTCGGCAACGTCTCGAAGCTTTGGTGGCAACTTTTTAAGCCCCACGGTTTCTTTTATAAACTGAATGTTTTCAATTTGCCTAGTTGATGCATTGGCTACCTTGTTCATATTGGCATTTTCACAGTTTACAAGTCGGTTAACGGAATTCCGCATGTCTCTAACAATTCGAATGTCCTCGAATTTTAACATAGAATTAGTAGCCCCAATTAGTTGCAGAAAATCCGCAATCTTTTCAGCTTCTTTCAGGTACGCAATACACCCGCTTCGTCTCGTGGTAGTTTTAGCGCCCAAATGATAACGATTCATCATCTCCGCAATCATTTCGTTATGATTCTCATACGTTGAATAAATTTCAAGGTGATACCGAGATGTTTCTGGATTATTAACGGATCCCCCCGCTAGGAATGCACCACGTAAGTAAGAACGAACCTGCCCATCATCTTTAAGTAACTCTAATGGCACCCGTTCAATAATCTTGTTTCCATCCAAAATGCCCAAATCATCCAAGATTGCTCTTACATGATGATTCAAACGCACCACGTATAGATTGTTCTTTTTTAGTTTCATCTTTTTTCGAACCAGAACTTCTCCTTCAACGTGATAAAACTGAAGTAAAAGTTGATACAGTCGTCTAGCAATTGCTGGATTTTCGGACTGAACATCTAACACCAGGTGTTTTTCGGATATTTTAAGTGTTCCATTCATTCGAATCAATGCCATCAGTTCTGCTTTTGCGTTAGCTCGATGGACTTCTAGGTTAGTTAATTCTTTTTTGACGTCACTAGCATATGACATCTAATCATCCCCTAATGGCGAATTTTAGGTTGTCCTAATAAACGAATCAGTTCATCGGACACTAGTAATCCATTATGAAAAGCTCCGTGGTCTCTTAATTCAAGAAAATCAGAAGAGATTACCCGACAACCTTGTTTCTTTAAACCCTTAAAATCAGATTTCACTGGTTGAGCTTCATCACCCCAGCGTTGATGATCAATATAACTTGCTGGGACTTTTTTATTGTTAACCAAAACGGTATCGATAAAATTAGTTTTCAAATGACGATTTAAAACCTGGACATGATCAGCGTCAGTGAAATTATCGGTTTCACCCTTCTGAGTCATGATATTACAAATATAAACAACTTCCGCATCGGTCTCAGTAACCGCTTTGCCAACATTATCAACCATCAGGTTGGGTAAGATACTGGTAAACAAGCTTCCCGGTCCCAAAACAATTTGGTCAGCGTTCATGATCGCATTGATCACACTTGGAACTGCCTCTGGCTTCTTATTGCCATCAGTAGATTCAACCCACACTTTTTTAATCATTTTGTCAGAATTGGTAATTTCAGATTCTCCAGACATGGTCGTCCCGTCGGAAAACTCAGCGTGTAGTTCTAGACTTTCATCACACACCGGATACACATGCCCATCGACCTTCATAATGTCGGTCAATTTTTGGATGGCATCAAAAAAGCCGCCGCTCATTTCAGAAAGCGCCGCAATTACTAAATTGCCAATGGCATGCCCAGCAAGAAACTTGTCGGAAGATTCAAAGCGATACTGAAAGATATCCAAATCAATCTGAGGCAACGTCGAAAGTGCCACTATAACATTGCGAATATCTCCCGGTGGCAAAACATTAATGTAGTTTCTAAGGATCCCTGATGACCCCCCATCATCAGCCACCGTGACAACAGCGGTAATATCAACATCACGCTTTTTTAAACTTTTTAAAATTACAGGTAAACCGGTTCCTCCCCCAATTACAACCATTTTAGGACGTCCGATTCTTTTACCTACTTTATCAATCATTTATTTAACCCCTTTGTGACGGTTAATGTCCCTGTGAGTGACATTAACTGGATATCCAAGTTGATCCTTGATATCCTTAGCCAATCGTTCAACCATTGCAACCGAACGATGTTGACCGCCAGTACAACCGATTGCCATGGTGACAGTCGATTTTCCTTCTTTTTTAAATTTAGGTAACGTAAATTTAACGAGGTCAAAGACTTTTTCATAAAATTCATTAGCTTCATCTTGGTTCATAACGTAGTCATAAACATCTTGATCTTTTCCAGTCTTACTTCTTAACTTAACCACATAAAATGGATTCTTTAAAAAACGCACATCCAAAATAATGTCAGCATCGATTGGAAGCCCATATTTAAATCCAAATGACATTAATTCAACGTGAAATGGCTCTGAATGAGAGAGCTTAAACTTATGAATGATTTCCTCACGTAATTCCTGTGGGGTCAAATCACTTGTATTAATAACAAGATCAGCAGAGTCTTTGACCCTTTTCATTAATTTTCGTTCTTTTTCAATTCCATCAACTACCCGCCCTTTTCGTGCTAAGGGATGGGTTCTCCGGCTTTCTTTATATCGAGACACTAATTTTTCGTCAGAGGCATCGAGAAAAATCACCTGATCCTCAGTGTCTTTGTCGTTAGACATATTAACCAAGGTATCAACAATTTCGTGGTATGAGGCTGGAGCCCTTAAATCAATTACTAAAGCAACCTTCTTAATTTCACTAGAAGTGTGAACCAATTCCATGAACTTCGGAATTAAAGAAGGTGGGATATTATCAACGCAAAAGTATCCTAAATCTTCACATGTTTGCATGGCCAGTGTCTTACCTGCTCCACTCATGCCCGTGATAATCACAAATTGTTCGTTATCTGCCATTTTGATACCTCCAAACTCTTATAAGTATAACATACCGGGTGTGTCATTTATATAGTCTCGGGATGATTCAAAAAAGAGAGTTAACGAATACTCATTAAACTCCCTTTTGTTTCTCAATGTATTGATTAACTGTATCTGGTTGAACCCCAGGAAAAGCATCCTCAAGGCTCTGATTTTCATACTCTTTTTTTAGTTGCCCACCGCGCTGAATTCCAAAATTCATTAATGAGCGATTCTCAGCATATTTCATTAGTTTTGCGGATGGTGTCAAGTTTGGATTATCAACCTTATTTCTAGCGGCCTCATTAGCTTGAACTAGCTCTGGTTTTAAATCATTAGGAGCATGTTCAATTAATTCATCAAGCTGATCCAAGACCCGATAAGTCTTACTCTGTAAAGATGGTGGTAACGGAGCAGTTGGATGTTGTAAAGCGACCCGATTATTTTGATCTTTTGCTTCATTTAAACTTTCGTCAGTCCATTTCTGAGGATTAACGATCCCGTCAACTATTATAAGATGGATGAAATTTAAAGTTTTTAAATTAATTTCTAAAAAGTCAAATGGATCAAGATCAAGGGTCCGAAGTTCAAGATAGTCGAATCCCTCTTCCTTAACAGAATTAATCCCATCTTTAGCCTTTAAACGCACCGGACCATAAAACTCGCTCTCGGAAAATAATTTGTGGGAATTAACCTCATGCTGCAAATTGTTTACGTATTGACTCAAACTAGCGTAAGAAACATGGATATTATCCAAGTTTTCGTATCCGTATTGACTGGAACGTAAAGAACGGACTGGGACAATCTTTTTTTCAGCACCGAATAAGTGATCTTCTGGATTTTCTGATAGCGGGCTGGCCCCAAAAAGGTACGTTAAAAGCCAACGATATCCTACCAATTGTTGAGCAATTTGAAACAACAGCTCTGACTGTGCCCCTTTCTGACTATCAATAGAATAATTTCGTTGAAAAATCTCAATAATTTGAGCACTGGGTGAATAGTTAAAATGAATGCCACACATGATTTGACGAAAAATTCCGTAGCGTCTCACGAGCCATTTGCGATAATCATCCATCCAAAAACGCTTAAACGTCTTTCTTACAAAATTAACATCATCTTCATCAAGTTTGGGTGGCATCGACATCGGCCAAATAATCTCACTTGGTTCTAGTGTTCCATGAAGAATAGACTGAAGTGATCGCATTTGTAGGAGCACTCCTTTGGTGGTCGTGTGTTTATCCGTAACCAATTCTTCCATACACTCGGCAAAGTCAGTCTGAAAGTGGGTTTTCCCTCGTCGATCACCTAGTTTACGTCTGTGAGCGTAGCGAGAGAGACTGTCACGATTCAGATCAACCCGTTCCTCCTCGATCTCGATGCCAAACGAACCAGCAAAAAGTTCGTTTGGTGAGTTAACAAATTTTGCCTTGCTTCCCATTTTCATCCCTCCAAGCCTGTTGATAATTTCACGAGTAATTGATAGGTGAAATTTCCAATAGTTTACACCGCTCACGTGACACGTCAATAGGATTTACTAAACTAATTTCATTTCCGTCACGATTACTACTTTTGCCATCCATAAAATTTGAAACTTGAATAAATAAAAATACATTTCGACTGCAAAAGGATCACTTTTGTGGCAAAATGAAACTGTATATATTAGGAGGGAATTGAGATCATGATTGAAAAATATTTAATTGGAACTTACACCATTAATGCTAGCCAGGGGATCTACCAAATCGAGTTAGATACCGACAAAAAAAGATTACAAAATACTCAATTAGTAGCCGAGATTGGGAGTCCTACATATCTTGCCGAGTCAAAAGCCCACAAGATCTACGCCGTTGATCGTAATATGGACGAACCAGAACTCCGTGGTGGAGTAGCAACTTTCGATGGTAAAACCATCCCAGCTAAAGAAATGCAGGAATGCATCGAAAAAGGTACTTCAGCCGCCTTTGTTTCCATTGACGAAAGACGCCAATTTGTCTTTACCGCCAACTACCACATGGGACACGCCAGCGTTTACAAAATCCAAGAAGATGGCACTTTAAAGCTTACCGATCGTGCCCAAGATAATGGAATTCCTGGGCCACTTCCTGAGCAGGCCGACGGACCACACCCTCATTATGCCAATCTAACTCCTGATAATCGACTGGTAGTGTGTGACCTTGGTCTTGACCGCGTCTACCTCTATGATGTTTCTGATCAAGGTAAATTAAACTTAGTCAGCGAAGTCAACGCTCACCCTGGCTTTGGACCACGAAACATTACTTTTGTTCCAGGAACTGGCAAGGGTTACCTTGTTGGTGAACTAAGCAGTAAAGTTGCTGTGATTGACTACAACGAAGAGGCTGGATTATTCACGATTCAACAAATTGTTTCAACCATTCCTGACGATTGGGAAAGTCACAACGGTGCTGCTGGAATCAAAGTTTCAAAGGACAACCGCTTTGTCTATGTCTCAAACCGTGGTAACGATTCAATTGCGGTCTTTAAGATTAAACCAAATGGTGATTTAAAACGAATTCAATTGATTTCAAGTGAAGGTGAATTCCCTCGCGACTTTAACTTTAGTGCCGATGAATCAATGTTTATCGTTGCTAACCAAAACAGTGACAATGCTACTCTTTACTCACGAGACGCCGATACCGGAAAATTAACTTTGATTCAAAAAGATTTCGAAGTTCCTGAAGGTACCTGTGTGGTTCGACGTGAAAACGTTGACTAATAATTTGTCATTAAAAAACATTTTATTAATTTATGAAGTGCTCTGTAATTTTTAGACATTAATAGGCTCCAAAATGGTTAGGTAAAAACTAACTGATTTGGAGCTTTTTATTATGACTAAATATTCTTTTAACATTAAAGCAAACATTTCAGAAATATGGTAAATGGTTTAATACCAAACACATTTCCGGTAAGAAAAAAAGACTCACACAGATTAAATATCGGTATGAGTCCTTGAAAGTATGAATTTATAAAAAGGCTAACACCCAAAATGGATGTTAGCCTTTAAACTTATTAATCTCGCTTAATCTTTAAATCACAAACTTACTTGGTTTCTTTTCGGTCTTTAAACCATTTCTCTAAGCCAAAGAAACTGAGAAGTGACAGAAGCATGGTTCCGATCAGGCTTAAGAAGCTATCAGAACTTTGACCAGTTTGTGGTAACGTCGT